>CAXUAZ010000195.1:0-6015 GCA_964249195.1 uncultured Chthoniobacterales bacterium
GGCCGATCGTCCGCGGGGCGGTGTAGATCTCGAAGGTCGCCCAATAAATAAAAAAAAAAACGTCGTTCATTGAATGCGCGCGGGGTGGGTTGGAACCGAAGGTGACCGGGCCGCAGGCGGCGGTGGCGCTGGAGCTGGCGATCGAGATCACGCGGCGGATCGCGGCGGGCTAACCATCAATCTGGCTTGCCGTCCAGGGAGGAATGGAATAAACAATCCCCATGCCTGCTGCGCTCAAACCTTCTCCCGCCAGGAAGCGAAAGGTCGGGACGAAATCCTCGGCCACGCCGGTCAACGCAAAGAAGCGTGTCTTGGCGGCTGACGACATCATCGATAAGGAAGACGCCGATTTGATCAACGCCATTTCACTTGCTGCCGCTCGCAGTGCGGCGTCCCGATGAGGCAGTGGCAGATATTCGACTTTCCGTTTCCGTCAGCCGCGCAGCCCCATCCGTTTATCATCCTTTCGCCCGACTTCGTCGCTCAGAGTCGTGACTATGTGAGCGTGAATGCAATAATGTGTGTGTCCGTCCGCGGAGATTATCAGATGAAGTCCCGAGACGTTCGGCTTGACGCGGAAGACGGTCTGGACTGGGCCACCGTCGTACGTTGCCATTACATTTTCGAGTTTCCGAAAATTGACGCCGGCCGTTTGCGGGGAGCGGTCACTCGGGCGCGGAGGCGGCAGATTGTCCGCGTCATTCATGCATCGTAGTCCCGGCTTTGCTCCATCTTCTTCACCGCCCGCTCCACCACCGGGCCGCTGGGGACCAGCACGCATTGCATGCCGGCGTTGAGCGCGGATTCGCGGCCAAGCGGGGTGTCCTCGAACACCAGGCAGCGCGACGGTTCGACCCCCAGGCGACGCGCGGCTTCCAGATACGTGTCGGGCGCGGGCTTGCCGTGGGTGACATCTTCGGCGGTCACCAACGTCTGAAAATGGCCGAGCAGCCCAAGCGTTTCCAGGATCGCCGTCACCACCGATTTGAACCCGCCGGACGCCACGGCCAACGGGTATTTGCCCTCCAACGCCAACATAAAATTCACCACCGGCGCGATCGGCTGCACGTGGGGGATGAGCGTCATGAAGACCTCCTCTTTCTCCTCGGCGAGCTGCATCGAGGGCAGGCTCAAGCCGTTTCGTTCGTTGAGGAAATCGACCACCGTGGCCGTCGGCATGCCGCCGATGGAGTAGAAGACATCCTCCGGAAAGTCGCACTCGAGCGGGTCCAGCACCGCCCGCCAGGCGCGGTAATGGAGCGGCATCGTGTCGGCCAGGGTGCCGTCGCAATCGAAGAGGTAGGCCGCAAACTCGCCGGCCGGGATGTCCAAAGTAAGCATGCGCCCACAACTTAGCGGCGGTTTTTGCGTTTGACGAGGGCCGCAAATCGCCGCACCATGCCCGCCCCGGTTCCTCCGGCATTTTTTCCCATGCGCCACACTTTATCTGTCCTCGTCGAGAACAAGTTCGGCGTGCTTGCGCGCATCGCCGGGATGTTCAGCGGGCGCGGATTCAACATCGACACGCTCAACGCCGGGCCGACCCTCGACCCGGCCACCTCGCACATGACGATCGTCGTGCGCGGCGACGACTCCGTGCTCGATCAGGTCACCAAGCAGCTCAACAAGCTCGTGGACGTGATCTCCATCCAGGATTTCCGCGACAACGAGTACGTCGACCGCGAATTGGTTTTAATGCGGGTGAAAGTCGACGCCGAGACGCGCTCGGAAGTGATGCAAATCTGCGACGTCTTCCGCGCAAAGATCGTGGACGTGCAGCACAAGAATTTCCTCATCGAAGTCACCGGTCACGAGGGCAAGATCAACAAGTTCATCCGCCTGATGCAGAATTTCGGCATCAACGACCTGACCCGCACGGGGAAGGTGGCCATGGCGCGGCAGGAGGAAGGGTAGAAAGGCGAAGGCAGAAGGATGAAGGCAGAAGGGAAAATCCCCTGCGACACACCTTCTGACTGACCCCGACGCCATCCCTAATCGATCCTCAAACCACCGCCAAAATCTTACCTTCTACCTTCTACCTTCTGCCTTCTGCCTTCTGCCTTCTGCCTTCTACCTTCTACCTTCTACCTTCTACCTTCTGCCTTCTACCTTCTACCTTCTACCTTTCCCCATATGCCCGCCAAAGTTTACACCGATAAAGACGCCGACCTGAAAATCCTTGCCTCCAAGACCCTGGCCGTCATCGGCTTTGGCTCGCAGGGACATGCGCACGCGCTTAATCTCAAGGACAGCGGGATGAACGTTGTCATCGGGCTCTATCCGGGCAGTCCCTCGCGCGCCGTCGCCGCGGAGAAAGGACTGGCGGTGCTGGACACAGACGAGGCAGTCAAAGAGGCGGACGTGATTTTTCTCGCGGTGCCTGATTTGAAGATCGCGGAAGTCTACGAAAAGGACGTCGCGCCGAATCTGACGAAGGGCAAGACGCTGCTGTTCAGCCACGGCTTTGCCATCCATTTCAAGACCGTCGTGCCGCCCGCGGATGTCGACGTGATCATGGTCGCGCCGAAAGGGCCGGGGCACATCGTGCGCCGGCAATACGTCGAGGGCAAAGGCGTCCCGGCGTTGATCGCCATTTACCAAAACCCAAGCAAGCAAGCCAAGAAGGTCGCGCTGGCTTGGGCCAAGGGCATCGGCGGCACCCGGGGCGGGGTCATCGAGACGACGTTCAAGGAGGAGACGGAGACTGATCTCTTCGGCGAGCAGGCCGTGCTTTGCGGCGGCGCGACGGCGTTGGTCCAGGCGGGGTACGAGACGCTGGTCGAGGCGGGGTATCAGCCGGAGATGGCGTACTTCGAGTGCCTGCACGAGTTGAAGTTGATCGTCGACTTGATGAACGAGTCGGGCATTGCGGGAATGCGGTTTTCGATCTCGGAGACGGCGAAATACGGGGACGTGGTGACGGGCCCGCGCATCATCAACAAGGCGGTCAAGAAGGAGATGGGCAAGGTGCTCAAGGAGATTCAGAACGGCAAGTTTGCCAAGAATTGGATTGAGGAGTACCGCACCGGGCGCAAGAATTACACGGCGCTGCTTAAGGCCGGCGCGGCGCACCCGATCGAGAAGGTCGGCGAGCGGCTTCGCGGGTTGATGCCGTGGATGGGCAAGAAGAAGAACGTCAAGGGGCCGCAGGCGGCTTACTAAATCGTCGTTGCGGAGGGCGGCGACGCTGCTGATGGATTCGCGTCCGCAAATCCGCTAGAGTCGACGGCGTGGACCACCGCTTTCAAGATGAGGTAAGTCTTGCCCTTGCAAAAGAGGTCGCCGCTCGCCTGCGCGCATGCCCAGAGCTTCTTCAAGTGGCGCACCATAATCTTGATCGCTGGACCAGGCAGAATGCAAATGCGCCTTCGCTGCTGCGTTGCTATCGGGAGTGGGAGACCATTCTTACCCAGCCGCTGGAGGAGATTTGCGCCACCCTCTGCGCCGAGGACGACAGAGGGCAGCGTCTGCGCCAGAACTCACCCTTCGTAGGGATTGTGCCCCCCGCGGAAGTTTGGTCGATGAAGCGGGACTTCCGCCATGCTGCGACATCAGCTTGAATACATCATTCGGGCGGCGCCTCACCCCCGCCGCGCGATCGTGATCCGCTTGAGGCGCGCGTCGTCCTTCGGGCTCGTCGTGACGAGATCCGGATCGTCCTTGAACGCGCTGTGCACCAGCCGCCGGTCGTAGGAATTCATCGGGTCGAGCTGCACCGGGCGGCCCGTGGCGCGCACCTGGTCGGCCAGCGTGCGGATGCCGCGCAGGAAGCCGTCCTGCTGCATCGTGCGGTAATGTTCGACATCCACGATGACCCGCGGCGCTTGGCGATCCTTCGCCTGCATGAGGCGATTGAGCAGGAACTGGAGGTCTTCGAGCGTTTCACCGTCGCGCCCGATCAGGCGCTCGGATTCCCCCGTGAACACCTGCAGGGTGATGGTCCCATCCGGCGCGGCGCTCTCCTGGATGTCGAACGCGAAGCCCAAGTAGCCGAGCATCGTGTCGAGCAGCTCGCGAGGCGTCAGGTTCATGGAACAACATGACGCCCAACGCTTACGTCCGCAACCGCTTCGCCCCGCCGGCGCCGCCCGCCGCGCCCTTCTTGGCCATGCGCTCGGCGAACCCGGTCAGACCGCCGCCGGCGCTCCCGCCGCCCTCGCGCTTTTGGAGGGTGGGGAGCGGCTGGTTCCGCGTGGCGTAGAGTTGGATGATCATGAGCACGCCCTGCATCGTGTAATACAGCGCCAACGCCGCCGCGAAGCTGTAACAGAAAAACCCGAACACCAGCGGCATGAACATGAACATCTTCTGCTGCTGCGGATCGCCCGTCTTGGGCGTCAGCTGCATCTGCCAGAACTGCGTGCCCACCATGAGCAGCGGCAACACGTTGAGCGGCAACCCGCCGATGTGCGCCACGGTGTCCGGTTGCGATAGATCGTGCACCCAGAGGAAACTGGAGTTGCGCAACTCCGCCGCTGTCCCCAGCATGTAGAGGAAGCCGAAGAAGATCGGCATCTGGATCAAGGACGGCAGACAACCTCCGAGCGGGTTCACGCCGTAATCCTTGTACAGCTTCATGGTTTCGGTCTGGACCTTTGCCGCGTCGTCCTTGTACTTGGCCTTCAGCTCGGTGAGCTTCGGCCCGAGGGCGGCCATCCGCCGCATGGAGGCGTTGGCTTTGAGCTGCGGGTAAAGCAGGACGAGTTTGACCATCATGGTCAGCAAAATGATGGCGACGCCATAGCTGCCCACCCACCCTTTGAGGGTGTTCATGGTGTTGAGCAGGATGATGCTGACGATCTTGAACTTGCCGAAGTTCATGACTTCCTGCTCGTCGTGGCCGAGCAATTCGAGCCGGCTGTGCAGCTTGGGCCCGGCATAGATCTGGAACGCCTGGGTCTTGCTCTCGCCCGGCGCGAGGGTTATCCCCGGCAATCCCAGCGCGGCGTCGACCGCGTGGAGCGGCTTGAGGTTGGCGGCTTCATCTTCCGGAGTGACCGGCAGGTCGAAGCGTTTCGCCCAGACCTCGGTCGCTGGCGCCTCCTGGTCCGGTCCGGCGAGGGGCGAGACGATCGTCGCGTAGAATTGATTCTTGACCGCGATCCAGGCCGCTTTGGTCAACGGTTCGGTGATGACCGGCCTCGGCGCGCTCGTCTGGATGCCGATCAACGGGATCGCGCCGCCGTCGAAGGCCGTGACGCTCGTCGTGTGGTAAGCGCCGCCGGTCATCCAATCGAACGCGGTGTTGGTGGGGTAATCCTTGCGGTGGATCGGCGCCGAGGAGCCCGCGTGGACGTAGTAGCCGGGCAACGAGTACGGTTGGGCGCCGGAGTTGGCGAACGTCACATCCAGGCGCACGGCGGGAAATTGCCGGTGTTTCGGATCGCTCGCGTCCCAGATCACGGTGTATTTCTTGGTGATCTTGAGGCCGTCGGGTTCGGTGCGTTCGGCGATGACGGCGCCGCCGTCACGGGTGAGCGTGTAAGGCTGGCGGGCGTCATCCCCGGCCTTCTTGGTGATCGCGCCGATGGCGATATGGCCGGCGTGATTGAGTTTAATGTTCACGCCGCCTTCGGCGAGGTGCTCTTTGCCGAGCGGGATGGCTTCGGCGATGCCGCCGCCGAGATTGGTGAAATGCAGTTCGAGCTTCGGCGTGACCAGCGTCTCGATTTGCTCGGCGACGGGTGCGCCGGTCTGCGCATCGGGCGTTGAGGCGGGCGCGGGCGCCTGGCGGTCGACGACGGTCTCCGGTTTGCCGGAGGTGATCGCGAGCGTTCCGGGAGCGGGCGCGACGGTGGCCGGTTGCGGGTACGTCTTGGCGACATAGACCTCCCAGCCGACAAGGCCGATGACGCTAAGTATGACTGCAATCCAGGCGGTTCTATCCATGGGCGTAAAGCGGGAACGCTTCCTTAGCTTGAAATGAGCGGATTGCCAAGGAAAGGCGAAGGCAGAAGGATGAAGGCAGAAGGATGAAGGCAGAAGGATGAAGGCAGAAGGATGAAGGCAGAAGGA
>CAXUAZ010000196.1:0-6004 GCA_964249195.1 uncultured Chthoniobacterales bacterium
CGGTCATTGGCCCTTGGGCCTCTCAATCCGTCGCTTCCCGCCTACTCTACACAGGAATTTGGCCTGTTTTGTCACTCCCAATCTTCCAGCTTCAAGCCCAGTGCTCGTCGCAACTCCCGTTGATTGCGAGTCACCAGAATCAGATCGAGGGCAAGGGCCTGGCCGGCGATCAGCAGGTCGCAGAGGCCGATCATCTCGCCTCTTTGGTCAAGATTCCAGCCCAGGCGCGCAGCCACCCGCCGTAGCTTCTCCCCGTACGGCCAGCCGCACCCAGGATGCGGGCGCCGCGCAGATCGCTGGCCGCTTTGGTGAGCCGCGAACGCACCAGGGCCTTGCGAGTGTCATCCGTAGACCTTGCGCCGATCATCCAGCGGAGATCACAGGCCCTGGGACCCGGGGTGGATCACAAACGCTGAAGGAGAGGGGCATTGCCGTGCTTGCCGGCGGCCGCCGCTTCGCGCTAAAATGACGCTATGAGCACGCTGGCCGAAATCGAATCTGCCGTGGATAAGCTTCCAGCGGCGGAACAAAAGGCGCTCTTCCAGTTCATTGCTGAGCGCATCCACCGTTCCGTTGCCCTGGCACACGACCCGGTGGCCGACATCATCGGTGCGTTTTCCAGCGGGGAACCGAACGACACGGGGCGCCACGCTGAAGACATCCTCTACGGCCACGCCGGGCAGCCGTTGTGAAACGGCCCGTTTTCCTCGATACCGGCGCCATTTACTCGCTGGCCGATGCCAGAGACCTCGACCATGCCGCCGTGCGCGCGGTTTACAACGACCCCGAACGCTCCTTTGTCCTCCATGAACTCATCCTCGTGGAGGCGTTCTCGCTATTGACCAAACGGCTGAGCAAGCAGACGGCGTTTCGCATCGTGGGCGCCTTCCGACATGATAAGCTGCCTTTAATATCTTGCGCAAGATTTCTGAACCTCGGTTCAGGAACCTGTTCTTTGACATACAAATGGAGGGCAGACAGTTGTAGCGGCGGTCTGTGACCGTCGCTAACTCGATTGCCGGAGAAAACTGCGTTCTAAAAACGCGTCGACCGACGGTCATAGACCGCCGCTACAGCTCGACGCAATGATGCGCATCATCGCGGTGGACGGCGAAGCAGTTATGAGGCGTTACAATACGTAACGGAGGGGGTGTTTTTTTGGTTTTTTCCCTTGCGCCTAAGGCTTACTTGCCGAAGCCGCCCAGGAGCGTGCCGAGCATTCCCTGGACGCTGCTGGTCGGGGGCACTGCCCCGTTGGGGGTCACGTGATCGACCATCTGGGGCAACACCTGGGCCAGAATACCGCTCACCTCCTGCGGCGGAAGACCGAGCTTTTCGGCGAAATGCTGGATCACTTCCGGCCCGAGGCCCTGATTGATCTGGCCCGGGGTGGGGGCCTGGTTGGGGCCCGTGCCGATCCAGGAATTGATCAGCGCGCCCAGGCCGGCTTGCTCAAATTGATGCACCAAACCTCCCACCCCGCTGGGCGCGCCGGGGGCCGGACTCGTGCCGGACAGCACCTGCCCGAGCAAACCGGCCAACATTTGGGTCTTGTCGTTGCCGCCGCCGCCAATGGCGGAGCCGAGGATCGAAGTAAGGAGACTCATGGATGGGATGAACTTCGAAGCTCAGGGCCGGATTGCTCGCATCGGCGATGCCCGGCCAGTCTCGCATTGAAATTGCTTGCTCGTCAGCCATATTCCGTTCACGCTCGTCCTCGCCATGCGTCGCTCCTTATTTCTTTGCACGTTGGCCGCCCTCCTGCTCGCGGGGGTGCCGGCCGGCGCGCTCGGCGATGGCGGGTGGAACGTCGTGAAGTACGAGAGCCGCGATTACCTCACGATGCAGAACGTCGCATCGTTCTACAAACTGCGCTACACCGAACCCACTCCGCACGATGTCCTCCTGCAATCGCCCGGGTGCACCATCCGCGGGTCGGTGGGGTCGAAGGAACTCATCATCAACGGGGTCAAATTCATCATGAGCAGCGACTTGGCGTCCTCGGGCGGCGAGGTGCTCCTCTCGCGGCTCGATCTCACCAAATTGGTCGAGCCGGTGCTGCGTCCGAACCGGATCAAAGGCATGAACGCGATCCGCACGGTGGTGATCGACCCCGGCCACGGCGGGCACGATCGCGGCGCAACCAGCATCTACGGGGACGAGAAGAATTTTGCGCTCGATACCTCCCTGCGCTTGCGTGAGATCCTCCTGCGCCGCGGGCTGAAGGTGGAAATGACGCGCACCACCGACGAGTTCATCCCGCTCGAGCAGCGGGCGGCGTTCGCCAACCAGTTTCGCGATGCGATGTTCGTCTGCATCCATTTTAATGCCGGCAGCGACTTCGGCACGGGCATCGAGACTTATACGCTCGCGCCGCGTTTCGTGCCTTCCACCGGAGACGACAGCCCCACCGCCTCGTGCATGCTGCCGTGCGCGGGCAACGTGGACGATCCCGAGAACATGGCGCTGGCCACGGCCATGCACGCGTCGCTGCTGAGCCGGTTGCCGATGGTGGACCGGGGGATCAAACGGGCGCGGTTTTGCGTGCTGCGGTTGACCACGATCCCGGCGGTGTTGATCGAAGGGGGCTTTGTGAGCAATCCGCAGGAAGCCAGCCGGATCGCCACCCCGGCGTACCGGCAGGCGGAGGCCGAAGCCATCGCGCTGGCGATTCAGAATTACCAGACGGCGACCGGGATGGGCAATACAACGATGCCGGTGCTCGCGGGCAGTCAGCGGCCTTCGCCGTTGAGCGTCAAGCCGGGGTCGGTGCAGATCCAGGGGGGCATTCCGAGCATTGGGGCCAGCGTGCCGATTGACGCGGCGGCGGCGCGGGTCAGCAATTTGAACGACGGGCCGGTGGTCGAGGTCCCGCACAGCAACTAGGTGAGCGCATCGTTGAACGAACCGGCGCCTGCTGAAGCCCGCGCACCCGAGCGGCGGCCGATCGGGGTCTTCGATTCGGGGATCGGCGGGCTGACGGTGGTCGCCGCGTTGCGCGAATTGCTCCCGGCGGAGAATATTTTCTATCTGGGGGACACGGCCCGGGTGCCCTACGGCGGCAAGAGCCAGGCGACGGTGGAGCGTTACAGTTTTGAGATCGCGGGGTTGTTGCTCGCGGAGCAGGCGAAGCTCGTGGTGGTGGCGTGCAACACGGCCAGCGCGCTGGCGTTGCCGCGATTGCAGGAGACGCTCCGCGTGCCGGTGGTCGGCGTCATTGCCCCGGGCGCGGCGGCGGCGGCGGAAGCGTCGCAGAACGGGAAGGTGGGGGTCATCGGGACGCGCGCGACCATCAAGAGCGGGGCGTATGAACGCGCGTTGCACAAACTCGCGCCGCAGCTCGACGTGCGGACGGCGGCCTGCCCGTTGCTCGTGCCGTTGATCGAGGAAGGCTGGCTGGAACATCCCGTGACCGATCAGGTGATCGGGCAGTACTTGCAGCCGCTGCTCGACGGTGGGATCGACACGTTGATCCTCGGGTGCACGCATTATCCGTTGCTGAAGACGGCGCTGGCGCGGATCGCGGGGCCGGGGGTGCGGCTGGTCGATTCGGCGCAGAATTGCGCGCTGGCGGTCCGGAGCATCCTGCAAGGGGCCGGGCTGATTGCGCCGGAGGACGAACCGGGATTGCTCCAGGTCGCGCTGACCGATGCGAGCGACAGCTTCCTGCGGGTGGCCGAGCGCGCGTTGGACCTTCGCGTGGGCGATGTGCAGTTGCGCAGCGTGAATTAAATCTCGCACGGAGCACGCGGAGGGCACGGAGCAAGAGGGAGCCCCTTGAATCGGGACCGACGCCGACCTAATCTAGCCCCACGATGACGAGCGAGCGCACTTTTGATCCTGTGGTGCCTGCGGAGGGGTGGCACGTCCTGCATCTTTATTATCGGATCGAGTACGGGCAGTGGCAGCTCCTCGGCTCGGAAGAGCAGCGTCAGGCCAAGACCAACCTCGCGCTGCTCGTCCAGGAGATCCGCGCGACGCCGGATACGCAGCTGCTGACGTTTAGCGTTGTGACGCCCAAGGGGGATTTGGGGTTCATGCTGCTGACGCCCGACCTCCAGGTGGCCAACGGCTTTGAGAAACGGCTCGGGCTTTCCCTGGGGGCGGACGTCCTGACGCCGGTCTTTAGCTATCTCTCGATGACCGAGCGCAGCGAGTACACGACGAGCGAGGCGGAGTTTGCCGCGGAGACTTTGGAGAAGGAACGTGGGCTGGCGCCCGGCTCGCCCGAGCACGCGGCCGGGCTCGTCGACTTCCGCGATCGGATGAACAAGTACGGCTCCGAACGGCTCTATCCCAAGCTCGGGAACCGGCCCGTGCTGTGCTTCTACAGCATGGGCAAACGGCGGGGGTCTGCGCAGAACTGGTACCGGATGACGTTCGAAGAACGCAAGGCGCTCATGGGCGGCCACGCGCGGATCGGCCGCCAGTGGGCCGGGAAGATCCGGCAGCTTATTACGGGGTCGACGGGACTGGATGATTCGGAGTGGGGCGTGACGCTTTTTGCCAACGACACGCTCGATCTCAAGGGCATCGTATACGAGATGCGGTTCGATCCGGTGAGCGCCGAATACTCGGATTTCGGCGAATTTTACATCGGATTGCAGTTGCCGCTCGATGAGTTATTTCGACGACTGGTGTTGTAACCGATGCAAGACAAGGACGCCCAACTCGAAGCCATCCTGCGCGCGCGGGCGCCGTTGCTGATCGCGTACTCGGGCGGGGTTGATAGCGCGTACCTGCTCGCCGTCGCGCACCGTGTCCTCGGGACACAGGCGCAGGGGGTGATCGCGGACAGCCCGAGTCTTCCCCGTCAGGCGTTGGCGGACGCTCTCGCGCTGGCGGCGGACATCGGGGCGGCGGTCGAGGTCGTGCAAACCGAGGAAATGGCGAACGCGAGTTACGTCAGCAATCCGTTGAACCGTTGTTACTACTGCAAGGCAGAGCTATTTACCCGGCTGGATCTCATCGCGCGCGACCGGCAGTACGCCGCCATCGCTTACGGCGAAAACGCCGATGACGCCCGCCAGGTGCGGCCCGGGGTGCGGGCGGCGGCGGAGTTTGCCGTGATCGCGCCGCTCAAGGAGGCGGGGCTGACCAAGGCGGAAATCCGCGAGCGTTCCCGCGCGCTGGGACTCCCCACGGCGGATGCCCCCGCGCAGCCTTGCCTGAGCTCCCGCATCCCGCACGGGACGCCGGTGACGACGGACGCGTTGAGCATGATCGAGCGCGGCGAAGAATGGGTGCGGTCGCTGGGGTTCCGCGTTTTCCGGGTGCGGCATCACGTCACCGCGGAGGCGCCGCGCGCGCGGGTGCAGATCGCGCCGGAGGAAATGGGCGCTTTGACCGGCATCGAAGGGAACCTGCGCGCGGGGTTGCGGGCGGTGGGTTACGGCGAGGTCGAGATTGACCCGGCGGGGTATCGTTCCTCATAGATTCTTCCATGAACGGCCGATTGGCGTGCCTATTGACCTGCGGCGTGTGGGTGGCTGTTGGGGCCGCTCGCGCCCAGGCGTCGATCGACGAGTCGAAGGTTGAGAAGACCTACTACGTCGATCCCTCGAACGCCGACGCCGAAGACGACGCGGATCATGGGACCGAAGAGTCGCCGTTCAAAACGATCGCGCGCGGCGTGCAAGTCGCGGCGGCGGACCAGGATCGCGGCGTCGGCGCAAAGGTGGTGCTCGCCGATGGCGTTTACCGCGAGGCCGTGCGCGTGCCGGCGGCGCATGGGACCGCGAACGCGCCGCTCGTCATCGAGGCGGCCAACCGCGAGCAGGCGATCATCGACGGCGCGGATTTGGCGGGTTGGGAGACGGCCTCATGGACCCAGGACGGCGCGCATTGGACGCACCCGTGGCCCGGGGCGCCGCCCAAGCGCTCAGGGCCGGGCAAGTCGCCCGCGGGGACTGCCCTGGTGTTTCTGGGCGGCCAGGCGTTGCGGGAAGTCGCGGAGCCCGGCGTGCTGGGGCCGGGCGAGTTTTGCGTGATCCCGTCGGCGCCG
>CAXUAZ010000197.1:0-5817 GCA_964249195.1 uncultured Chthoniobacterales bacterium
GGCAGAGGGGGTTTGTTCCGGGGTGGAAGGGGGTTTCGGCGCGGAAGAACGGACTTTATCCGGTGTCGCCGAGGTTTGGTTCGGCGTGGAATTAACCTGTTTCGTGATGAAATAGGTTTGTTTTGCCCCGGAAAAGGTTGATTCCGGGACGGAATCGGTTTTTCCGGGTGGGATTTAACCTATTTCGTCACGAAACAGGTTTATGGCAGGTCGGGATAGATCAATCACGGGATGGATGCGGTTGATGCCACGGCGGAATGAGCCGACGCCGGAGCGGAACGAATCTTTTCGTCGCTGATTTAATCAATTCCAAGCCGGAAAAGGTTACGTTCGCGCGCCATCGGAACGGTTCTCTGCCGCGTGCCGGAGGTGCTACTGTGCTCCGAGATGCCAAGAGCGTCGTACCAGCCCACGTTCCACCGCCTCCTTTACGGCCCGGTCTAGTTGCTCCTCGGTAATCGACCGGTCGGTGGCGACATCAAGGAGCGTTCGCTGCGGACTGGTAACACGGAATCCTGTCCATTCCTGCACGTCCTCGGGTTCAACTGACGCCTTGTGCAGCACTGCCCCAGTTGGGACGGCTTTTCGGAAGGAGCGCGGCACCGTGAGGTGAATCCGGGTCGGGAGAACGTCGCTCAGCTGGTGGAGTTCGAGAGCAGTGATGTGGGAGGCCACCGCCTGGGGCCGGTCAGAACGGTCGCGGCTCCAGAGACTCAGACGGATCAGGTCGTCGTGCTCGTACAGAGGGATCGTTGGTAGCCGGTAGAGTCCGTGGCCGACGCGCTCGAAATTGCCAGTTTTCGCGTGGTAATCGAGATGGCGAATGCCATACCCTGCCGCGCCCGCTTGTTTTGCCGTGAAGTAGCCGCCTTGGGTCGTGGCTACGGCGTAGAGCGCCCGAAACGCCTGTTGATTGTCACGATAAGGCATGCACGAATATCCAAATTATTTGGATAATTATGCACTGGCCGACGTCACTGTCCAGCGGAAGAGACTCAATTCGTCAGCGAAATCCTACGAGGAGTTTTCGCAATCCGCGATTTAAGCTGTTCCATCTCCTCTCCAGTCAGTAATCGCCCTTCAGCCCGCTCTATCAGATGGTCGAGAAGTATCTTGCGCTTTGCGCCTCTCCGGAGAGCAGCGAGCGTTTTACGAGTCAGCGCGCGTTGAACCTTGGAGCGACAATCCGCAGTGATCGAACGGTGAGGGCCGCCAATGAGAAGGTCGTAACGAATGAGCCCCGTGAGGTAGGCAGAAAGCGAGCCGTAACCAAGTTCTTGCCACCGCAAATCTACAATTTCCCAGAGACGGAATGGAAAGGTAACCCTCTCCGGCACAGCGCTCAGCGGGGTCGGGCGCGCATCGTGCCGGCCGCTGTTGGCGACGTCTTGCATTCGGCCGATGAGCTGCACCAGAAGTCCCTCTCGATTTTGCCCCGGCCGATAACGCACGACGAGTTCGCGGTCTACGGCATCGTGCGCTGCCTGAGTGTCAGACGCCAAGCCCACCGTTACCTCGTGTCTGGACGCCATGCGCAGATCGAAACAGACCAAATCGACCGCATAAGGAGTGAAGCTGCTGTAGCCCAACTCCTTGCAGCGCCTTGCCACCGTGCCGGCCAGAAGGCCGGGAATCGTGACGCTCTTGCGAACTCCTCGTTCCATGGTTTTCACTCCGGTCTGACTTTCCATTCTAATCCTGCTTGAAGCCGGGGTGGTTCGCAAGCCACACATCCAAACGCTGGAGCGTGCATTAGCCAATTGAGAACGGCGTATCCCGCGCGTTCTTGATTTGAGACATCGCGGTGCGCCCGACGCCGGAGAGAACACAAAGTTCCGCGACATTGAACTGTCGATGCGGAAATTGCGCTCCCAGGAGAAGCAGGGCGGCGATGGTGGTGGCAGAGCAGAAGTCGTCTGGCTCCGCCGTTGGCAGCTGGATGGTGGAGGCTGGTTTCATGGGTCCGTTTTCTTTCTGCCATGAGCTTGCCGCCTCGTGGAAACTTAGGCAACGCCTCGTCAATGGCCACTTCTACAGAGGGGACTTTGGGAAGCTCTTTGGGTCACTTTGCCGCCAAGCAATCGCATGTGTTTGAAGAGACGGGACTTGCTCCAAAAGTGTCAAAAGGTTTCGCAGTTCATCGGAGGGCACCGGAGAACGTTGAAGAACGCTGGAGGACAAACAAACCGGCTGCGGATCGAGGGATAAAAAACGGGGTGTAAAGCCTTTCGCAACGCGCAACCGCCGGAGCAGATAAGCCGGGGTCGGCGCGGAAATTATCACTGCGAAAGGAAAGAAAATGACCGCATCCGTACTCAGAGACCTTATAACCGAAGCCGTCTCCTTAGATCGAGAAATCAATGAAAAAGCCGAGAGGCTGAAAAACCTCAAAGCAGCGCTTGCCCTGGAGGCGCAAACGCGCAAATCCGAGCTGGCCCCGACCGATGGAGGGGGAGCACGCTGGACGGCAGAAGGCAGCAATGGCTGCATCGCTCGGGTGAATTTTCCCGCACCTTCGCTCAAGTGCAAGATTGACGCAGAGGGAAACACCATTGCGACGATCAAGCAGCTCGCGGGGAGCGTTTTCAGCCGCCTTTTCATCACGACCCTCAGCTACAAGCCCGTCGAGGGTTTTCGCGCCCAAGCCGCGGCGCTCCTGCCGAAGGCCCAGGCGAACAAGGTGATCAAACTCTGTCAGAGCTCTAGCGCGCCCCGAGTGAATTTTGAAACGAGTGCACGTGAATTTGTGGTGGCCTGAACTCGGAGGAACTCGCGATGCTTTACAAGAACAACGTTGGCCCACAGGTGCGGCGTAAGCGGTACGCGCTCGGCTGGTCACAATCGACTTTGGCTGCAAAGCTTCAACTGGGGGGCCTCGACATCAGCCGCAGCGGAGTTTCCAAAATCGAGGCGAGGCTTCGGTTTGTGGACGATAAGGACATCATGTTTCTGGCTGAGGTGCTAAAGGTTCCCGTTCAGGATCTATTTCCTCGTCGCGAGGGTCCGGACCGTCTCAGCGAATTTATGGACAAGCTGGAGACGACACGCTTCTGACCTCAGATCTCTCGAAGAATGCACAAACAAAGCTGAGCTTAACCCAAAAGTCGCCAGCATCAAAATCCGGCTATCGCTCGCTTTGGCACGATTTGTCGAAAAGATACGTATCGCCGGTGAATCCGGTGTCCATTCAGTGTCCATTTTTGAAGCGTGCAGAACTGTGCGATACAGCGCGAAAGAACTGTGCGGGATCTTGCAAGTCAGCGTAAGCCGCTCGTTCTCCGCTAGATATCCTCAATCTGAGGCACTTGCGACGACCAACCAAAATGCCTAGACCCACGCTTTCGAGTCGAGTGCCTTAAACCGGGCTCAGCCACTCTTCCTTAGCGAGCGGCATTGTAAACCCCACGTCCTTCGTGTCAAGGTGGGGAACGAAGAGCCCCCCAGATTATGAAAACAAAATCCCCCGTCCTCCAGTTTACCGGCTTCGTCCTTTTCCTCGCGGCGGCCTGTCCGGCTCAAGCAGCGGAACCACCGTCGGCCACGCCTTGGCTGGACGTTCTGGGCCGTTTCACCGCCCCCGGCGTGCCGGCGATGGCGCCCGAAGAAATTGAATCCCCCATCGGCGCCTGGGCCGGCGCCGCCACTCCCGCGGGCCTGCCCGGCCGCGGCTTGGCGCAGCATCCCATGCTCTACGTTGGGGAAGGTTACGACAAAATGTTCCTCGTCAACGAGGGCAAGGTCATTTGGACGTATTCGACGGGGAAAGACTACGAGTACGATGACGTGTGGATGCTTTCCAACGGCAACATCCTCTTCAGCCGGATGGGTTACGCCGCCGAGATCACCCCGGAGAAGAAGGTGGTGTGGCGTTACGATTGCCCCGCGGGTCCCGGCAACACACATACCGAAATCCATACCTGTCAGCCCCTCGGCCTCGACCGCGTCATGTTCGTGCTCAACGGGCTGCCGCCCAAGATGATGGTGGTCAACACGAAGACGGGCGCCGTGGAGGTGGAGCACGAACTGCCATGCAACGATCCGTCGGAACCCAACGCGATCCACGGCCAGTACCGGCGGGCGCGTTATACGGCGCAAGGCACCTATCTCGTGCCGGTTTTCGGCATGGGCTTTGTCGTCGAGTACGACAAGAATTTCCGCGAGATATGGCGATACAAGATGGCCCGGCCATGGGCGGCGATCCGACTCAAGAACGGCAACACCCTCATCACCAACGAGGCGGACAGCCTGACGCGCGAAGTCAATCCGAAAGGAGAAACCGTGTGGGAATTTAAAAGCAGCGAATTGCCGGAGAACTGTCGGCTCGCCTCGCCGCCGCAAACTGCTACCCGGCTGGCCAACGGAAATACGATTTTCACCTCGCGCGGTGAAAACGGGAAGGGCCCGCAGCTCGTAGAAGTCACGCCGGATAAAAAGGTTGTGTGGGTGCTGCAGGATTGGAAGAACCTGGGGCCCGCCACGGCCGTCCAGATCCTCGACGATCCCGGCGTTCCGGAGAACCCTGGCGAGTCGGAGCACTAAGGAGCGCTGACTTAATCAGTCATATGAGCCGGACTGATAAATTGTAGGCGACCGCCCGGCTGCCAGAAGGAGCGCGCAGAGGCAAACTGATGCCATCTTTAGCAATTATCTGGCCGGCCATTTAAGGCCGTCATGTTGAGCGAAGCGAGGGACGAGCGCAGTCGAAACACCCTACTGACTTTGGTTCGGTGGCGGTGGACGTCGATCAAAGCTGCCCGTGCGCCTGAAGAAGTCAGTTGGGTCCTTCGGCGACGCTCGCAAGCTCGCTGCTCAGGATGACCGTTTTGGAGGCGGTCCTTTTTCAATATCCAGATTATTCCTGAAGTTGGTATGACTCACCGGCGCGGCACGGCGTTGATCGCGCGGAGGGCAAACGAGCCGGAAAGCGGTTTGTCCTTCGTGGCCTGAATGGCGTGATCTGCCACCCATTGACGGGTCAGGCCGTAGTCGCCGGCCAGGCCGCTGCTCGCGAACAGGGTCGTGCCTTTGGCCGTGGCGTCGGCGCGACCCACGAGCGGGCCATCCAGCGGCAGCAAGGCGAGCCCGGCGCCGTTCGCGTCGGTGAGCGTCAGCCATCGCAGGCCGCGCTTGGAAGCCCGGAACGACACCTCGCCCGCCTTCGCCGTCCCGGCCGGCTCGCCCAGGTGGCCGGCGGGATAATCGGTGAAGTATGCATCGCGTTGCCAATTGATAACGCTCAATGCCGGGGACGCACCGAATCGGACGCCCTCTTCCCACAGGCGCGTGTCGGCAGCGGTCCAGTTCAAGGTCCACTTCAACGTGATCTCGGCGTTGGGCTTGATGTCATAGACGGTCTCCAGCGTTCCCAACGCCGAACCGCCCGCCGCGCCCAACAGGGAGCCGGTCACGGCAACGCGCATCGCGCCGCCTGATGCCGGCGTCGCGATGACGCGCGCATCGGTCAAGGCCGGCGCCTGTTTCGCCCGGTAAATGCCGTCATCGTCTCCGCCGCTGTTTTTGCCTTTGCCCTCGCCGAGGTTGAGCGTCGAGCCGCCGGAAAGCACGTCTCGGCCGTTGACCCGCCAGGAGCCGAGCGCGCCCGTGTTTTTGTCGAACGTGACCTGCTGGATGGCGTTGCGGACCGACAGCGAGCCCAAGCCATCCTGCGCGGTGAGCGGGCCGCCGGGAGCCAGGGCGGCGCGAGCTGCTCGGGCGGCCCGAGCGTCGCGGACTTCGGCTACGTCTTCGTGCGGTGATCGCTCAGTCCTTCGGCGCGCGCTTCGCCTTCGCGCGATCGGAGCGCGTGGGCGCGCTCGC
>CAXUAZ010000198.1:0-5796 GCA_964249195.1 uncultured Chthoniobacterales bacterium
ATGCGTTGGCGTTGCCCATCCAGTTGATCGAATCCGGCGCCGCCGCCCTCGCCGCCGGTCTCGCCCGCAAGCACGGCGGCCTCGCCGCCAGGGCGATCATGACCTCCGACACCTTTGCGAAGGAAATGGCGGTGCGCGCCGCGACGGCCGACGGCCGCTCGTTTGTCGTCGGCGGCATGGCCAAGGGCGCCGGGATGATCAACCCCAATATGGCCACGATGTTGTGCGTCCTCACGACGGATGCTCCGCTGGCCAAGGCCGACCTCCAGCGCGCCCTCGCCGTCGCCGTCGAGCAGAGTTTCAACCGCATCACGGTCGACGGCGACATGAGCACCAACGACACCGTGATCGCGCTCGCCAACGGCGCCGCCGGCGGCCGCCCGATCAAACCCGGCTCGCCGGATTTCGCGGCGTTCCAGTCGGCGCTCAACCACATCACGCGCAATCTCGCGCGCATGATCGTCGAGGACGGCGAAGGCGTCAGCCGGTTTGTCGAGGTGCGGGTGACGGGCGCGGCGACATTTGCCGATGCGCGCAAGGCCGCCGAGGCGATTGCCAACTCGTCGCTGGTGAAATGCGCCTGGTACGGCGGCGACCCCAACTGGGGCCGCATCGTGGACGCCGTGGGTTACAGCACTGCGGCGGTGCGCGAGGAGATGGTCGACGTTTATTATAACGGCCTCATCGCGGTAAAGGGCGGCGTTGCCAGCGCGACGCCCCGCGCAAAGTTGGAGGAAGTCGTGCGGGAGAAGAGTTTCACGGTGCACGTCTGCCTGCATCTTGGCTCGGCGGAGTACGTTGTGTACACGACCGACCTGACGCCCGCCTACGTGCGGCTCAACCGCGGCGAGTGAGGAAGGCAGAAGGATGAAGGCAGAAGGATGAAGGCAGAAGGCAGAAGGCAGAAGGATGAAGGCAGAAGGATGAAGGCAGAAGGAGGTGGATCGTGCTCTCCGAGCGCGATGGGTAAACTGTAGCTGCGCTGCGCAGCTCACAATAAAGCGGGGCGGCCGACGTGGTTCATTCATCATTGCGCCTGGAGTCGCTTTCGATGCCGCTTGATTGTTGGGGTGTTTGACCCTTCACTTCCGGGCGTTCTCCGCCCATGCAAGCACCCGTCGATCTCACCCGCGTCGAAGCGCTCCTCGAAGCCCTCCCGCTCATCCAAAGATTCCGTGGTCAGACGTTCGTCATCAAGTACGGCGGCAGCGCGATGGAGGATGAGCACCTCGTCGACCGCACCCTGCGCAACGTCGTCTTTCTAGAGGCCGTCGGCATTCGCCCGGTGCTGGTGCATGGGGGCGGGAAGGCGATCACGACCCGCATGCGGGAGGCGGGTCTCAAGGCCCAGTTCGTCAACGGCCTGCGGATCACCGATCCCGCGTCCATGCAGATCGTTGAGGCAACCCTCGACGGGGTGATCAATCCGATGATCGTCGGCAAGATCGAGGAGTTCGACGGGTGCGCGGTGGGCATCTCCGGGCGGGCGGTCATCCGCGCGCGCAAATGCCCCCCGCAAACGAGCGCCAAGGGGCTCGTGGATCTCGGTCTGGTGGGCGATGTGACAGGACTCGATGTGACCGCCGTCGAGGCGGCGGTCGCGCGCGGGGTCGTGCCCGTGATCTCGCCGGTCGGCCTCGGCGAACACGGCGAATCGCTCAATATCAACGCGGACGTGGCCGCTGGCGTCATCGCGGTCCAACTAAACGCCGCGCGCCTGGTTTACATCAGCGATGTCCGCGGGATCATGCGAGACCCGGCTCGGCCCGAGTCGCTGATCCCTTCCGTCAATCGCGAGGTCATCCAGGGGCTAATCGCCGATGGGATTATCGAAGGCGGCATGCTGCCCAAGGTCGAAAGCGCGGTGGCCGCCCTTGCGCAAGGCGTGGGCCGGGCTCACCTTATCGACGGTCGGATCGCCTTGTCGATCCTGCTCGAATTGTTTACCCCCTCGCGGATTGGCACGGAGATTGTCCCCTGACGCCACGACGCGATCCCGCTCCCCCTTCAATGGCCGACACCCCGGAACGCCAAAACTCATTTTTCATCAGCGCCGGGGATGCCACCGAGGGTCCTTTCGAACTGGACGCCTTGCGGGCGGAGGTGGCGTCCGGACGGA
Organism: uncultured Chthoniobacterales bacterium; assembly: GCA_964249195.1. Classification (GTDB taxonomy): domain Bacteria; phylum Verrucomicrobiota; class Verrucomicrobiia; order Chthoniobacterales; family SZAS-18; genus CAXUAZ01. The sequence goes on from CAXUAZ010000198.1 coordinate 2,120, forward strand.
TCGACAGCCGCTACCAAGTGTGGGACGATGCTGCCGGCGCGTGGATGCCGCTTTCGGCGCTCAATGAACTGTTGGGCCAGGAAGCGGAAACACCGGCGCCGCGGGCAAAACGCGTCCGCACCCCAAGCATCCCGCTGGGCCCATCGCCCGAGACGCCGGGGGGCGCGGCCAAGCCTTTTAGCTTCGATGCGCTGACGCCCCGCGCCACTTTGCCGGAAGGCGAAGCGTCCAGGGGAGTCGTCATTCCGCGCGCATCGATGGTCCAGCGTTCGCCGGGGACGTCCGATCACGCCCCGCCGTCTCCGGAGTCGGAGGAGGAAAAGAGCATCGAGGAGGAGGCGGCGTCCGCTCCATCCCCCCGGCGCCGCATTTACTCGCCGATGTCGGCCGGGGCCAACGCCCTCCGCCCATTCGCCGCCACTGCAAAGCCGCCGGGCGAGACTCCGGCGCCTGCCGTGGAGGAAGAGTCGCCGCCGGTTGCGACCGAGCCCGCAATGTCCCGGCCGGCGGTCTGGCCGATTGCGACCGTCTGCGTTGTCCTGTGTCTGCTGGCGCTGACGGTTCTGCGGATAGCGGGCCTGGTCAATTTTGGGTATCGCGAGCACGAAGAGAATCAGCGGCTCAAGGGCGAACTGAACGCCCTCAAGGAGAAGCTTGCCATCGAGCAACGGGGGTTGAAGAAGATCATGGCGGAGAAGGCCGAATACCTGGAGCGTTTCGCGGCGGCCCAGGTGTTGGTTCGCAACATGCGAATCTCGGTTTTCGCTTCCACCAAACGGCAACTGCAACTGGGCGATCGGCCGGGGGTCGACCAGCGGTTGTTCGAGTTGGATCAGCTCAACAAGCTCGTGCCCGAAGATGAAGCCGAACGAAAGGTCCGGCGCGAACTCACCGACACGTACTTCGGAGGGGCGCGCCCGGCGGCAACGCCTTAAACCGGCGAAAGCTTGTATTCCAGGCCGTCGATCAACGCCAGCCAGCTCGCTTCAATGATGTTCCCGCTCACGCCCACCGTGCTCCAGTTCGACCGGCCGTCGCTGCTCACGATCAGCACGCGGGTCCGCGCGGCCGTGGCCTGATGGCTGTCGATGATCCGCACCTTGTAATCCTGCAGCGCGATCTCGTCGATTGCGGGGTAGAACGGCCGGAGCGCCTTGCGCAGGGCGGCGTCGAGCGCGTTCACGGGCCCATCGCCTTCGGCCACCACGTACTCGGCCACATCGCCGACGAGAAGCTTGACCGTCGCTTCGCAGGTCTCGTCCAGGTTGCCGGCGCGGCGGTAATTGCAGTGGTATTCGCGCAAGGTAAAGAGCGGCTTGTAACGGCCGAGCTGCTTGCGCAGAAGCAGCTCGAAACTGGCTTCCGCGGCTTCAAATTCGTACCCTTCCTTCTCGAGCCGTTTGACTTCGGTCAGCAAGGCGGCCACCTCCGGGCTGCCCTTCTTTAGCTCCAAACCAAGCGCCGCCGTCTTGGCGAGGACGTTGCTCTGGCCGCTGAGTTCGGAAACGAGGATGTGCTGCCGGTTTCCCACGTCCGCCGGGTCCATGTGCTCGTAGCTGCGGGCGACCTTCTGGACCGCGTGGACATGCACCCCCCCCTTGTGCGAGAACGCCGTGGAACCAATGAACGGCGCCCGCGGATCGTGCGGGCAATTGGCTAGTTCGTCGACGAAGAACGAGAGTTCCGTCAACGCGGCCAGGTCGGGCACGATGGGCAGCCCGAGCTTCACCTGGAGGCAGGGGAGGAGGGTGGTCAGGTTGCAGTTGCCCGTGCGTTCGCCGTAGCCGTTGATGGTGCCCTGCACCTGCACCGCGCCGGCCCGGACGGCCGCGAGGGCGTTCGCCACCCCGAGGCCGCAATCGTTATGCGTGTGGATGCCCAACTGACCGGGCGCCAGGGCAGCCGCGGCGGCGCGGAAAATCGCGTCAATTTCGTCGGGCAGGCAGCCGCCGTTCGTGTCGCATAGGACGATCAGATCCGCGCCGGCCTCCCGGGCGGCGGCGATCGACGCCAGGGCGTGATCGGGGTCGTCCTTGTAGCCATCGAAAAAATGTTCGGCGTCGTAGATGACCTCGCGGCCGTGCGCCTTCAGCCGCCGGACGGTATCGCCGATCATCGCCCGGTTTTCGGCCGGCTCGATCCCGAGGACCTCGCGCACGTGGAGGAGCCAGCTTTTGCCAAAGATGGTCACCACCGGCGTCTCCGCCTCCAGGAGCAGCGCGATCTGCGGATCTTTTTCGACCGCAACATGCGCGCGCCGGGTGCTGCCGAAGGCGGCGAGCTTGGCGTTTCGGAAGGTCCGCTGGCGCGCCTCAGCGAAGAACGCGATGTCCTTCGGGTTGGAACCGGGCCAGCCGCCCTCGATATAATGGGCGCCGAACGCGTCGAGCTTTTCGGCGATCCGGAGTTTGTCGAGCACGCTGAAGCTGATGCCCTCGCCCTGCGTCCCGTCCCGCAGGGTGGTGTCGTAGAGGGAGATGGGAGCGAGCATGGCGGGGCGTAGGCGAAGGTCCACTCTACGCGCGAACCCCTCCGCGTGGCGAGCGCGGTTTCGAAGCACGGCACAGTCGGCTTCGGCCTCCATTTTCTCTATGTTGACTAAGATAACCGATCCACAGCGGCTGGGAACGACGACTGTTTCTCTCACGCGTTGAACGGCTTGCGAGACACGATAACGCCACGATGTCGTCGCGGAAGATTGCCGGGCGTCAATTTCCCCAGTTCTTATACCTTGACCAACAGCCCTTCCGCCTCGGCGAGCCCTTTCTGGTTGGCGTCGAACGTCAGGAACTCCTCGGCGCCGAGATGCAGGGCGGTGGCGACGTGCAGGATATCCGCCAGCCGATGACCCCGCTGTTCGGCGTGATTAGCGCTCAGCCGCGCCGCGAGTTGATGCACATCGGCCCAATCAACCGGCACGATTTCCACGATCCCCGCCACGAAGTCCGACTGCAAATCGCGCAGCATCGCTTTCCCCTCCGCTTTGGAGAACCCTTTCGTTTTGTCGAGGCTGTAGAGTCGGCCTTGCAAGCGGATGGATTGGCGAAGCTCCAGGATGAGCAAACTTGACACCGGCAGCGGCCCCGACACGGCCTCCATGTACGCGATGACTTTGGGCGAATGCACCTGCCGCCGGTACAGCGAGTAGAGGAACGAGGCGTCCGGGAATGTCGTCACCATCGTTCGTGGTCGTGTTCATCTTGGCGCATCTTCCGCACTTCCTCCTCCGAGAAGACCCGATCCCCCCAAATCGCCTTGAGCCGAGCAGCGAAATCGGGCTTCCTGACCGCCTTACGACGAGCGTCGAAATCGGGCATCTGCAAAGGCTTTATGCCGGTGCGCGGCAGCGCCTTGAGCACGGCAATCGGCTCGCCGCGCTTTTCGATCTGGACCTCTTCGCCCTCACCCAGCCAGCTTTCGATCATCGAGAAGTTTTCGCGCAAATCGAGGACGGTCGCGGTTTTCATGTGGACATATTATGTCCACAGGAGCTTCGCAGTCAACCAAGGCAGTTCGTCCCGAGGTCACGGAAGACGGGGTCAGTCAACATATCTTGCACGGAAAACGGGGAAAACGGGGTCAAAAACGGGTAGGGGTCACGTTAGGGGTCAGTCAACATATATTGGTGCGCCCGTGAAGCGGGCGTCAACGTGGGTGAAAGTCCCATCGGTGCAGTT
>CAXUAZ010000199.1:0-5791 GCA_964249195.1 uncultured Chthoniobacterales bacterium
GCCGAACACCACCCGGCCCAGCCGCGCGTGCACCGCCGCGCCGGCGCACATCGGGCAGGGCTCCTTCGTCACGTACAACGTGCATTCGTTGAGCCGCCAATCGCCGACCACGCTTTCCGCCTGCGTGATCGCCAGCATCTCCGCGTGCGCCGTCGCGTCCTTGAGGCGCTCCACTTGGTTGAACGCCCGGGCGATTACCCGGCCGCCGAGCGCCACGACCGCGCCGACGGGCACCTCGCCGTCGTCGTAGGCGCGCAAGGCCTGGCGCAGCGCCTGACCCATGAAATAGGCGTCGCTTTGCAGGTCGATGAGGTCGTCTTCCATGGGTGCCGCCAGCCTAATTACTCCTCGCAATCGTGCCAATCCCGATTACACATTGCCCTCGTGGATTTTCAGCAGATCATCGTCGCGCCGTCGATCCTGGCGTCCGATTTCGCGTGCTTCGGGTCGGAGGCCAAACGCATCGAAGCCGCTGGCGCCGATTGGCTCCATCTCGACGTGATGGACGGTCACTTCGTCGACAATATCTCCTTCGGCCCCGCAGCCGTGGCGGCGATCAAGCAGAACAGCTCCCGGCCGCTCGATGTCCACCTCATGATCTCGCGGCCGGATCATTATTTTCCGCGGTTCGTGGAGGCGGGGGCGAGTTCGATCACGGTGCACGTCGAGGCGCCGCACGATGTTGCCGGGACGTTGCGCGGCATCCGCGAGGCGGGTTGCCATGCCGGTCTCGCGCTCAATCCTCCGACGGCATTTTCCGAGGTCGAGCCGTTCCTGGATTCCATCGATTTGCTGCTCGTGATGACGGTGAATCCTGGTTTCGGCGGTCAATCGTTCATCGCGGAAGCCCTCGACAAGGTGGCCGCTGCCGCCCGCCTGCGAGCGGCGCGCGGCTGGCCGTTCCACATCGCGGTGGATGGCGGGATCAATGAGGGAACGGCGCGCCAGTCGCAGGCCGCCGGCGCGAATGTGATGGTGGCGGGCACGTCGGTGTTTCGCGCGGCCGATCCCGCGGCCGCCATTCGAGGGTTGCGCGGCGGGGGAAAGGCGGCGCTTTGAGACTAGAAACGGAGATTGAGGCGCTCGGGCTGGCGCTCGTGCGATCCCCGCTGCGGCACGGCGGGCCGGCCGGCGTCCGGTTTCGCTCTGATGCCGACCGCGTGTTGCTTGACGATACGCTGGCCGGCGTGGAGGCAGCGGCTTCCGCCGGAGAACGCCCGGCGAGTTTTGAAGTAGCGGGGCCGCGCGAGAAGATCTTCTTCGACCCGGCGCGCACGACGGCGGCAATCGTGACCTGCGGCGGTTTGTGCCCGGGGATCAACGACGTGATCCAGAGCATCGTGATGGACCTCTCACAGGGTTACCAGGTCACGAAGATCTTTGGTTTCCGGTATGGCTTCGAGGGGCTCATTCCGCGCTATGGGCATACGCCGTTGCTGTTCCGGCCCGAGGCGTTGTCGAACATTCATAACTTCGGCGGCACGATCCTGGGCGCGTCGCGGGGGCCGCAGAATGCGGCCGAGATGGCCGATCTGTTGGACGAGATGAACGTCAGCGTGCTGTTCGTGATCGGCGGCGACGGGTCGCTGCGCGGCGCGGCCGAGTTGTCGTCCGAGATCCGCCGCCGCGGCTCGGCCCGGAGCGTGATCGGCATCCCCAAGACGATCGACAACGACATCATGTATCTCGACAAGAGCTTCGGCTTCGAGACCGCGTTCGCCGAGGCGGTGAAATCGATCGACTCGGCCAACGTCGAGTCGATGGGTTGCCGCAACGGCATTGGCCTGGTGAAGTTGATGGGGCGCGACTCGGGCTTCATTGCGTCGTTCGCGTCGCTCGTGGGGAACTCGGTGGATTTCGTGTTGATCCCGGAGGTGCCCTTCCAACTCGACGGCCCGCGCGGCTTGCTCGAAGCGCTCAGCTATAAACTGGCGACGCAGAAGAAGGCGGTGATCGTGGTGGCCGAGGGCGCCGGTCAGGATTTGATGACCGAGCCGTCCGGCATCATCGATGCCTCCGGCAACCGCAAGCACGCCGACATCGGCCTGTTCTTGAAGCAGCGGATCGCGGCGTTCTTCAACGAGCGCCGCACCGCCCATAGCCTGAAATACATCGACCCCGGCTACCTCATTCGCAGCGTGCCGGCGTCGCCGCAGGATAATGTGTATTGCTCCCGCCTTGCCCAGAATGCCGTTCACGCCGGGATGGCCGGCAAGACCGGCATGATGGTGGGCCGCTGGCACGGCACCTTCGTTCACGTCCCGCTCGGCATGGTCACCCACGGCCGCCGCAAGATCGACCCGCAGGGAGAGCTGTGGCACTCGGTGCTCGAAACCACGGGCCAGCCGGCGCAGTTATATTGAAAAGCTAACTTTGACGCTTGAAGTGGAGCGTTCTTCGGCGTCATTCGGATCCTCACATGAAATTGCTCTCCATTCTCGCTGCCCTGCTTGTTCTGTGCGGCGCCTCCGGGCGCGGCGAAAACGCGCTCGTTATCCAGACCGATTTCGGAACGAAGGACGGCGCGGTGGCGGCCATGAAAGGCGTGGCCTTCGGCGTGGACCCGCATCTGGCCATGTTCGACCTCAGCCACGAGAACACCCCCTATGATGTGTGGGAGGGAGCCTACCGGCTCAAACAAACAGCGCCGTACTGGCCGGCGGGGACGGTGTTTATTTCTGTGATTGATCCGGGGGTCGGCACCGAGCGGGCGTCGGTGGTGTTGAAGACCAAGAGCGGCCACTACTTCGTCGGGCCGGACAACGGCACGTGGACGCTGGTCGCCGAGGAACTGGGCGTGGACGCGGTGCGCCGCATCGATGAGACCGTCAATCGGCGCCCGGGCTCGGAAAAGAGTTATACCTTTCACGGCCGGGACGTGTACGCCTACACCGGGGCGCGGCTGGCGTCGGGCAAGATCACGTTTGAACAGGTCGGCCCGCTATTGGACGCGAAGGTCGTCAGCCTCCCTTACGAGCATCCGAGCCGGGAGGAGGGCGTGCTGCGCGGGGCGATCCCGCTGGTCGACTTCCACTACGGGAATATCTGGACCAACATCCCCGACACGCTTTTCAACGAGTTGAAGCCGGCGCTGGGCGAGAAGCTCGAAGTCGTCATCCTGCACGACAAGAAGGAAGTCTACCGGGGGACGATGCCGTACGTGCGGACCTTTGGGGACGTGCCTCCAGGCGCCCCGCTGCTGTATCTCAATAGCTTGTTGAACGTGGCGTTCGCGGTAAATCAGGGAAGCTTCTCCGAGAAAAACGGGCTGAGCGCCGGCAGCGGCTGGTCGGCCACGGTGCAGCGCGTGAAGCCTTGAAGTTTACTGTCCAACGAGCACGAGCATTTCGCCGAAGCCGGGTTTGCGCCCCTGCTTCGTTAAATGAAAGCCTACTGCCCCGCCCGCGACGCGGACTGCATCGTGAACGTGTTGTTGATCACATCCAGGATGCGCTGGGAAGGTTCGACCTTATCGGATTGCATGTCGATGTTCCCGTCCGGGCCGATGACAACGACCGTCATCTTGCTGTCCTTCGCGCCGTAAAGAGCGGCGGTGGCCGGGCCGTTCTGGGCGTTCACGAACGGCACGTTCGATGATACCGGACCGGGTTGCGCGGAGAACACCATGATGAAAATGGCCTTTCGCGCAGACAGTTCGAGAAACGACTTCTCGATCCACGCAACCTCTTTGCGGAACTCCTTGCTCGCCGGCGAGGGCGCAATCAGCAGGACCACCGGTTGACCGCGGAACTGCTTTATCGGATGGGGCCGTCCGCCCGTTCCTTCCCAGGAAAAATCCGGTGCCAGCTTGACCACGGCAGCGCCTAACGGAGCGACCGCCATCAACAACATGCCCGCAAAGACAAAACGCTTCATATAGATATAGATCAGACTTTCATCACCTCGGCCTCTTTGTGCGAGAGATGTTCGTCGATGGAACTGGTGAACTGGTCGGTCAACTTCTGCACGCTCGCCTCGAAGTCGGTGAGTTGATCCTCGGTCATCGTGCCGTCCTTCTTTTCCTTCTTGGCGTTATCGAGGCCGGTGCGGCGCTGGCCGCGGACCCGCACGCGGGCTTCCTCGGCCATTTGCTTGATGCCCTTCATCAGGTCGCGGCGGCGTTCTTCGCTGAGCTCCGGGATCGGGAGACGGATGATCTTGCCGTCGACGATGGGCGAGATGCCGAGCTTGGATTCCTTGAGCCCGCGCTCGATGTCTTTCACCGTGGAGACATCAAACGGCTGCACGACGAGCAGCCGCGGCTCGGGCGTCGTGATCAACGCCAACTGCTTGAGCTTCATGCGGGCGCCGTAGGCATCGATGTCGATGTTTTCGACCAGCGCCGGCGACGCCTTGCCGGTGCGCACGGCCGAGAACTCGTGCATCATGTACTCGACGCTTTTTTCCATCGCGTCTTCGATCTCCAGGAGTATGTCTTCGGCGGCCATGAGAAGAATGAAATGACTTAATGAGTTACTTTACCGCCGACCAGGCCGAGGATTGCGCCCAACCCAGCCTGCCAGCCGAAGCTGCAAGCGGCGTAGAGATTTCTTTGAAATAGCGGGATCTCCGATTCCTTCACTCCGTTGTTACCCAAGAAGGCGAGTGCGATGATACAACCGAGACAAACGAATGTAAGAGCCGTTACCACTGAAAATACCATTTTGAACGAAGCTGGGATCTTGAGCGGCTCGGTTGTCGCGCGCGGGGCCATGGGCTGAAGTCAGTTGGCGGAAACCATTGAATGGACTGACGCAAGTCCAGAGGGTGGAATCTCGAACTTCCAACCGGTGAAGTCCGCATCCTCAATTACCGCGTTATCAAATTTCGTGTTGGTGACGATCGCACCCGTGAGATCAGCCGCCGTTAGGTTCGCGCCGGAAAGATCGGTATCGGTCAGATTAGCGTTCTGTAATTTGGCGCCTCGCAAATCAGTGTCATGGAGATCGAAACCCGAAAGATTATATCCGGTCAGATCTATTTCTGGATAATGTCCTCCCTGGCGAATCACCAGCGGCTTCTCGTCGTTTTGGAAAACGTAAGAACCAGATGCAGGCGCGGCAAAAACTTCACGCAACACGGTTGATACTGATCTCGCGAGATTAGATAAGCTCATACGTTTAGTGATTGTGCAATGTATTCATCAGGCGGGAAAATGAAAGGCGTTTTCTGCCTCTCACGCCTCCAGCGTGCTCTCGTCGCTCACCAGCGTGCCGACCTTGTCGCCCAGCACCGCGTTGACGATGTTCGCCGAGGGGTTCATGTCGAACACGATGATCGGAATGCGGCTCTCCAGGCACAGGCTGAACGCGGCGGAATCCATCACCTTTAGTTGTTTCGTCAGCGCGTCGACAAACGAGATGCGGCTGTAGCGGACCGCATCCGGGTTTTTGACCGGGTCCGCGTTGTAGATGCCGTCCACCTTGGTCGCTTTGAGAATGACCTCGGCCTGGATCTCGCTGGCGCGAAGGGCCGCCGTCGTGTCGGTGGAAAAGAACGGGTTGCCCGTGCCGGCCACGAAAATTACGACCCGCCCTTTGTCCAAATGCCGGATCGCCCGGCGCACGATGTACGGCTCGGCGACGTTGCGGACTTCAATCGCGCTTTGCACGCGGGTCTCGACGCCGATGTCCTCAAGCTGACTCTGGAGCGCGATGCCGTTCATGATGGTCGCGAGCATGCCCATGTAATCAGCCATGGTGCGGTCCATCCCCCGAGCGCTGGCGCTGGCCCCGCGCATGATGTTGCCGCCGCCGACGACCACCGCGACCTGCACGCCGTACGCCTGCAC
>CAXUAZ010000200.1:0-5775 GCA_964249195.1 uncultured Chthoniobacterales bacterium
TCGACGGCGTCGAGGTGGTGCAGACCACGCTCGACCGCCCGCGCGAAGCCGCCGAGTCCGCGTTGCGCGCCGTGGGCCTGCAACATTTCTACCCGTCAGCCCACCTCCAGCTCGCTCTCGCCCTTGCCCAGATGCGATTGTGGCCCCGCGCCGCGCAAGCCCTGGAAACGGTGCTCACGATGCGCCCCGGCGCTCCTGCCATCGAGAAGCTGTTGCGCCGCGTCCGCGCCCGCCAGCTTCTGGCTTCAGCCCGGCGTTGACGCGGAAACCCATGGGGCGCAAGCTGCCCGCATGGAAATCGCTACTCAACTCGCCCTGTTTCTGGCCAATCAGCCCGGCACGCTCGCGGACGTGTGCGACGAACTCGCCCGCGCCGAGGTCAACATCCTCGCGTTGACGATCTCCGACACGGTCGACCATTCGGTCGTGCGCATCATCGTGAGCGACACGGAGAAGGCGATGACGATCTTCGAGGAATTCGGCACGCTGGTGGTCGACAACGATGTGCTCCTCATGGAGATCGACAATCAACCGGGCAGCCTGTCAAAGATCGCGCGCAGCCTTTCCGAAGCCGACATCAACATCGAGTACGCCTACCTGGCCACGGGCGGCGTGTCTCAAAGCGGCCTGCTGGTCCTGCGCACGGACGACTCCGAAGGAGCGCTGGAAGTGTTGAGCAAGTAGGCGTTCAACGCTAGAATTTCCGCCATGACTCTGACCGAGATCCTCGACGAACTTCCTCGACTCGACGACATTGAACGCCAGACAGTGTTTCACCGCCTGGTTGCCATGGATGCGGGCCTGGAGGTGGATGAGACTCCCGAGATGTTGGCCGCCGTCGATGCAGGCGTCGAATCGCTGAAAACAGCGCCCGCCATTTCCTTGCAGCAGGCCCGCCAACATCTGGGTGAATGGATCACAAGGTAACCCTTGCTCCGCTCGCTCTGAAGGATTTAGAAGGGATCGTGCGGTACATCGCAAGGCAGGATCGCACAGCGGCGTTTGACCTCGGAAATAGACTGCTCGATCAGGCAGAGACGCTACAGCGATTTCCTACGCGAGGCGGATTGATGCGAGGGAGACCCGGAGTTCGCAAGCTGCTTCTCCGTCCTTACCTCATTCTGTATCGCGTTGACGATCGATCGCGGTGCGTGGAGGTGCTGCGGTTTCTACATGGTGCGCGAGACTTGCGAAGGCTTCCCGCGTTGTGATTAGATCGCGCGTTCAAGGAATGAAACGCCTCGCCCTCCTGAATCATCGGCCCTGGCGGCGGTGAGTTTTCTCAAGCGGCTCTTGAAAAGAAGACCGCCGAGACGCCGTTGCTTAAATAGCGCGCCCCTTACTTCCGGCGCGTGTAATCGATCTCGATCGTCTTCACGTCCTTGCCGCCGCGGTCCTCGAACCACGAATAAACGTGATGGTCCTTGTCCTCAACTTTCACCGTCTGCCGGATCTTCGACTTCACCCCCGGCATCGGTTCCATCTCGTCGATGTACGTGAAGGTCTTCGACGCCGCATCGTACGTCCCTTCTGAAAGAGACAGCGCCGTCCCCATGTTATCGATCCAGCTCGCGACAAACTTCTGCTTCACGTTGTCGTACGCTTCGACTTCCATCCCCTGGTAATCCATCTCGTGCATTTTGCCGTCCGCGCCGGGCATGGGGAATTTGCTGGTGACGTCCGTGACGAAATAGCGGCCGTCCATGATGGCCTTGCGCACCGCGACCCCGGTGGACTCCGTCGGCGGCGCCTCGGGCGCCATCCACATCTTCATCTTGTAATCCCACGTGCCCACTTGCTGGGCCAACAACTTGTGGTTGTCGCCCGGTTGAGCGTACTCCATCATCTTGGCCATCATCTCCGCTTCGTTCGGCGGCTTCGCCTCTTTATCCTGCGCCAGAAGCGGAGTGGCCGTGAGTAAGGCGCCGGCGAGGGCGACGGGAGCAAACCGGAAGCAAGACATCCTGCCATTCTGCCCGCCTGCCCTTCTCAAGTCAATCTCCCCCGGCAGCCGCTTTTTCATTGACATGAAGCGCCAGCTATGGCATGATCCTCACCCGTGAGAAAACAGCGTCTCGACCGCAAACGGCCCGCCTGCTTTACTCTGGCGGCAGCTCGCCGTTGCGCATCATAGGCCGGTAAATTTCGCTCCCGCTTCGTCACTTTCCAACCCCGATTGACACCTCCCCGCCCGCCACCGACTGGTCCCGTCTCAAAAATGAAATCAACGCGTCTCCTGATCTCCGCCCTTTCTCTTGCCGCGGTCACCCGCTCACCCGCCGACGAAGGCATGTGGCTCTTCAACGCCCCCCCGCTCGCGCAACTGGCCAAACACGGCTTCGAGCCCACCCCCGAGTGGCTGGATCACCTTCAGAAAGCCAGCGTGCGCTTCAACAGCGGCGGCAGCGGCTCGTTCGTCTCGCCCGACGGCCTGTGCATCACCAATCACCACGTCGGCGCCGATGCCCTCCAGAAGTTCAGCGACGAGCAGCATAATTACCTGCGCGACGGCTTCTACGCCGGCGCCCCCGCCCAGGAAAAACCGTGCACCGACCTGGAACTCAACGTCCTCATCAGCATCGAGGACGTCACCGCCCGGGTGAACGCCGCCGTGCCCGGTGCGATGGATCCCACCCAGGCGGTGGCCGCCCGGCGCGCCGTCATCGCCGACATCGAGAAGGAGTCCAAGGAAAAAACCGGCCTGCGCGCCGACGTGGTCACGCTCTACCAGGGCGGCGCGTACCACCTGTACCGCTTCAAGCGTTATACCGATGTGCGACTGGTCTTCGCGCCGGAAGCGGCCATCGCGTTTTACGGCGGCGACCCGGATAATTTCGAGTTCCCCCGCTACGATCTCGACATCTGCATCTTCCGCGCCTACGAGGACGGGAAACCCGCGCACCCGGAGCAGTATCTCCGCTGGAGCGCGAGCGGGGCCGCCGAGCATGAACTGGTCTTCGTGAGCGGGCATCCCGGTTCCACCAGCCGGCAGTTGACGGTCGCCGAACTCACCGATGTGCGCGACCGCGCGCAGCCGGCCGCGTTGAGTGCGCTTTACCGCAAGGAGACGCTCCTTCACGCCTACGGCGAACGCTCGTTCGAGAACGCCCGCCGCGCCCGGGAAGAATACTTCGGCGTGCAAAACAGCCGCAAAGCGCGGGACGGCCGGGAAGCCGGCTTGCTGGACCCGGAGCTCTTTGGCCAACTCGTTGCCCGGGAAAAAGATCTGCGCGCGCGGATCAGCGCCCAAGGCCTGCCTCCGGTGGAGGATGCCTACGCGGCCATTGCCAAAGCGCAGTCCGTCATCGCGCAGAACGCGCCGCTCTTCAACGCCCTGGAAGGCGGCCGGGCCTTCGACAGCACGCTCTTTGGCATCGCCCGCACGCTGACCCGCGCCGTGGACGAACGCGCCAAGCCCAACGCGCAGCGCCTGCCCGCGTACCGGGATTCCAGCCTGCCGTCGCTGGAGTTGCAGTTGTTCTCCGAGCAGGCGATCTACGACGACCTGGAGACGTTGACCCTGGCGGATTCGCTGACGGATTTCGCGGCTTCCTTCGGCGCGGACAACGACCTGGTCAAAAGCGTGCTCGCCGGCAAGAGCCCCCGCGCGCGGGCGGCCGAGTTGATCACGGGCACGAAGCTCAAGGATGTCGCTCTGCGCAAAAAGCTCTACGCCGGAGACGCCGCCGCCCTGAAGGCGCAGAACGACCCACTCTTGGATCTCGCGCGCCTCGTGGACGAGCCGGCGCGCGCGGCCCGCAAGGTTTCCGAGGAACAGGGCGAGATCAAGCAACAGGCGCACGCGCAGATCGCCAAGGCGCGTTTTGCCGTCGAGGGCACGAGCAATTATCCCGACGCGACCTTCACCCTGCGTCTCTCCTATGGCACGGTGGAAGGCTACGAGGAGAACGGCAAAGCGGTCCCGGCGTTCACCCAATTCGGCGGCGCGTACACGCGTTCCGCCGAGCACGACGACCAGGGGCCGTTCAAGCTGCCGAAGCGCTGGATCGACGCCAAGAGCGCCTTGAACCTGAGTACGCCCTTTAACTTCGTCAGCACCGCGGACATCATCGGCGGCAATTCCGGGAGCCCGACCGTCAACAAGGCTGGCGAGTTCGTGGGCATCATCTTCGACGGCAACCTCCAATCGTTGCCGCTGGATTACGGCTACACCGACAAGATGGCGCGCGCGGTTTCGGTCGATTCGCGGGCGATCATCGAAGCGTTGACGAAGGTGTATCACGCCGACGCGCTGGTGCGCGAACTGACGGGCAGCAATTCAGTCAAATGAGGTTCTTATCCGGACTGCGACATTGTAGGGCGACCGCCCCGGTTGCCGAGGCGGGACGCTCGCTCCGGCAGGCGAGGCGCCCGCCCTACAGTCTCTTGCTCGCGCTCCTCCTCCTGGCCGCGACCGTCTCGGCCCGCGCGCAGGCGCCCGAGCAGGCCGCCCTGCACGCGCAGGCCGAGAAGCTCGCGGTGCTCTCCGACGCCGATTTCGCCGCGTATGTGAAGGATCACCCCGCGGACCTCACGCCGCCCTTCATTGCCGCCGTGCTCAAATACGGCCGGGAACTCGGCATCCACGGCGACAACGCCGGGCACGAGCGGCTCGTGCAGCGCGCGTCGGAGATGGCGACCGCTACCGGCGACCGCTTAAGTCAGATGCGGGTCACCTGGCACGCTGCCGGGATGGAAGCGGAGTTTCATCACGTCGACCGCGGCCTGGCGATGATCGACCAAGCCATCGCCCTGGCGGGGGAGGCCAAGGCGCCGCCGGGCGATCTCGCGGGCATGCTCGGCTCCCGCATCGTGATGTACGGCATCAAGGGCCAGTACGCGCGCGCCATGGCCGATTGCGACCGCGCGTTGCAACTCGCGACCGAGGCCAACAACAAGGACGCCGCCATGGCCGTCCTCACGACGCTCATCAACATCTACCAACGCCAGGGCCAGCCCGAGCGTTCGCTGCCCTACCTGGAGCAGGCGGGGAAATGGGCCGAGGGCAACGATCACATGCTCATCTACGTGGATGGCAACTACGCGACGACCTATCACCAGATGGGCCAGCTCGCCAAGGCGCAGGAATACCTGGGACGCGCCCTCGCCACGGCGCGCCGCATCGGCGACGCAAACATGACCGGCCAGATGCTCAGCTCCGCCGGCGACTACGCGCGCGAGGCGAAGGATTACCCGGCCGCCCACCGGTACCTCGAAGAAGCGCTCGCGTTGACCGCCAAGATCGGCAACGACCTCGCGCATGCCGACGCCCAGATCAACCTCGCCGAACTCGAAGCAGCGCAAGGCCACGGCGAACCGGCGATCGCCGCCGCGCAGACCGCCCTCGCCGCCGCGCAGGGCACGGGCGAGCTAGAGGCCGCCTCACTTGCCCAGGACGTGCTCGGCAAGGCGCTCGCCGGCGCGGGCAAGACGGCCGACGCGGAAGCGGCGTTCCGCGCGTCGGTGGACGTCATCGAACAAATCCGCGCCGGTTCCGCGGGCGACGAGGAATCCGCCCAGGCAACGTTGCAAAGGCACATCGATCCCTACCAGCGGCTCACCGCGCTCCTGGTGGCCGAAGGGAAAATCGACGAGGCGTTTGCCATGGCGGAGAGCGCGAAGGCGCGGGTGCTCCAGGACATCCTCAAAGGCGGCCGCATGGACCTCGCGAGCGCCCTCACTGAGCCCGAGCGCGCCCGCCAGGGCGCCTCCGAGCAACAGGTCGCCGCGCTCAACCGCGCCCTCCAGGAAGCCCGCCGCGCCGGCGACCCCGCC
>CAXUAZ010000201.1:0-5701 GCA_964249195.1 uncultured Chthoniobacterales bacterium
CCGCCTTGCCCGCGGCATTGTCGCCGCCGTGGCCCGACTGAATCAGGATGGGGCTGTTCGCAGAGCTGTCCGGCGTGCCCTTGATGACCACCGTGTCGATGGCGCCGCCCGCGCCGCCGCGGGCGGTCGCGGACCCGCCGCCTCCGTTGCCAGAGAGAAGTTTGAACCCGTCCGCGTCGCCCTGCAAAATCACGCTGGTGATGCTGCCGCCCGCAGCGTTGAGTCCGCCGTCACCGGCTTGAACGCGATCGGTGACGGAAAGCACGCTCAAGTTGGCGATGGAAGCGCCCACCTGGTTGATCAGAGGCGTCGTAGCGGCAATGGCGCCCGTGTTGAACCCCGCGCCCGCAAAGTCGTAAACGATCCCGTTGGCCGCCGTCCCGGCGTAGATGGCGTTGACGTTACCGGCGATGTTCACGGCGCCGTTGACGCCCATGTCGCCCCCGCTGATGATGTTGCCGGTCACGCTGCCGACCACGGACAAGCTCGTGATCTTCTGCTTCGCGCCACCGGCGGAAGTCAGCAGGGTGCCGGTTGGCCCGAGGTTGGTGACGATGTCGCCGTTGACGTTGCCGTTGACAGCGACCTGCGTCTTCTTGCCCAGCGCCAAACCGACCAGTTCGTTGGATTGGACCTGGTTGTCGCCGTTAAGATCTTGGAAGAACGCCACAAGCGAGCCTTTGTTGATCTGCAGGAAGGTCTTGTAGCCGTCGGTGGTAAAAATCTGAATCTGGTCGCCCGTCGAGGGCGTGCCGTCGCCGCTGAGGGCGATGGCGTGGAGATTCGCCGGCCCGCCGACGCCGTAGACCGAAGGGGACACAAATCCGAGGTGGCCAGCCGATGGCTGGGTCGTGTAACTCAAATAGTTGGCGGTGCCGGCATCCTGAGGGTGATTGGCGAAGGCGACAAGGTTGGTCGGGGCTATACGTTGTTCGAGAGATTCGACAAACAGCCGGCCGCCCAATTTGGGGGTCGAAAGCATGGGCATCATATAACGTCGCGGCCGCAATTTTGGCAAGACTTATCTCCGGCAAACACGCGATCGCCAAATTCTCCGCGCTGAATGCCCATTCTCAAAAAACAGAGCGGCCGGTTCCCCAAGCCAAGGGAACCGGCCGCCAGCCAGCCATTTTGTTCGCAGGAGGAAACTTAGTTGGCGCCGATGATCCGCACCTTGCCTTTGCTGGACACCACCGTGTAGTTGGCGCCGGGGGTGGCCTGCACCTTGACCTTCTTGACTCCAGAGAAGGCATCGCTCAGCGGGCTCACCGTCACCGAGACCGACTTCTGGCCGGCCGGGATGGTCACCGAGGCGGGCAGCGCGTCGTAATCCACGCCGCTGACCGCCGTGCCGCCCACCTGGAGGGCGACGTTCAGGTCCGCCGACTTGTTGCCGACCCGCTTGATGACGATCACGCCGACCTGGCCGGCACTGGCGGTCGCATCGGAGGCGACCGTGGAGAGCACGACCTGGGGAACGACCGGGCCGGCCGCGTCGGCCGGGGTAAAGTCGACCTTCACGTTGGTCGCGTTGCCGTAGTTAAAGGACTTCACCCGGGGAGCGCCGAGGCCAGCGCCGGAGGCCGTAAGGGTCATCGTGCCGCTGCCGGTGGGAAGAGGGATCTGGAAGCCGCCGGAAGCGGTCGTCGTGGTATAGTAAACGCCGCCGTCGGGCATGACGGTCACGCCGGCCAGGCCTTCGCCTTCGTCATATTGGCCGTTGCCGTTGAGATCGTTGTAGATCACGCCCACCAAGAAGGAAGCGGCCGGGTCGGCGGGGGCGCCGAAGTCTTCGGTGATCACGAGCGGGCCGAAGTTGGGAAGCGAAGAAGAGACGCAGGAGATGCCGATCTCTTTAAACATCGGGAAGTTCGCGTCGAGGTTCAGCAGGTTGGCGCGATGATCGAGCGAAGGAACGCCCCAGTCCGCCATCAGGCCGACGTGACCGAAGAAGGGATTCTCCACGTAGGCGAACACGTTCTCGCCGAGGCCGCCCCAGGCGTAGCCTTGATCGCTGATGCGTTGATCGAAGTGCGTGCCATCGGTGCTGTCATGGCCCTGGAAGCCGTGTTGCGCCTGATCGAGCGACTGCTCGCGGGCGGAGGCCATCAGTTTCGCGTTGAAGGCGAGCGGGGGTTTGGCGGCGTAACCGGCGAAGTCGGAGCGAAGCTTGCCGGTGTCCACCGCGTAGTGGCTGTAGTAGCGGAGGATCTCGGGATCGGTGATGCCGGCGAGCATCTGGCCCTGGGCGGCGGGGTTGGCCCGGGCGATGTTGATCTGCTCCAGGAGGAACTGCTCGGAGTTGGAAGGCGCTGGCTGGGGGTAGAACTGGCTCGGACTCGCGCTGGCGGAGGCGGCAAGACCGAGCAGGCACAGGGGCAGAGCCTGGAAGAGTTTGGCGGCGGTTTGGCTTTTTTGAGATTTCATAAGAAGGCGTTTGGCTTTGGCTCGAGCTGAGTGCTTTCGGTGGATGAATCCCTTCTAATGCAGCCTTGGCGCCGCAGAACGGTTCTGATGGGCTCCCGGATGGCCTTGAAGATATGAAAATCGGCATGTAGATATTCTGTAAAATCCTCATATAGAACCTTTTATTATAACTTCGCATTCGTGATTTCGCATATACGATAATTCGTACTGGAATGACTTCCGTGCGCTGCAAAGGTGCGAAATTCTCATGGATGATACTTCATGAATTCTCATAGATGAACGATGTCCCACATTTGCAAGAATGCGGTTATAGGCCTTTTACCCACGAAAAAGGGCGTTCGGTGAGGCACCGAACGCCCTTTCGCTAACGATCTGGAAGCAGGACTTTATTCGACCGCGAAGGCGATCTCCCGGGTACCCGTCTTGTTGACTCCGGCGGCAAAGTTCTTCACCGCCCATCCGTTGATGTCTTCCTCACTGCCCCGGCCGCTGAAGACCACGGCGCCGTCCAGCTTGACGACGGCGGCGGTCACAACGGGATCGTCGTCCCATTCTACAATGTTGAACACGTACCGGCCGGGTCCGACGAACGGAACCCGCACGATCCAAGGATTGTCGGGAGTGACTCGCTGAGAACCAGGCGCATCCTTGTCCCGGCTGGCGAGCTTGGTCACCGTCAGGGTGCTCGGGGCCTTGAAAATGAGCTTCGCGTTGCCAACCTCCACCTTCTCGTTTCGAGCGGCCCGGCCGAAGTAGGCCTGCACCGATCCCCTCGAAACCGCGAGCTCGATCTCGACAATGTGTTCGCCGGGCGCTGGCACGACTACGGGAGGCGGCGCCGCCGGTTGCACTTCCACCTGCGCGCTCATGGAACAGGCGACGGCAAACACGGCCGCGCCCAGGATTTGAATGGATTTTATGTTCACCCTCTTGATTCGCGCGAAACCCGGCCGATGGGTGGAGCGCCGCCCCGATTTTGCCTATGCTCAAAGCTCTCCTGCTGATCGCCATCCTCGCCTGGACGCTTCCGGCGCGGGCCGAACTCACGTGGGCGGAGAAGACGATCAAGCTCAAGGCCGATCCCAGCGCGACCGTGGTCGAGGCGCGGTACCATTTCACCAACTCGGGCCATTCGACGGTCGACATCCAGCAGGTCGAAAGCAGTTGCGGATGCACAACGGCTGAACTCGACAAACGCACATACGCTCCCGGGGAAGGCGGCGAGATCGTGGCGCGTTTTACGGTCGGCGTGCGCGTCGGGGTGCAAACCAAGACAATCGCCGTAAAAACGCGCGATGCGGAAGAGCCGACGACGTTGACGATGGTCGTCGACATCCCGGAGATCGTCAAAATCCGGCCAAGCTTCGTCTTCTGGGTGCAGGGCGAAGCGAAAAAGCCCAAGACGATGACGATCGAGGTGCAACCCGATGCGCCGGTTGAAAAAATGACCGTCCAATCGTCGAATCCGCTGATGACGCCCGTGCTCAAGGAGGTCGTCAAAGGCTCGCGTTATCAACTGACGATCACGCCCGGGCAGACCGACCGGGTGCTCTATTCCACGTTGACGCTCAACTGCGAGTTCGCGAAGGGGGAGGCCAAATCGTTCCGCGCGTACGCGACGGTCAAGCCGAGCGGATCGGAGCCACAATGAGCGCCTTCCGCCAAGCCGTGGCGCTGGCGTTGCTGGCCGCGCTTCCCGCGACAGGCGCGTGGATGCTGCAGCCGAAAGCCGCGGCAGTGGTCGAGCAGGACGGCATGATCGCCCCGGCCGCCGCCGCGCAACTGGGCGCGTCTGTCCTTTGGGTCGACGCCCGGCCGCGGCGGGATTTTGAAAAAGAACACATCCCCGGAGCGCTCCTCTTGAACGAGGATGAATGGGACGCGCTTCTCGGGACGGTGATCGAAACGTGGACGCCGAGCCGGAAGGTCGTCGTGTATTGCGACGGGGGCGCGTGCCAGGCGAGCAGGGAAGTTGCCGCCCGGCTCCGGGACGTAGGTATTTCGCCCGTTTACGTGCTGCGCGGCGGCTGGCCCGAATGGCGCAAGGAGAGGAAATGATGGACTTCCGGCGGTGGGGCGCGTTGGGCTTGCGGCTGGTCCTGGCGGCGGTTTTTATCTATGCTGGGGCGGTGAAGGCGCCGTGGCCGCGGCGGTTTGCCTTGGACATCGAGAGCTACCGGCTGGTCTCACCGGGGATGGCCTATGCGGTCGCGCTTTATCTGCCTTATCTGGAGATCGTCGCCGGGCTGGGGCTTCTCGTGCGGAGAGTGGCGCCGGGAGCGACGCTGCTGTTGGCGACGCTGACGGGCATTTTCCTGGCGGCCTTGGTTTCCGCCTGGGTGCGCGGGCTGGAGATCCGCTGCGGGTGCTTCGGCGCGGGCGAGGCGGCGGCGGCGGACTATCCATGGTGGATTCTTCGCGACGGGCTATTGCTGGCCGCCTGCGCGGTGGTCTGGCGAACGCTCCCCTCCCCGTGCTATCTTCGGGAATAATGCCCACCAACGTCCTCAACGGCGACTTGCAATGCTGCTGTCGTCAACCCGCCACCGGGTATTTCCGCGACGGCTACTGCCGCACGGGGCCGGGTGACGTCGGCCTGCACACGGTCTGCGCGAAGATGACGGCCCAGTTTCTCGAATTCTCCCGCCGGCAGGGCAACGATCTGGTGACGCCGCACCCGGAGTGGGATTTCCCGGGGCTAAAACCGGGCGATCGCTGGTGCCTGTGCGTGACGCGCTGGCAGGAGGCGCTGGAAGCCGGGGTCGCGCCGCCGGTGGACTTGGCGGCGACGCATTGTTCCGCGGTGGAATTCGTGACGCTGGAAGAACTGCGGGCGCACGCGATCTAGCGCAGTGTAACATTTAGTTCGGTCACGCGATCTGATACAACTTCAGGAATAAGCTGGATGTTGAAAATGGACCGCCTCCAAACCGGTCATCCTGAGGTCCCTTCACTCGCGCGGCGCGAGTGGAAGAAAGAGTGATGAACCCAGGGGGCGTCCTGCCAACCGCTTTGGAGGGATGGCCTCCGTGCCGTCCCATGATTGATTGCCGTTCGGGCAGCGCACTCGCTCGCTTCGAAACCCATCGGTTCTTTCGCAGCGGCGCCGAAGGACCCTTGCTGACTTCTTCCGGCGCACGGGCAACTCCGATCGAAGTCCACCGCCACCGAACCAAAAGTCAGCAGGTTGTTTCGACTGCGCTCGTTCCCTCGCTTCGCTGCTAGAGCATATAAAGTAAAGCTATAGCCGCTCGACCATCCGAAGTCAGGGACG
>CAXUAZ010000202.1:0-5690 GCA_964249195.1 uncultured Chthoniobacterales bacterium
GGTGGGGCTGTCGGCGTACGTGCTGGCGGAGCGGTTCGCGGCGTTGTCCGTGTGGCAGATGATCCTCTGGGTGGCGATCCCGATGCCGATCATGCAATTCCTGTTTGCCCGGCACGCCAAGGCGTATTTCCTCGCGCTGGATCATTTCTTCGATCCGCACGTGCGCGAGGAGCCGGACGATGACGGCGGGGATCAGCGCACGCCGGAGGAACCGGGCCCGGCCGGAACGCCCGTGGAAGCGAAGGAGCTGGAGCCAGCGGGCAAATCGTAGCTACAGCAGGTGATACCAGTTATCCCGTCGGCGAGGCTGGTATCCCATTTCGCGGATCAGGCGCTCGATCTCCTCGGCGTTGATGCGGAAGCTCGTGCCTGCGCTGCTGACGACGTTTTCCTCCATCATCACCGACCCGAAATCATTGGCGCCGTAGCGGAGCGCGATCTGGCCGATCTTGGGGCCTTGCGTCACCCAACTGCTCTGAATGTTCTCAAAATTGTCCAGGTAAATGCGCGCGAGGGCTTGCATCCGCAGATACTCGGCCGTGCCGACAGGCGTGGCTTTCAGGCGGGTGCCGTCGGATTGGAACGTCCAGCAAATGAACGCCGTGAAGCCGCCGGTGGCGTCCTGCTGCACGCGGAGACGCTCCAAGTGTTCGATGCGATCCTCGATGGTCTCCACGTGGCCGAACATCATGGTCGCGCTGGACTGGAGGCCGAGCTCGTGGGCGATGGCCATCGCTTCCAGCCAATGATCGGAGTCGCACTTGAGGGGCGCGATCCGGTTGCGCACGCGATCCACGAGGATCTCGCCGCCGCCACCCGGGATCGAGCCGAGGCCGGCTTCCTTGAACTTGGCGATCACCTCGCGCAGCGGCATGCCGAAAACTTCCGCGAAATGGTTGAACTCCGGCGGGCTGAACCCGTGGATGTTGATGTGCGGGTACTTCGTGCGGATGTGGTTGAGCAGCTCGAGGTACCAATCGATGCCCAGTTTTGGGTGATGCCCGCCCTGCATCAGGATCTGGATGCCGCCGATGGCGGTCAGTTCGTCGAGTTTTTGATCGATTTGATCGAGCGAGAGCACGTAGTGGTCGTCGTCCTTTTCGGTGCGGTAGAACGCGCAAAACTTGCAGTACACGTTGCAGACGTTCGTGTAGTTGATGTTGCGATCGATGATGTAAGTCACCGTGTCGCGAGTGGCAGCCTTGGCGAGGTCTTTGCGGATGTCGGAGAGCTGCGCGAGATCGGCAAGTGGGGCGTCGCGGTACAACTCAAGGGCCTCAGCGCCGGTAATGCGCTCGCCTTCGAGGATCTTGGCGGTCAACGATTCGCGGAGCATGGCTATTATTAGTTTAGCTAATAGATTGCCGCGCGCAACACGGGACCTATGGGTCGTCCTATAGGACCTGTGGTTAATTATCCTCGCTGCGGGCCCATTCGATCGCGAAACGGACCAGTTCGGGGGCGTTGCGAAGCTGGAGCTTTTCCTTGAGGTGAGCGCGGTGGGTCTCCACCGTCTTGACGCTGATGTGCAGGTCTTCCGCGATGTGGCGGGTGCCTTTGCCCAGACCGATCTGTTGCAGGATTTGGAGTTCGCGGTCGGTCAGGCGGCCGACGATGCTCCGGCGGCCGTCGGCGGCGGGCGCGCCGGTGGCAAAGCGGTTCACCAGGCGCGAGTTCATTGCCTCGCTTAAATAAATCTGGCCGGCCAGCAAACGCCGGATTGCCGTGATCACGCTCTCGGCGGCCTCCTGCTTCATCACGTAACCCTTGGCCCCGGCGCGCAAGGCGCGCTCGGCATAGATGGTTTCGTCGTGCATCGAGAGCACCAGCACGGGCATCTTCGGCAAAAAGGAATGGATGTCCTTGATCAGATCGAGTCCGCTGGCCCCTTTGAGCGAGATGTCGACGATGGTCAGATCGGGCAGCATCGTGCACGCGGAAGAAAGCCCCTGGGGCGCGCTGCCCGCCTGGCCGCAAACGGTCATGTCCTTCTCCAGGTTGAGCAACTGAGCCAGTCCTTGCCGCATCACGGGGTGATCGTCAACGATGAGGAGGCGGCTTTTCATAACGGCCGTCACGCTTACGCGCTCACGTTTTCGGTCGTTCGTTCGGCGGATTCTTGCGCGTCCTTCGCGCCGCCAACCACGTTGGCGAGCTGTTTGGTGATGAACGCGGTGAGGATCGGTTTCAGCAATGGCGTCAGCGCCCGGATGAGCGTCATGAAGAACCCGCCGCCGCCCGGTTTGCCGTCCACGCTCGCACTCACCGAAACCTTGCCCCGGCCGACGGGATTGACGTACACGGTCTTCCGACGCGCCGGCAGCAGGGAGACCAAGCCGCCCGTGAAGAGCGCGCCGGTAAGCCAAGGCACGACGTGCCGCCCGAACGACTCGCGGAACGAGCCCTTCAAACGCCGCCCGATCTCGCCTTGGTAACGTGCATTGCCGACGTGCAACGACACGCCGGAACGCGCCCGCGCCAACTCGGCGATCAGCTCGCTCTTACGACGCTGAGATTCCGTGAGCTGGGCGTTTCCTTTTTTTGACTCAGCCATTCCTTGTCCTTTTTAAACTCTTCGATGGTGCTGGCGAAACTGGAGATGCCGAAGCGCGATTTGGCGATCAGCAAACACGCCGCCGCGATGAAGAGGTGCCCGACGCCGAAGCCGAGCGTCACCCAACCCCACTGCCATTGAAACAGCCACGTCACGAGAAACGCCGCCGCGATCACGAAGAAAATGTATCCGAATACAAGCGCGAGCGCTGCCACGACCAGCAGGATGGCGATCTTGACGAAATTCAGACCGGCGTCCTTGACTTCCAAGCCAAGCAGCGCAAGCCGTGCGTGCAGATAACTCGCCGCCGAAGCGAGAGCCAGGCGCACGCTTTCGGGGAAACCCGGTATGCCGGTTTCTTCCGGATTGTACTGCGGCATCGTTGAGCGAAGTAAGCGCCGCTTATTTGCGCAGGAGCATGCCGAGGAAAAATCCCGCGGCAACCGCGCCAACGATCGCGCGCGTCGGATTTTCGCGAACGTAGGCTTCTCCGTCTTCCTGGAGGGTGCGGGCGCGGACCTTGGCGTCGCCCCAGGCTTCCTCGGCCTTGCCGCGGAATTCTTCGGCTTTGGCGTTGGCGGCGCCGCGAAACTCCTCCGCCTTGGCTGAGGCGGCGGCCTTGAGGTGGTCGGCGGTCTTCTGGAAGGTGGAGGTTTCGTCGGTTTGTTCCGACGCTTCAGCGGTGTTGAAAGGTTCTTCGGCCATAGAGAGGTGCAAATGAATCGCCAGCGAGGGCGTCCCTGTGCGTATCCGCGGGCTGAAAACTTACTTTTCGCGGAACGTGATCCGCGCCTTAGACATATCGTAGGGCGACAGTTCAACGGTCACTTTGTCGCCCGGGACGATGCGGATGAAGTGCTTGCGCATTTTGCCGGAGATGTGCGCCAGGACGTTTTGTCCGTTCGGCAGATCGACCCGAAACATCGTGCCGGGGAGAACCTCGGTGACCGTGCCTTCGCTCAAGATTTGGTCTTCTTTGGCCATGCTCGGGAGTCGAGCGTACCGGATTTTTCGGACAGAATTAACAGAATTTTACAGAATTTTGGGAGGGCGTGTCGGAAGAGGCGAAAAATTGCCCTCACAATGATTGATACCGTGGCGGATCCCCTCCGCCATCATTCACGGCTTTCAGCACCAATGCTTCCAAGTCGGCTAAGTTAGCCAACCTGGGTACTTCGTTGAACCGCGAAAGGGTTCTTACGCGCAGACCGTGTCTCGCAAGGCTTCCTTCTCTTGGCAAATTATGGCCCTTAGCACGGCCCTCTTCGGTTTTGGCTAAGAACTTTGTCCGTAAATAGCCCTAACCCGACCTTAAGGCCCGGCGTGGGGTCGTCGAACGCACGCGCTCCCGGCATCTGCCCTCGTCAGGGCAATCTCCATACAAATAAGTTCTTAATCCTTGTATTCGAGCACAATGTAACATTGAGATCGGCCACACGATCAACTTCGGGAGAGAATCTTGTTCGACGGCACGATTTTCGTGGGGTACGGGACGAGTAAGATCGCGTGGCCGAATTCAATGTTACATTGCGCCGGGGAATGTTCGTCAGTGACAAACAGACGAATCGGATTCGTCAGATTTAATTTTCTTTCGTGGGCCGTGGATTTCAAGAGGACGCATTCGCTCAATAGTTTCTCGGCCGGCTGGCGCTTGCATGCGTCCTCATCTCCCGGCACCGATCAATATCCCCGTCCGGATGAGTTCTTAACCCTTGTCTCTCCGGGAAAACATTCGAGCAATGCCAAATAGACGAATCAGATTCGTCACTCCTGATTTTCCGGCTCGGAAGGGGGTGAAAAATAAAGAAAGGACGTTTGCCCATCTGCGGTAAGAAAGCTTCCACGGCCGGCTGGCATTGGTCGCGCCATCGGCTCTCATCTGCTGACGTCAAACTATCTCTATTTACGATAACTTCTAAGTTAGCGAACCTGCGACTCCGTTGAACCGCGGCGGGTGCTTACACTCTCACAGGTGGGATCGTGTTAGGGAAGCCGCCGGCCGCCGGGCGGGTGATGTTGCCGCGCCGAAGGCTGGAAGCGGATCGTACTCGCAAAAACCGTCTGCCCGCTGGTAAATCATCGCCTTTTAGCTCCGCCGTCTTCCATGTTGGCCAAGTTGGGAGTCCGTTGAACCCCAATGGTTCCTACGCGCAGACCAGGAGCTGGGATTGTGTTGGGCAAGCTGTCCGCCCGTCGGCTAACCCCGGCTTTGAGAGTCGTTGTTCCCAGGTTTGCTAAGTTAGCAAACATGCGACTCGGGTCGATCACAGATGGATCTGTAATTAGTGGGGTGTAACATTGAGATCGGCCACGCGATCAACTCGAGGGAGGATCTTGGTGACGGCACGATGTTGTGGAGGGCAAGTAAGATCGCGTGGCCGATCTCAATGTTACACCGCACTCCCGCATGGTATCATCCATTCGAGGCAATGGTTTTAGAAACCGACCAGCAGCGCGCGCGAGACCCGCCCAAAGGAGGCG
This sequence comes from uncultured Chthoniobacterales bacterium, assembly GCA_964249195.1. Lineage (GTDB taxonomy): Bacteria > Verrucomicrobiota > Verrucomicrobiia > Chthoniobacterales > SZAS-18 > CAXUAZ01. The sequence continues at coordinate 5,036 of CAXUAZ010000202.1, forward strand.
AAGACGCCCACCTGGCCGTTTCCCCGCTTGCCGAGCCGTCCGCAGTACTGGCGCTGCGCTCCGACCGACGCCTCCCCTTTTTTGACGAAGCTGCTTCGTAGAGATAAAGGGCCGTGTGGCGATGGCTGCCCCGGTGGGCTTGAGCGTGCGGACGGTTGTCTTTGCCCCGAACGATGAAGTGCTCGCTAAACACTTCGCAAACGTCCACGAAGCGTTGCGTCCAATTAGCTAAGAGGCGGCGGCACGGGAACCTCCGGCTCGAAATCGACCCAGCGGACGAGCGCCGCAAGACTTGAGGCGCCGTCCTGGTGCCAGGTGAGGGGAGGGAATTGCATCTGATCGAGCGGGCAGAGCCGGGAGGCGCCGAGGTCGCGGGCGAACGCGGCGGTTTCCCGCGTGGCCGGCCACAGGCCGATGGCGGAAAGATGCGGGCGCACCCTGGCCAGCGCGGCTGGCAGATCGGGCGGGAGCGGTTTGACGATCACGACGCGGTTTAACGGGGAAAGCGTGAACTCCGGCGATGCCGCGTCGAAGGCGACCGTCCAGGCGGTGGAACGTTCGCTCGTCCAGAGCGCGCGATGTTCGGGATCGTTCGCAGCGCGGAAGGCGAAGTCCTCGCGCCAGGCCCGGACGCGGGCGGAGCGCGGGCCGGCGC
>CAXUAZ010000203.1:0-5595 GCA_964249195.1 uncultured Chthoniobacterales bacterium
CCGCTCAACTCATCCTCGGCCAACTTGTGTAGATACCTCAGATCGCGATCCACCTTTCACACGCTTACCTTCAAGAGTATGAAACAAAAGCATTGACATGCGAAGGTCTTTGTGATAGGCTGGCGGGCTTTAATTTCCCTCCTGCTTTGCCGACCTCCGGTCCCCACGCAATTATGCGCATAAACCGACTTTTTTTTCCGCGCGCCTGATCCATGTCGCCCAGCCTCCTCACCGCGCAAGCCCTCGATGCCCAAGACGCGCTCGCGCCCTACCGCGAGCGTTTCCATCTGCCGCCGGGGCGCATCTATCTGGACGGCAACTCGCTCGGGCTGCTCTCCCGCGACGCCGAGGCAGCCGTGCACCGCGCGCTCGAGGATTGGAAAACGCTCGGCATCGGCGGGTGGCTCAACGCGCATCCGCCGTGGTTTACGCTGGCAGAGGCGCTTTCCGCACGCATTTCCCCCTTCATTGGCGCCAGCCCATGCGAGGTCGCCGCGGCGAATTCAACGACTGTCAACCTCCACCAACTGCTCGCCACCCTGCACCCGGCCGCGCGGCCGAAGGTGCTGGCCTGCCGCGGGGAATTTCCTTCCGATCTCCATGCGATTCGTTCGTTTCTGCAAGGGCGTGGTTTGAACCCGGGCCTCGTCCTCGTGGCGCCCGGCGCCGATGGGTTGGTCGACGAAGAAGCCATCGCCGACGCGTTCCAGCGTGAACCTGAAATTGGGCTGGCCGTGCTGCCGTCCGTGGTTTACACGAGCGGTCAACTGCTCGACCTCGAGCGGCTCACGGCAGCCGCGCGCTCCGCCGGGGTGCTGATCGGGTTCGATCTTTCGCACTCCATCGGGGTAGTGCCGCATGCATTGTCCGATATCGGGGCGGACTTCGCCGTGTGGTGCCATTACAAGTATCTCAATGCCGGACCGGGTGCGTTGGGCGGGCTGTATCTCAATGCGCGGCACTCCGCGCGGGCGCCGGGACTGGCCGGCTGGTGGGGCACGCGCAAAGACCAGATGTTCGACGCGGGGCGGGTCGCCGAGTTTGCCGAAGGCGCCGCCGCCCTCCAGATCGGCACCCCGACCGTTTTGAGTCTCGCCGCGCTTGACGGCGCGCTCACCGTGGCGACCGAAGCCGGCATCGAACCAATTCGCGCCAAGTCGCTCGCCTTGACGCGTTATTTGATGGACGCAATGGACGCGATGGACTCCGGAAAGTTTCGCTTCGCCAATCCACTGGATGATGCGCGGCGGGGCGGTCACGTCGCGCTGGTGCACCCGGAGGCGCGGCGGATTTGCCAGGCGTTAGGCGAGGCGGGGATCGTCGCGGACCACCGGCCGCCGGACATCGTGCGGCTGGCTCCGGCGCCGCTCTATAATTCGTTCGAGGATTGCCAGCGCGCGGCCGAGGCGCTGCAGGCAATCATCACGACCGGAGCGCATCAGCGTTTTCCGGACCAACCCACGCTCGTGCCATGATCGATATCACTCGTCCCCTGCACGCCGGGACGCCGCCGTGGCCAGGCGACACGGCATTTTCATTCCGCCTGACGTGGCAAATGGCGGCTGGCGCGAGCGTCAACGTGGGCGCGTTGACGATGGGCACGCACAATGGCACCCACGCCGACGCGCCGTTCCATTACCTCCCCGACGGCGCCGCCATTGATGCGGTGGATTTATCGGTGTTCGTGGGACGGGCGACGGTGGTGGAGGTCGCGGGCATCAGCCGGCCTGAGCTGGAGCCAGCGATCCGCAGTTGCGAGCGGGTGCTGTTGAAAACCGGGGCGTGGCGCGATCCGGGCGTTTTCCCGAGGCAGTACCCGGTATTGCAGGACGGCGTGGCGGCGTGGCTCGGCGGGCTGGGAGTGCGGCTGATCGGACTGGACGTGCCTTCCGTGGACACCGTGGACAGCACCGACCTGCCGAACCACCGCGCGCTCGGGGCGGCGGGCATCTACATTATAGAGTCGCTCGACCTGACCAGCGTTGACCCCGGCGAGTATGAACTCATCGCGTTGCCGTTGAAGATCGCGGGCGGGGACGCGAGCCCGGTGCGCGCGGTGTTGCGCCCCCTGACCTGACCCTTACGGCGTCTTCGGCGCGAGCGCGATGTAGCGGCTGCCGCCCTTGCTGTAGATGCGCAGGAGCACGCTCTCGTCCTTCTCCACCTTGTCGCTCAAGGTCACCGCTTCATCGGCGTCCTTAACCGGCTCGCGGTTCACTTCCAGCACCACGTCGCCCTGGCGCAACCCGGCCTGGTACCCGGCCGAATCCGGATCTACCGCGGTGATCAGGGCTCCCTGCAGTTTGGGCGGCAGCTTCAGATCGGCGCGCGACTTGTCATCGATGTTGCCCACCGTGATGCCGTCCAGAATGTTGGACTTGCCGATCGTCTGCTCGCCGCCGTTGTCATCGCCGTTGAAGTTCGGGCGGCTCTGGCGAATCCGGGAGGCGGTGAGTTCACCCAGCGTTGCCGGGATGTCCTTATCCTTACCGTCGCGCAGGACGGTGAGCGTCACCTTGGAGCCCGGCGCCATCTCGCTGATGGTCAGCCGAAGCTGGCGCGCGTCGGGCACCTTCTTGCCATCGACGGCCGTGACGAGGTCGCCCTCCTTGAGGCCCGCCTTGTCGGCCGGGCCGTTGGGATCGACCTGCGAGATCAAGGCGCCGGCGGCATCCTCGGGCAGCTTGAAGAGTTTGGCCAGGTCAGAGGTCAGCGGCTGGATGATCGTGCCGAGGTACCCGCGCACGACGCGGCCCTTTTCATGCAGGCTTTGGAACACCTGGCGGGCCAGGTTCGACGGCACCGCGAAACCAATGCCCTGGTTGCCCCCCGAGCGGCTGAAGATGGCGGTGTTGATCCCCACCACGCGGCCTTCCGCGTCGACGAGCGCGCCGCCGGAGTTGCCGGGGTTAATGGAAGCGTCGGTCTGGATGAAATTCTCGTAATCCGTGATGCCCATCCCGCCGCGGCCGGTGGCGCTGACGATGCCCATGGTCACCGTCTGGCCCAGGCCGAACGGGTTGCCGATGGCCAGCACGAGGTCGCCGATGTGGGCCTTGTCGCTGTCGGCAAACGTGACTGCCGGCAGGTCCTTGGCGTTGATCTTGAGCACGGCGATGTCCGTCGAGGGGTCGGCGCCGACCTTGGTTGCCTTGTACTCCTTGTCGGAGGGGCCGACCCGAACGAGGATTTCGTCCGCGCCTTCGATGACGTGGTTGTTGGTGAGAATCTGCCCATCCGGGCTGACGATGACGCCCGAGCCGAGCGCCTGCATCTTCTCCGATTGAGGACCGCCGTCGCCGCCATCATCGGGCCCGAGCTGGCCGCCGAAGAACCGGCGCAGCATGTCGCCTTGGGAACCCCCGCGCGAGCGGAGGTCGCGGCGCACGGTCTTGCTCGTGTAAACGGTGACCACGCTGGGCGCCACCTTGTCGACGATCGGCGCGAAGCTGGTAATGCCGTTCGTGCCACTGCGCGAAAGGGCGGCGGGGTCGACCTTGACCGGCGGGGCGGGTTTGTCGGTTTTGGGCGCGGCGTCATCCTGCGCGAGGGCGGCGCCGGTCAACCAGGCGGCGGAGGTCAGGAGCAGGCCGGCGCGCAAAAGGCGGGCGGCACGGCCAGACAGGATCGGGGCAGGGGTGGGACAATTAACTTGCTTCATAGGGATTGGAGTTGGTATAGACTTCGGTGGGCCGTCATCCGTTCAGCGGAAGACGGATTTTGCTGCAAATGGGACCGGGAACGATTTGGCCGGCTGGCCCGGCGAAGTGGGAGATTCGAAGACGAGACCCCCGAGCCGGGAGCGTCGGCGCGGCGGCTGGTCCCGGCCCTGCTTTTGTGCTCTAGATCAAGCAATCATGTCCAGAGTTCCCAAGCCCTTTGACGAAGAAGCGCGCCTTGAAGCGTTGCTCGGTCTGGGCGCGCTGGACACCCCGGCGGAGCCGAGGCTGGACCGCATCACGGCGCTCGCGTCTCAACTCGCCGCGGCGCCGATTTCGACCATCTCGCTGATCGATCGCGATCGGCAGTGGTACAAATCCCGGGTCGGCATGGCGACCTGCGAGACGAGCCGGGACGAGGCATTCTGCGCGTATACGATCATGGCGGCGGGCCAGACCGTGGTGCTGGACATGTGGAAGGACGAACGCTTTAGCTCCCACCCCTCGGTGGTCGGCCCGCCGCACATCCGCGCGTACGCAGGCTCGCCCCTGACCACGGCGGGCGGTCAGCGCGTGGGCGCCCTGTGCGTGATTGACACCGTCCCCCGCGACTTCAGCCCGGAACAACTCGGGGCGCTCGACGCACTGGCGGCAATCGCGATCCGCGAGATCGAGATGATCGCCCGGGGCCCGTCCGCCGCCGAGGCGGAGGAAGCGTCCCATGATTATTTTGAAAATGCGAAGGAAGGCATTTTCCGCAGCCGGCCCGACGGCAGCCTCGAGAGCGCCAACCCCGCCCTCGTGAGGCTGCTGGGTTATGAAAACGCCGAGGCGTTGCTCGCCCGTGCGGTCGACCCGGCGGCGATCTACGTGGACGGAAACCGGCGCCGGGAGCTTTTGCGCCGCGTCCGCGATGGCGGGGTGGTGCTGGGGTTCGAATCGGAGGTCCGGCGGCGGGATGGCTCGTTGATCTGGGTCTCGGAAAACGTCCGGGCCGTGTTCGACGGCAGGGGCGAGGTGTTGCGGTACGAAGGTACGGTCGAAGATGTGACCGCCCGCCGGAGCGCCGCCGAAACGCTCTCCCGCGCCCACGAGGAACTCGAGCGCCGGGTCCAGGAACGCACCGCGGAACTCGCCGCCGCCAACGAGGCGTTGCGCGCCCAGATTGCCCAGCGCGAGCACGCGGAAGCGGCGGTGCGGCGCAGCGAAGGCAAGTTCCGCGCATTGCTCGAGAACGCGCAGGACCTGATTTGCATCATGGATGCCAACGGCGTCATGCTTTATAACAGCCCCTCGGTGACCCACATCCTGGGCTATCAGGCGGAGGACCTGGTGGGGGCAAACGCGTTCGATTTCATCCACCCGGATGACCACGCGCTGGTGGGCGAGAACATGGCGAACATCCTCGAGCGCGGCGCCGCTTATGCCCGGTGCGAGATGCGGTTTCGCCATCGGGACGGCAGTTGGCGGTTGCTGGAGAGCATCGGCTCGCTGGCGCCGCCGGATTCCCCGGTGGTGGGCTTCGTGGTGAACTCGCGCGACATCACGGAGCGAAAGGCGTTTGAGGTGGGGCTGGAAAATCACGCGCGTCTGCAGGAGGCGACCGCCGAGTTGGGCCGGCGCGCGCTCGGTTGCACCAGCGCGCAGGAGATGTTCGAAGCCGCGGCCGACGTGATCGTGCGGGCGGTGGGGGCGGATCTCAGCTCCGTCAACGAGTTGCTCCCCGGCGGCAAGGAATTGCTGATGCGCGCCGGCGCCGGGTGGCCGCCCGGCGTCGTGGGCGCCGCTGTGCTGGCGCATTGGCGCGGAGCGGCCGGGGTGATCGGCGCCGAGCCGCTGGTCGTCCCCGATCTCCAGGCCGCGGGCGTTTACCCGACGGTGCCCGGCGATGCCACCGGCCTGCGCCCCCGCAGCGCCGCCAGTGTGCTGATCCGGG
>CAXUAZ010000204.1:0-5486 GCA_964249195.1 uncultured Chthoniobacterales bacterium
AACAATGCGCTCCAGCGAACAGAGGCTGGCGGTGGGGTTTTCTCTGCAATCCACGTCTTGCTCCGCCAGCCTCTGTCGCTGAGCTTGGGTCGTTAGACCTATGACGCGCATCATTATCCCTTTGTTATTTACGTTCTGCATCGCCGTTGCATCTGGCGAAACGCCTGCCCAGCCGAAGGTCTGGCAGTCATCGCTTGGCCATCAGCAAATCCCGATCTGGCCAGATGCGGCGCCCGACGCACAGCCAATGCCGGGCCAGGAAAAGCTAGACACCAGCGACATGCAGTGGGTCGTCAACGTCACCCGGCCAACGATGACGGTCTACTCGCCCGAGGGCCCAAACACCGGTGCGGCCGTCATCGTCGTGCCGGGCGGAGGCTTCGAAGGGTTAGCAATGGACATTGAGGGAACAGACGTCTGTGATTGGCTCACACGCCAGGGGATCACCTGCGTGCTGCTCAAGTATCGCGTGCCGAGCGCACCCTACGAGTGGCAGACCGATTCACGCCCCGACAATTACATGGTGCCGATCCAGGCGCTGGAAGACCTCCAGCGCACGGTGGGCTTGGTGCGCGCGCGTGCCGCAGAATGGCAGGTTGATCCGAAGAAGATCGGCGTCATCGGGTTTTCCGCGGGTGGATATCTGGTAGCGGAAATCAGCACCCACTTCGAGCGTCGCCTGTATGCGCTCGTTGATGGAGCGGACAAAGCAAGCTGTCGACCGGACTTTGCGATGGCGATTTACCCTGGGCATCTCGCCAAAAAGCGTGGGAACGACTTCGAGCTGAATCCGAACGTGCCGGTGACGCCGCAGACTCCCACGACGTTCTTGTTGCAAGCCGAGGATGATCACGTTGACGGTGCCGACGATTCCCTGGCTTACTACATGGGCTTGAAGAAGGCCGGCGTGCCCGTGGAAATGCATTTGTACGCGCAAGGCGGCCATGCGTTCGGCTTGAAGCCCAGCAAGTTTCCGATCAGCCAGTGGCCACGATTGGCGGAAACGTGGCTGAAGACGATTGGCATGACTCCGCCGTAGCCAAAAGGTCTAACAACGCGCTCCAGCGAACGGAGGCTGGCGGCGGGGTTTGTTCCGAGTTCGACGCTTGACTTCGCCAGCCCCCGTCGCTGAGCTTGGATTCGTTAGGCACACAGGCACGTTCTCTATGCGTTCCAGCTTACCAGTCTCTGAGCGTCAGCGCCGCATCGACGCGCGGATTGCCCGTGCAGCCTGCTGCCTGATGAACAACACTAAGTGGTGGGAGGTGTTCTCCGCACTTCGTCGCTCTCCGCATCTTCGCAGTCCCATCTGCTGGCACTTCGTCGGCGACGAGCGCATCTTCGTGGCTTGGGTGCCGTCCGGCTCCAAGCTCCTCGCCACCACGCTCCCGGACGATCTGCCATATCCTTTCGGTCCCTACCGCGAGATCGACTGGCTCGAGGTTCCTGACACTTACCAGCAGGAGGGTTCGCGGCCTCGCGTCAACGACTTGGATGCTTTGGCAGCGGAGTTGCAGACGCTAGGCCAGCTTCCTTGTTGCCTCAAAAGGAAAATACACCGGGAGATGGTCAGAGGGAGAGAGTCGTTGACTCAGAAGTCATGACACCGTGGTTGTGCTCATCTTTCCTTCAATGGGCGCGCAGTGCAAGGAGTCCGCAGGACGACTGGAACGCAGCGTCCATTGAAGGATCGGCCGCAGCTTCTCCTCCAACTCCCGATGCAACTCAAACGGGTTCAAGGACGCCCTCCTGACCCTCAGTTACGACAAGTGCTTTGGAACGCCCGCCGAATGCCGCAGGCGGCGTGGCGTTCGGACATGGAGGATGGGGCCTGCCTTAGAATGGCACTAAGGCACGGTGGTTTTAAGATGTTTAAGCTGCTTGGGGCGCCCTCCTGATGGCTATAACAAGGCATGGCGTTTGCGACTCCGTTTTTTCCATGGGTTCGATCTGCTGCTTCTCGGCGAGCGTCGGGTGGCCAGCAGACAAGTGATCCGCACCGGGGCGTGAGGTCATTCCAGATTTTTCTTTTGCTTGGCAGAGGGCGGTCCCCTGGCTATCAGTGCCCGCGTGCATTATATCCACGTCCTGATCCTCGCGGTCATCCAGGGTCTTTGCGAGTTGCTGCCCGTCTCGAGTTCGGCCCATGTGATCGTGGCCGAGAAGCTTCTCGGGCTTGATCCGTCCAGCCCCGAAATGACGTTCCTGCTCGTCATGCTGCACACGGGGACGATGTTCGCAGTCATCGTCTACTTCTGGAAGGCTTGGCGGCGGGATTATTTTTCGTCCTCGGCGGCGTTCGTCCAGACCCTCAAACAGGTGGTCCTTGCGACGATCGCCACGGGCGTGCTGGGCTTTGGATTGCAGAAGTTCATCGAAAAAGTCGTCCTGCACGAGCAGCCGGGCGCGGAGATCGAGCAGATCTTCGGGAACCTGCCGCTTGTCGCGGCGGCCCTGGCGAGCGTAGGCATCTTGATCATCATCGCCGGCCGCGGACGCAACGAGGCGGCGCTGGGAACGACGATAGCCCAAGGGGAGGTGCGCGGTGGCCAGGCGATCCTGATCGGCGTGGTGCAGGGCTTGTGCCTGCCCTTCCGCGGGTTCTCGCGCTCAGGCGCGACCATCTCGGCCGGCATGCTGGCGGGCGTGACCCGGCAGGCGGCGGAGAAATTCAGCTTCGCGCTGGCGGTTGTGCTCACGCCCCCAGTAGTGGCGCGGGAGGCGTGGCGGCTTTTTAAGCCGACGCCGGGCGTGGCGGCGTTGCCGCACGGCGAGATCGCGCAACTGGCAATGCCGGGGCTGGTGGGCATGGTGTTTAGTTTCCTCGCGGGGCTGCTCGCCTTGCGCTGGCTCTCGCACTGGCTTGAGGCCGGTCGCTGGCAGTGGTTCGGCGTGTATTGTCTCGTCGCGGCGGGAGGCGTGTTTTTCCTTTCGACGCGCGGGTTTTAAGCCGGGCTGGGCCGCGTCGTCGCTGACGGTGATGGCGGGCCTGAATCCTGCGCCAGAGCGGTAGTCCCCTTGCGCGCATGGAGCTGCTTATCTTTCTTTGTTACCGCGCCTTTACGGCGGGGGTGGGCGCGCTGCCGCTCATCGTGGCTTATCGATTGGGCCAGGCGCTTGGGTGGCTGGCTTACGTTTTCTTCGTGCCTTATCGCCAGCTAGCGAAGCGCAATTTAACCATCGCCTACGCGGGGGAAAAAACGGTGGCGGAAATCCGGAGGCTGGCGCGCGCGCACTTCGTTTCGCTGGGAGCGAACCTGCTCTCCAGCATCAAGGCGGCCTCGCTGCCGGTCGACCGGCTGCGCGAAATCGCCACGGTGGAAAACATCGCGTCGATCCGCGACGCGCTCGACCACGGCAAGGGCGTGGTGCTCGTGATCAGCCACATCGGCAACTGGGAGCTCTTCGCGCAGATCTGCCAGTTCCTGCCCGGCTACCATTGGAGCACGGTGTACCAGCCGCTGGGCAACCCGCTCATCGAGGCGCACGTGCGGCGCACCCGGATGTCGCGCGGGGTGCAACTCTTCAGCCGCAAGAACGGCTTCAACGCGCCCATCGCCTTCCTGCGCGCGGGCGGCGCGGTGGGCGTGCTGGTGGATCAACACGCGGGCGACAGCGGCGTGTGGACGCCGTTCTTCGGCCGGCTCGCTTCGACCTCCACGCTGGCCGCCCTGCTCGCCCTGCGCACGGACGCCGAGTTGGTTCCCATCGCGATCCAGACGGCGGCCCCGGGTCGCTGGCGGGTCGTCGTTTCGCCGCCCATCCCGCGGGCGCCGGGCGAGGAGGTCAACGCGCTCACCGCGCGCGTGAACCTCGTGCTGGAACGCCAGATCCGCGCGTCGCCGGCGGACTGGTTCTGGGTGCACAACCGTTGGAAAATGCCCCGGCCGAAATTTCTCCTGACCGCGTACCGCCGTGGCGTTACCTTGCCGGAAAGCGTGCCTGAGTCCGACTTAAAACCTTTCCGCATCGTCGTGCGTTCGCCCAACTGGCTGGGCGACGCGGTGATGACGATCCCGGCGGTCCAAGCCATCGCGCAAGGACGCCCCGACGCGCAGGTGACCGTGCTGTGTCCCGAACGTCTGGCGGATCTGTGGCGCATCGTGCCGGGGGTGGCCAGCGTGATCTCGTTTGCGGGCAAATCCGGGATGGCGGCGGTGCGAAAGGCGGGGCCGTTCGACGTGGGGCTCGTGTGGCCGAATTCGTTGCGGGCCGCGTTGGAGATGCGGCTGGCGGGCGTGCCGCGCCGGGTGGGATACGCGGGGCATCGGCGGCGTTGGTTGCTCAACCAGATCGTCGATGAGCCGAAGCCCGGCGCGCGGGAGTTGTCGCACGGGGAGCGCCCGCACCAGTCGTTGCGGTACGCGCACCTCGCGCAGGCGATCGGGGCGGGTGAGGTCGCTCACTTCCCCAATGCAGGGCTGCCTGCCATCGAACGGGGCGCGTGGATCAAGATCGGCCTCTGCCCTGGCGCCGAATACGGCCCGGCCAAACGCTGGCTGCCCGAGCGTTTCGCCGAAACGGCCCGCCGCGTCGCGGAAACCCGCGCCTGCCAGTGGGTGCTGCTTGGCACGGCGAAGGACCGCGCGGTGGGGGACCCGATTGCCGCCGAGTTGGGAGAGCGTTGCGAAAACCTGATCGGCAAAACGACGCTCGCCGAGTTGATCGCCACCCTGCTTCAATGCGACGCGCTGCTCACCAACGACACGGGCACGATGCATCTCGCGGCGTGGCTCGGCGTGCCGACGGTGGCGATCTTCGGGTCGACTGACCCCGTTTTGACCGCCCCAATGGCGCCGCCTGAGCGCGTGCGCATCTTGCGGCATCAGGTGGAGTGCAGCCCGTGTTTTCTGCGCAAGTGTCCGATCGACCTGCGCTGCATGAAGATCGTCACCGCCGACGAGGCGGTGGAAGCGGTGTTGGCGATGATCCGTCCAGGTTAAGCTACCGCGTATACCAGTGCGCCCAGACAATCAGCACGATCTGAAACGGCAAACGCCACCAGAGCAGCCCGGGCGGGTACGGATACGAGGAGGCGTGCAACGCCATGTGGAGGTTAGCCGGGAACACTGCCGCCAATAACGCGATCAATCCCCAGGCCGCCAGCTTCGTAAACGGCGGCGCCAGCAGCAAAGCGCCTAGACCCATTTCACATAAGCCGCTGACATATACCAATAGCAACGGCCGCGGCAGATACGGCGGCATGATCCGCACGTAAAAGGCCGAATGCACAAAGTGGTTCGCTCCGGCGAGGATGAACGAGCCACCGAAGATAAACCGGGAAATCAGTTTGACCGTTTGGATGGAAGGTAAAAAGTCCACGGTTCTACAGAATATAAAAACTGCGTTGCAGTCACGTTCCGGCTGTGACGGCGGTCTATGACTGTTGGTAGATCGATTTATGGAGAGACGTTTGCCCTGCCCAGAGAGATCGACCGACGGTCATAGCAAGCTGTCGGAGTTAGAGAATTCGTGATCAAGCGACG
>CAXUAZ010000205.1:0-5427 GCA_964249195.1 uncultured Chthoniobacterales bacterium
CGATGTCGCTGGTGTCATCGTCGTCCGCCGGAGCGAGCGTGGGGGCCGGGGGAACGTCCTGCGAGGAAATGACCGGATTTGCCGAAGGCGGCGGCGGCTGGTTCCGGGGAGCCGTCCCGGGGCGAACCGTCGGGCGCTGCTGCTCGGGCATGATCTGCACCACGGCGACCGTGGCGGTCTTGCGGGAAGAGGCCGGCTGACCCGTTGTGGCATCGGTCAACCAACCCAACTGCTGCAACGACTCCGCAAAATCCCGCCCCGCCTCCGGGGGGTATTTGGCCTTTGCGGCCGCCAGCGATCGACGCGCCTCCTCGGGCTGGTGACGCCGCATGGCTAGCGCCGCCTTCAGGTAATAACCATAGAGAGGCGCCTTTTCGCGCCCGTCGATTTGGGCCACATGATGCGCAACGGCATCGTCCTGCCCGAGGAGAAGGGCCGAAAGTTGCATCTTGTATTCGACCTGCGCCCATTCGTCCGGCTGGCGGCTGCGGCTCGTGCTCCCCAGCAACGCGGCAAACGCCCGCTGGCTCTCCGCATAACGCTTTTGCCGGAAGTCGATTTCGGCCCGGTTAAAACGGGCCGTCCACAGATCGGGGTTCAGCGCGATGACTTTGACGAACGCCGCCTTTGCCTTCTCGAGCCGCCCCTGGCGCAGGTAAATGGTCCCGCGAAGATTCAACAAATCAGCCCGGGTCCGCGCATCGCTGCCCGCCTCGGCCGAAGCGCGCTCGAGTTGCTCCAACGCCTGGGCGTAATCGCCCGCCTGGCAGCTCTTGAGCGCCCGCTGGTAATACGACGGCGCCGCTACCCCGATCGCGACCGGGCGCGCGTGGACGGGCGAGTGCAAGGCGGCAACCGCGAGCGCCGCCGCCGCCATCGCAGGGCGCGGTGACATGCGCAGCAGACAATTCCGGCGTTGGTAGGGGGTCCCCATAAGTAAATCAGGAGACCTGTGCCTCCCAAAACGGTCATTATATGGGGTGGCCAAGATTTGACAGCAAGCAAAACCGCTTCTGGATTCCGCTTTTTTAGAAACACTTCCGGGGCCGAGATCAACTCTCCTCTTGCGCTGGAGGCGGCTCGTCCGTCTCCGGGAGGACCGGGGCGGCCTCCTCTTCTTCGGGTTGGGTGACCAGCTTGGCCATATCCTGGAGCTTCTCGTTGGCCGGCAGGTTGATGAGCTTGACGCCCATCGTGATGCGCCCCGTGGGGCGGATCTCCGCGACCCGGGTGCGCACCGTCTGACCCTTGTTGGTGGTTAATATCAACTCGTCGGCGTCGGTGACGGTCAACGCGCCCACCACGCGGCCCGTCTTGTCGCCGGTCTTCATCGTGATGACGCCCGAGCCGCCGCGCCGGCGCAGCGGGTAATCGGCAAACGGCGTGCGTTTGCCGACGCCGTTCTCGCCCGCCACCAGCAGCATCGCGCCCGCGGTAACGATCGCCATGGCCACGAGGTAGTCGTCCCCTTGCAAACGGATGCCGCGCACCCCGCCGGCCGTCCGGCCCCGCCCGCGAAGCTGGGTCTCGCGGCAATGCAGGCTCATGCCGTTGCGGGTGATGAGAACCAGGCGGTTGTTGCCGGTGGTCAGAGCGGCCTCGATCAATTCATCGCCTTCATCGATGCGCACGGCGATCTTGCCGCCCTTGCGCATGTTGTTGAAGGCAGACAACGAGGTGCGCTTGATGAGCCCGCGCCGGGTTGCGAACACCACGTGCGGCGTGCCGCCGGTGTCTTCCACGATCTCGGCAGGCGCTTCTTCGTCGGCCGCTTCGTCGGGATCTTCGGTGACTTCGCTGACCGCTTCGTCGTCCACCGGCTCATCGGCCGGAGCGGAGGCCTCATCCTCGTCCTCCTCGGCCGCGGAGGCGATCGCCGCCTGGCGCACGTGGCTTTCCACCCGGATGGTCGCCGCGATCTTCTCGTCCGGACGCAGTTCGAGGAAGTTGACGATCGAACGCCCCTTGGACGTCCGGCTGCCTTCCGGCAACTCGTACACCTTCTTGATGTAACAGCGCCCCGTCTTGGTAAAGAACATCAGGAAGTCGTGCGTGCTCGCCGTGAACATGTGCTCGACGAAGTCGTCCTGATCCGCCTCGGTGGCGCCCTCGCGGGTCGTCATGCCGATGACCCCCCGCCCGCCCCGGCGTTGGGCGCGGTATTCGCTGACCGGGGTGCGCTTGAGGAAGCCGCCGTGCGTGATGGTGATGATCGCGCCTTCGTTGGCAATGAGATCCTCCATGTTGATCTCGCTCTGGTCGGGCACGATCTCGGTGAGGCGCGGCGTCGCGTACTTGCCTTTGAGGACGAGCAGCTCCTCTTTAATGATGGAAAGCACGCGCGACTCGCGGGCCAGGATGTCCATCAGGTCGCGGATGGTCTCGAGCAGCTTGTGGTACTCCTCGGTGATCTTGTCCCGCTCGAGGCCGGTGAGTTGATACAGGCGCAACTCCAGGATCGAGGTGACCTGCCGCTCACTTAATAGATAACGCCCGCCGATAAACCGGTTCGGATCGCGCACCTCGATGCCGAAGCCGCGCACCAGCGCCTCGCTGAATTCATACGCGAGCAGCTTGACCTTGGCCTCGTCGCGGTTGGCCGATTCGCGGATGATCCGGATAAAATCGTCGAGGTTGGCCAACGCGACGAGGTAACCGTCGAGCACTTCGGCGCGGTCTTCGGCGGCGCGCAGTTCGAAGCGCGTCCGGCGCAGAATCACCTCCCGCCGGTGCTCGATGAACGCCGCGATCGCTTCCTTGAGCGAGAGCAGCTTGGGCCGGCCGTGGTCGATGGCCAGCATGTTGACCGAAAACGACGATTCCAGCGCCGTGTGCTGATAGAGATTGTTGATGACGACCTTCGGCATCGCGTCGCGCTTGAGCTCGATGACGACGCGCGTGTTCTCATCCGACTCATCGCGGACCGCGCTAATTTCCGTGATGATCTTGGTGTTGACCAACTCCGCGATGCGCTCGACGAGCACGGCGCGGTTCACGGCGTACGGGATCTCGGTGATGATGATCTGTTCGCGGCCGCCTTTGAGTTCCTCGACGTTGGTCTTCCCGCGGACCTTGATGCTCCCCCGCCCCGTGGCGGCGTACTGTTTGATCCCCGCGAGCCCGCAGATCGTGCAGCCGGTCGGGAAATCGGGACCCTTGATGTGTTGGGAAATCCCCTCGGTGGAGATGTCCGGGTCATCGACCTGGGCGCAGATGGCGTCGATGACTTCGCCGAGGTTATGCGGCGGGATATTGGTCGCCATGCCGACGGCGATGCCGGTGCCGCCGTTGACGAGGAGGTTCGGGAAGGCCGCCGGGAAGACCCTGGGCTCGGTGGTGGTGTCGTCGTAATTGGCGACGAAATCCACCGTGTCCTTGCCCATGTCGTCCATGAGGGCGGCGCCGAGATGGGTGAGACGCGCCTCCGTGTAACGCATGGCGGCCGGCGGATCGCCCTCGACCGAGCCGAAATTGCCCTGGCCGTCAACGAGCCGCTCCCGCATCGCCCAAGGCTGGGCCATGTGGACGAGAGTGGGATAAATGACCGCCTCCCCGTGCGGATGATAATTTCCCGAGGTATCGCCGCAGATCTTGGCGCATTTGCGGTGTTGGCGCCCGGGGAAGAGGGACAGGTCGTGCATCGCGTAGAGGATGCGGCGCTGAGACGGTTTGAGCCCGTCGCGCACGTCCGGCAGCGCGCGTGAGATGATGACGCTCATCGAATAATCGAGGAACGACTTCGACATTTCCTCGGCAACGTCGATCGGCTCGATTTTTTCGTTGGGATTAGGCATGGGGCAAGAGAGCAACGAAACTACCAGTTGTAGCGGACCGAGGCAACGCTAAACGCAAGGGGTGGTGCGGCGATGATTTTTCACCCCAATGCACGACATCCCCTCTAATCGAGGCATTCGTCAATGAGGATAAGTGGACGCGAGGGGTGCGATGGGAAAGGACTTTGCTTCTTTTATCCGGCGGCTCAAGGTGCTAGAAGATTACCGTGACTATTATCACAATCGCATTAAACGATCCGCTCAATGCCGCTCTCGATGCAAGAATCGAGGCAACGGGGTTTTGTTCAAAGGAAGACTATATACGAGCGCTCGTTGAATCCGACTGCGCAGTGACAGAGCTTGACCGCGCCCTTACGGACCGTCTCGAAGGGCCGTTCGTTACGTTGAACCTCGACTGGAAAGACCGAGTTCGCCGGGCGGCGAAGGCGCAGGTGTGAAAAATTGAGCCGCACGTCGAAGTGCTGACGAGTGATCTGCCTGGCATTTACGAATTCATCGCTCGGGACGATCCAGCCGCCGCGGAAAGAGTCCTGGATGCAGTCGAAGCCACTTTCGACCAACTTCTTCGCCAGCCCGAGAGTGGCGTCGTTTACCCGACGCGGCTTCCAAGGCTCCAGGGTTTGAGGATGCTCCCAGTGCGCAACTTTCCGAACTACCTCGTCTTTTATCGTCTGGAGGCGGAGGTTGCCCGCATCTTGTATGTCGTCGCAGGCGCGCGCAAGATGCCGCAACTCTTTAAACGGCAGCCGAGATCGTAGACTCGGCGGTGTGTCGAAGTTGGGGGCTGCTGGTCATCGCGGCACAATGATTGTTGTGAAACCAAATCGCGTTTCCGAAGGGCTCCGCCATGAGTGTCTCTGGGGAATGTTGCTCCCTCTCTTGGCGCTGTTGGCTTACCTGCCGGCCTGGCGCGCGGGTTTTGTCTGGGACGACAGCGTCCTGCTCACCGGCAATCCCTGCATCGCGGGGCCGCTTGGTTTTTGGGAGATTTGGACGACCCGGCTCGCGGATATCTGCCCTTTGACGATTTCCGTGTTTTGGGTCGAACATCGCTTTTGGGGGTTTCTGCCCGCGCCTTATCATGTCGTCAATATCCTCTTGCACGCGGGCTGCGCGGTTCTGCTTTGGCGGGTGCTGAGGGATCTGGGGGTGCGCGGGGCTTGGATGGGCGCGGCGCTCTGGGCGCTGCATCCAGTCGAGGTCGATTCCGTGGCCTGGGTCACCGAACTCAAGAACACGCTTTCCGGCGCGTTCTTTTTGAGTTCCCTCCTCTTCTTTCTGAAATGGCTTCGATGCAAAGGCGCGGGACGGCTCGCCTATGTCGCGAGCCTTTTCTTTGCCGCCTGTGCCGTGGCGAGCAAATCGTCGACCGTCGTGTTGCCGGCGGTCGTCGTCCTCTGCGCTTGGTGGATGGAGGGGCGGGTGCGCTGGCGTCATGTCGTCGCCGTGGCGCCTATGCTCCTGATGGCCGCGGCGGCGGGCGTCTCCACGCTCTGGATCCAGCGCGCCAGCCTGGTCGCCAACGACCCCACGCTGCTGCTGGTCAACGCGGGGATGGTGCCGTTCAAGCCCTACTTCCTCGGCGACGAGCAGCCCCCGTGGGAGCGCGCCACGTCGGTGCAGAAGGTGGTGC
>CAXUAZ010000206.1:0-5314 GCA_964249195.1 uncultured Chthoniobacterales bacterium
CCCCCGCCGCCCGGAAATCCGCCGGCGCCGGCGCGCGGAAGTCCTGCTCCTCCCCCGTGCGCGGGTGCGCGAAGCCCAATTTCCACGAATGGAGCAATTGCCGGGCGCCGGGCTGGCTGGAGCCGCGGCCGTACACCGCGTCGTTCGCGATCGGGCAGCCGAGGCTTTTTAGATGCACGCGAATCTGGTGGGTGCGCCCGGTCAGCAGCCGGCACTCGATGAGGGTCCGACTACCGGGGAGTTCCGCCCGCACTTGGTACTCCGTCTGCGCGCGGCGTCCGCGCGGCGGCGGCACGATCGCCATCTTCTTGCGGTGGACCGCGTGCCGCCCGATCGGCGCGTCGATCAATCCGCTGGGCGCCTTCGGCTTTCCGTCGACGATGGCCAGATAACGCTTCCGCACGCTGCGCCCGGCGAATTGCGCGGAGAGCGCCCGGTGCGCGGCGTCGTGTTTCGCGACGACGAGGCACCCGCTGGTGTCCTTGTCGAGCCGGTGGACGATGCCGGGCCGCCGTTCGCCGCCGATGCCGGAGAGGTTTTTGCAATGGGCCAGGAGCGCATTGACGAGCGTGCCGTCCTCGTTGCCCGCCGCGGGGTGGATCACGAGGCCCGCGGGTTTGTTGAGGACGAGCAGGTCGTTATCCTCGTGCAGGACATCGAGCGCGATGTCTTCGGGCGCGAGGACGCTCTCGACGAGGGCCGGTTCTTCCCAGGAGATGATGTCCTCCGGCCGGAGCGATTCGCCGGGTTTGACGGTGCGCCGATTGACGAGCACATGCCCGTCGCGGATCAACGATTGCACGCGCGAACGCGAGAGATGCGCGAGTTCGCCGGCGAGGAACCGGTCGAGCCGGTTGCCGGCTTCGGCGGGGGGGACGCGGAGTTCCAGCATGCGCGGGGAAATTAACCGAGACGGCGGGCGGCGTCCAACCTCATGGCGTGGATCTTGCAAGCGGAGGGGAGGCGAGGGCGGAAAAAACACCCGCGATGATGCGCATCGGTGCGTGCGGGCAGAGGCCGGCTTGGTTGGCGTTTGGAACAAAGCAGACCTAGTGGCACGGGAGAGATACAATCAGTCTTCCGGTCACATGTCAATGCGATTGTTTCACGAATTTACGATAAGGAACAATGATGGAAGGTGGGTGGGTGAGGCCATCGGATCGCGCTTGGGCGCTTTGGAAGGTCATCCCTGGCTCTGGACGCGCAAACGACTTTAGATAGAATCCTTGCGATGAAAGCCCGAATCCGCGCTTTGTTACACGCCACTCCGTTCCAACCGTTTGTCATCTGCATGGCCGATGGGCGTGAGTATCGGATCGCACATCCAGACTTTGTGCTGGCTTCCTCCACTGACGTTCCTCAAGTCATCATCGAGGAGCCCGATGGACAGACTCACTTCCTCTCGGTGTTGCTGATGACGAGCATCGCGCAACCGCCAGTGCCTGCTCCTGTGGCGGCATGAATCAGTGCTTCGTTTCGTGCGGGACGCCCAATTCCTGAGGTGACGGACGGATGAAATTGTAGGGCGACCGCCCCGGTTGCCAGGGTGAGCGTCCCGCCGCGACAACCGGAGCGGTCGTCCTACAATCGCCAGAATTGTGAATCGCGCCGCCTCCCGCCTGCAACGCCCCGCCAAACTGCAACGTGTCTTTGAACGTCGCAAAACCGATGCTGTCCAGGCTGGTGGGCGAGCCGGCCTCATTAAACGTGCCGGAACTGTAGTCGTAATAGACCGGGTTGGCGGGGTTGTAATACGTGTTGGTCACCGTGCCCGTCACAGAACTGTGCAACTGGCCATACTCCGCGCTGGCGGTCACCGAACCCGTAAAGGTCATCGCCTGGGTGTTCCCGGTTCGATCCTGGCCGGTAAACGTGTGCGTGGCGTTCGCGCTCACCGTCGCCCCGGTATCGGAGTAGTTGTCGTTCAGGGCGCCGATCGATGGACTGATCGACGAGTTGACGACCCCGACATCCGCCAGCGACGACCGGGAGGACTGCGCCTGAACGCCGCCGGCACCGAGGGCCAAGAGGGAGGTCAGCAGAAGACAGCGATGGTTTTTCATGGAAACAGGTAGTTCTTCGACGATCAATCGTTATCGATCAACTGGAGCTTTGCCTTGGCGGGATTGCCCAGGGTGTACGAGCCATCCGTGCTTGGGGGTCGGTTCGGTCCTAGAGACGTAGATCGCATAACTCTCTGGACCCACATCGGCGACGGCATAGTAGTCGCGGCCGGCGCTCAGTTGGACCGGCGTGATGGCATGGTAGCGAAAGAACCCCGTCAGTGGGTCCGCGGGCGAAACCGGGCCAGAAGCAACCAGCGCCTTGGTGAGGACATCGAAAATCCCCACCTGATGAGACGAAGTCAGGCCCATCCGCGCCCGCGTCATAAAAACCCAGCTCGCTGACGAGACAATCCTTGTTCGCCGTAAAGCGCCAGCCGAGGCAGTGCGCTCCCTGATGATAGTTGCTTCCCGTGCCCAGGCTGGTGAAATCAAGCGCGATCGAGTCCTGGGCGCGGGCCCGGCGAGGCGCGACGGTGAGACCGCCCGCCAAAAGGGCGGCGGTTGCTAATAGGAACACGGTGTTCTTCATGGACGATTTGGGGATTTGCGGAAATGACATGGCGCCACAGGCGGCATTATCTATCCATGCGAGAATCGGATATGGTTCCCGCCATATTTCAGTAAATATTTTTTCGGCGCCGGCATCAAGAGGCAAATAAAGACGCCGCTTGCATATGATCATCGCCGCTTGCCGGACGGGCGGCGAGAAACATTGAACCGCGCCGGCGTTCAGTGCTAACGTCCCGTCCCATGCCTTCCGGCCCCGCCGCTGACGGATGTCTCCAGTCCTGCCCCAATTGCGGGGCGCTCGTCGACGTGCGCGAGCAGGAGCCGCTGGCCAAGATCCACTGCCCCCTGTGCGGGACCGCCATGCGGGTCAGCCGGCAGTATAATCATTTCAGCATCGTCGAGACGCTCGGCAGCGGCGGCATGGGCGCGGTCTTCAAGGCGCTCGACCGCAACCTCAACCGCATGGTCGCCCTCAAACTCCTGCGGCGGGAGCTGAGCGCGGATGACGATTACATCCTCAAGCTCGAAGACGAGGCGCGCATTACGGCGTCGATCAACCACCCGTACGTGGTGAAGGTTTTCTCCTTTGGAAGCGATCGCGGGCAGTACTACATCGCGATGGAACTCGTCGACAAAGGCAGCCTCGACGACCTCATGCAGCTCCAGCAAAAAGTCGCCGAAGTGCAGGTGCTGCAGGTGGGTCTCCAGGTCGCCAGCGGGCTCCAGGCGGCGCACCAACGGGGGCTCATTCACCGGGATGTCAAGCCGGGCAACATCCTCTTTGCCGACGCGCACACCGCCAAGATCACCGACTTCGGCCTGGCGCTCCTCGCCGAACACGAGGCCGAAGGTCGCGGGGAAATCTGGGGGACGCCATATTATATCGCGCCCGAGAAGTTAAACAACGAGCCGGAGGATTTTCGCAGCGACATCTACAGCCTCGGCGGGACGTTGTTTCACGCCGTGGCGGGGCGGCCGCCCTTCGAGGCGGAAAGCGCGTCGCTGGTGGCCCTCAAGCATCTCAAGAGCCGGGCGGTCAGTCTCCAGGCGTTCGCGCCGGAGGTTTCCAGCGAGACGGCGTACGTCATCAACCGGATGCTGCACAAGGATCCCAACCAGCGTTACGCGTCGTACGCGGAATTGATCGACCATCTCAAGTACGCGGCGGACACCGTCACGGCCAATACGAACAAGCCGCGCGCGCCCCGGGAGCGCGTGGTGGTCGATCCCGAGAGCGAGAGCAATCTCGCGGGGCTGCTTGTGCTCCTGGCCCTGGCGGCGATCGTGATCGGGGGCATCCTGGCGTTCGTCTTCCGCGAACGCTTGTTTCCCGGGCTCGTAAAGCCGGCCGTGACGGCGGCGGTGGAGAACAAGGACACTGGCCTCGAGAAGTACGCGGAAGCGCGCCGGGAGATCGTCGCGATGCAATATTCCGCCGCGCAGGAGACCCTCGGGGCGCTCGCGCAACGCCCCGATGTCTCGCAGCCGACCCTCAATTGGATCCGGCTCAATCTGGGGATGGTCGAGTTGCTCAATCATCAACTCAGCGAGGCGCGCGAGTTGTTTGCCGGGGTGGTGCGCGCGGGGCTGTTTTCCGCGAAGCCGGAGGACGAGAAGCTCGCGACTTTTTTCGTGGAGGCCAGCCGCAACCTCAGCGCGCCGGAGCCGATCCCGGACAACCTGATCGAGGTCTACAACAAGGATAATTATCAGGCGTTTGGCCTGCTGCTCTTCGGCCTGCGGGCGTGGGAATCGGGGCAATTTGCGACCGCGAACACGTTCTTGGCGAAGTTCCTCGACGGCAAGCCGGATGCCTCTACGCCGTGGATCGCCGACTATGCGCCGATCGCGCGGCAATTTGCGCACGACTACGCCCTCTATGCGCCGCTGCGCGCGCGGCTGGATGCGCAGCCGGTGAGCCCGCGGGAACGCGAGCAGTTGCGGGCGGACTTTGCCAAAACCCGCGCGGAGTTGACGACGACGGGCCGGATGCCGGAGGAGTTTTACACCGCCGAGTCGGATTTGAAGGGGCCGCCGAAGCCGGCGGCGGGCGACACCTTGCTGCCGCCGGCGAGTGCGGCCCACGATCTCGAAGCGCCGCGGTGGAAGACGGCGGCGGACGGATACCAGCGAATGGTGCGCGCGTATCGTTACCCGGAGGCATTGCGCGCGGCGCTCGCGCCGGCGTTGACCGATCCCGAATGGACGGAGGCGCGCGGGCGGGCGGTGTGGCGCGCGCAACGGCTGGTGGCGTTCAAGGCCACCCTGCTGCTCGATCTCAAGGCGCGGGGTGGTTATCCGCAGCCGGTGACGACGCTGCTCGGCGCGAGTTACCCGCAGGGGATTCAAAACGGCACGGTGGACGCACTGGCCGGGGTGACGCCGTACGGCACGATCTCGATCCCGTGGACGGATCTGGCGCCGAAGACCATTTTGCAGATCGCCTTGTATTTTATCGGCGCCACGTCGGACCCGCGAGGTCTGGCGGACCGGCGGTGGCTGGCGGCGGTGTTTGCCATCGAGAACGGGTACCCGGACGACGCCCGGGCGCTGGCCGGCGAGGCCGCGCAGAATCGGCCGGATTATCAGAAGGACCTGGGGAAGTTCAACGATTAATAGTTGTAGCGGCGGTCTATGACCGTCGGTAGTTCGCTGGTGCGCGGGGCGTCCCGTGCGGCAATCGATCTACCGACGGTCATAGCAAGCTGTCGGAGTTAGAGAATTCGTGATCAAGCGAC
>CAXUAZ010000207.1:0-5192 GCA_964249195.1 uncultured Chthoniobacterales bacterium
GGGGGTACGAGCCGAACATAGCGGAGCGACATCTTCACGTCAATGAAAATATTTACATTGCGTGAAGATTTTTCTCGGCGCGCTCCGTCTTGCCCATGCTGGATTGCCAGTCGGGGCGTCCCGTGCGTCAATCCGACAAATGGGGCACGACGGAGCGCGCCCCTCCAGCGCCGCCCAGGACTTGCGCGATGCCGCGCATCGGGATCGGGAGCCAGTCGGGCCGATTGTTCAACTCGTACCCCAACTCGTACACCGCCTTCTCGAGAATGAAGGCGCTCAAGAGATTCTCGAACGCGGCCGGTTCCGTCGGCACGAAGACGCCGCCGGCCACCGCCTTGAGATACGCGCGCAGGAAGCTGCCCGCCACGCACGCGTACCATTGGTCCGCCCACGGCTGCAGCGCGGCGGAATCCTCCGGCGACGCGGCCACATGAGTCAGCAGCGCGCTCGAAATCGCGTAATGGAACGACCGCAGCATCCCGGCGACATCCGCCATCGGCGAACGCTTGAGCTTGCGCTCGCCCAACGAACGCGCCGGCTCGCCTTCGAAATCGATGATCATGAAATCCTTGCCCGTGAAGAGCACCTGGCCCAAATGATAATCGCCGTGGATGCGCAACTTTTGCGCGGTCATGCGGCCGCGCAGCACGCGTTCTTGCAACGCAAAGATGCGCGGCTGCATCTCCAGCAGGCGGGCGGCGTCGGCCCGGAGCGGCTCCGGCAGGGAAGGCAGCTTGCGCTTAAGTACGGCGAAGGATTTGCGCGTGAGGCCGCCCATCGATTGCAGGAGCGAGCGCTGGTACAACATCGTGAACGGCTCCGGCGCGAACGCCGGCTCCGCCGCCGCCATCGGACCGGCCAGCGCGACGTGCATCTCGCCGGTGCGCTGGCCAAGCAACTCGGCTCGCGCCGGGTACACCCCCCCGATGATCTCCTGCAACGCGGCCGGTATTTTCAACACGTCGTTGTCCAGGAGAAGCGACTCCGGCGCGGGCAGATCGAAGCCGCCCTCGTTCAACGAAGCGCGGGCCGCCAGCACGCGCTCGAAGAATCGGGTCGCGGCGTCAATCGTCAGCGTCCACGCGTCGCCTTCGCTGGGCACCCAGCCCTGCAACATCGCGAGCACCTGCGGCGCGGCGCCCGGCGCGGGCGCAAACTCGATCTGGCCGGCAAACGGCGGCACGCACGGGAAGTGCGCTTTCTCGGTCAGGAAACGGGTGAGCTCGATGTCGGGACTCTCGCCTTCCTCGACCTTGCGGTACAATTTCAGGAAGAAGCGATTGTCGTAAACGATGGAGGTGTTGCTTTGCTCGGCTCCGAGCGCGCGGCAGGGCATCGCGGCGGCGTCCGTGGAGGCCAGGGCGCGGCGGGACTCGCGGGAAGCACTGCCGGCGAGTTCGCCGCGGCCCGCGTCGCGGAGGCGCTTGCGGCCGGCGATCAGGGTGAAGAGCGCGCGCTGGAACCCATCGTCGGCGCTGGCGTCGAACAGGCCGCCGGACTCCAGCATCGCGATGCAACTGCCCGGCGCCTGTACGCGGCGGCGTTCGGCGGTTTCCTGATCCACGATGACGATGGGCAGCAGATACGTTTCGGGGAGTCCTTCGCTGAAACTCACGTCGAGCCACAGCAGGCGCGCGCCGCGTTTGGCATCCGACACGGGCAACGCGCGGCGGATCTCGACGCGTTGAATGATGCGCGCCTTGGAGCGGAACCAGCGGCAAACGGGCAGGTACGCCGGCAGAATGGCGCCCTGAAGTTGACCCAGCGCCGGGCCAGCCAGCAAATCCGCCGTCGTTGCGACCCGCGAGAGTGTTGGGATGACGCGCTCGGCGCTTTTCGCGAGGGCGTCGGCGGGGCTGACCGGTTCAATCAAGAGCCAGTAGTGGCCGTGCGGGCCGATCGTCAGGGAGTAGGCGCCATCGGGCTTTACGACGGGAAATTTATTGCGGCTGAACACCTCGCGCGGGGTGCGGCCGGTGAAGGCGCTTAAATCCAGCTCCAACGCCTGGGTGAACCGGGAGAGATTGACCACGACGAGGATTGTTTCGTCTTCGTAGCGCCGCAGAAACGTCAGCACCTTCGAGTTATCGGAGGGGAGGAACTCCATCGTCCCCCGGCCAAACGCCTGGTACCGGCGGCGCATCGCGGTGACGCGGCGCATCCAGTTGAGCAACGACGACAGGTTGCGCTCCTGGTTTTCGACGTTGATCGACTCGTAGTGATATTCCGGATCGATGATGATGGGGGAATAGAGTTGCTGCGGGTTGGCGCGGGAGAAGCCGGCGTTGCGATCGGGGCTCCACTGCATCGGAGTGCGTACGCCGTTGCGGTCCCCGAGGTAAATGTTGTCGCCCATCGCGATCTCGTCGCCGTAGTAAATGATCGGGGTGCCGGGCAACGAAAAGAGGAGGATATTGAGCAGCTCGACCTTGCGGCGGTTGTTGCCCAAAAGAGGGGCAAGCCGGCGGCGGATGCCCAGGTTGATGCGCGCGCGCTGGTCGATCGCGTAGACGCGGTACATGTAATCGCGCTCCTCGTCGGTGACCATCTCGAGGGTCAGTTCGTCGTGATTGCGCAGGAAGATGGCCCACTGGCAGATGTCAGGAATGGGGGGCGTTTGCTCCAGGATGTCGATGATCGGGTAGCGATCTTCCATCTGCAGCGCCATGAAGAGGCGCGGCATCACCGGGAAATGAAACGCCATGTGGCACGAGTCGCCGTTGCCGAAGTACGCGACGACGTCCTCGGGCCATTGGCAGGCCTCGGCGAGCAGCATTGCCTCGGGATATTTTTTCTCGATGTGGCCGCGCAGTTCCTTGAGGTAGGCGTGCGTCTCGGGGAGGTTTTCGCAATTCGTGCCCTCGCGCTCGAAGAGATACGGGATGGCGTCGAGCCGCAGGCCGTCAACCCCCATGTCGAGCCAGAACTCGAACACCTTGAGCACCGCCTTGCGCACGGCGGGGTTGTCGAAATTGAGATCCGGCTGGTGATGGAAAAAACGGTGCCAGTAGTACTGTCCCGCGACCGGGTCCCACGACCAGTTCGACGGCTCGAAATCCTTGAAGATGATGCGCGCGTCGAGGAATTTATCCGGCGCGTCGCTCCACACGTAGAAGTCGCGCTCCGGCGAGCCTTTCTTCGCGCGGCGGGCGCGCTGGAACCACGCGTTTTGATCGCTCGTGTGGTTGATGACCAACTCGGTAATTACGCGCAGGCCGCGGCGGTGCGCCTCCTTCAGGAACGCCTTGAAATCGGCCAGCGTGCCGTAGCTGGGGTTGACGTCGAAGTAGTCGGCGATGTCGTACCCGTCGTCGCGCAGCGGGCTCGGGTAGAAGGGCAGAATCCACACGGCCGTCACCCCCAGGCTCTGGAGGTAATCGAGCTTGCCGACCAGGCCGCCGAAGTCGCCGATGCCGTCGCCGTTGCTGTCGGAGAAGGCTTTGACGTGCGCCTGATAAATAATCGCGTCCTTGTACCAGAGAGATGCCGGCATAATGAAAACTCTGAATCGGCCCTGGCCATCACGCCTAGCGCATCCCGTCGAGCAGCTTGAGGAAATTGCGTTTCTGACGATGAGCGGCCCGCACCTCGGCGGAAAAGGCGCCGAAATCCTCGCGGCGCCCGAGCGTTTCGAGCAATCGGCGGATGCGGGCCAGAACATCGATCGCCTGCCGGTAAGCCCGTTGGTCACCGCCCGCAATGATGACGTTGAGCTGATCTTGATAGATGCGCAGCGCATCGGCCGGGGCGGTCGCGGCGCGGCGTTCGGCGAGGGCCAGCCACAGGCGCACCCGGCAACCGCCGGCCCGGGCTTCGCTCCACGCTTCTTCGACGAGGCCTTCGGAGAGGAGCGCCTCGACCAGCGTGCTGCGGTCGTTGCCGGGCGATTGGCGGCGGAGCAGGTCGATCGCGCGCTCGCGCCACGCGGGCCATTTGGGGCCGGAGATCGCCTTGAGTTGGTTAAACGAGTCGAGATCGGGCGTCTGCTCGTATTGCTGCCAACTGACGGCGGCCGCGTCGGCGGGGCGGCGCGCCTGGAGATACGCGGCCGAGAGAAAGTCGCGCAGCCCGCTCAGATCGCCCGGGCAGGTGAGCCCGCGCTCCGCGGTGGCGATGGCCTGATCGAGTTGATGAGCGTCCCGATACGTCTCCGCCAACGCCAGATAATCGTGCGGGCTGGTCAGGTCACGCTGGCGGATGGCCGCGAGCGCGTCGAGGTCGCCCGCTTCGGCGGCCATGCGTTCCATCAAGGCGTTGATCTGGAAACGGCGGTAATCGATGTCGCGGCCGGCGGCGGCGGGAGAAAGGCTTTGCCATTCCTGGGTAAGCAGGCGGCGCCAGGCGCGCAGGCCACTCTCGCCGAGGATGTCGGCGTAGGCGGAGTCGGTGTTGTTGAAGACGCCGAGGCCGCCTTCGATCTCGTACTCGAGCAGGCGCGCGGCGAGTTTTTCGGGGGGGAGCTGCGCCTGGCGGCAGGCTTCCAGATGGAGCTGTTGGAGGTCGTCGTACGCGGCGTTGAGGGCGCCGTCGCCACCGTCGATCATGTCGTTGGCCTTATCGAGCTCGACAAGCGCGAACTCGGCCAGATCGACCACGGCGGCCGCATGACCGCCGCGCAGGAGTTCGCCCAGGGGGCGGATCGCCTCCTCAACGCCCTGCGTGTAATCAGGCATCGCCTCGTAGTCGACGTAATCGGCGCACTCGATTGCCTCGCGCAGGATCTGCCGGTAGGTGGCGAGATCCGGGGGAGGGGCGCCCGGTTTGCGGGGCCGGGTAACGCCGATCGTCTCAAGCATGAGGCGGCGGCGGAGGATGTCGTCGTAATCCATCGCCTCGAGCGCGAGGTTGATGAGGCGTTCCTTGTCGAGGCCGCGCAGATGGTCGCGCAGTTCGTCGCGGGAGACGCCCGGTTTAGGGGCCTGACCCTCCGGCCCGGCGAGCCACACGAGGCCGACGGCGACGCAATGTTTACAGAATTCCTGTTCGTGACCGCGGTCGCAATTGCACGAAAACTGGAGTTGCCCGCGGCCGCGCCAGAGTTTTACCCGGTAGGCGCGGGAGCCGCTGACTTTGGCGGTGATCCGGTCCGCGGCGACCTGCACCTGGCGGACGGCGCCGGCCTGGCAGTAATTTTCCCCTTTGCGAAACTCCGCGTCGCCGGCCATCTGCCGCAGGAGGGTGCGGTCGAGGAG
>CAXUAZ010000208.1:0-5180 GCA_964249195.1 uncultured Chthoniobacterales bacterium
TCGTGCGCCTGAGCGAGGTCGGCCCCAGCGCGACGGCCTTCTGGCGCATCCTGCTCGCGGCGCCGGTGCTTTGGGTCTGGTTGCTGGTCGAGCGGAGGTCCGACCCGCTGGGGGGATGGACGATCAGCCGTCGGGACGCGCTGGGTTTCGCCGGAGTCGGCGCGTTGTTTGCCGGCGACCTGGCCTGCTGGCATTGGTCGATCAAATTCACGTCGGTGGCCAACGCGACGTTGCTGGCCAACTTCGCGCCGATCTACGTGGTGGCGTTTGGCTGGCTGGCGTGGGGCCGGCGAGTCAGCGGGCGATTCCTCCTCGCGATGGCGGCCGCGCTCGGGGGCGCAACCTTGCTGCTGGGCGGCGATCTCGGAGTGCACGCCCACAGCGTCGCGGGGTTGGTCATGGGATTGATCACGGCCGGGTTTTACGCCGCGTACTTGACCCTCGTCGGCGCCATGCGCCAGCGTCGTTCAACGATCGCCGTGATGGCGTGGAGCAGCCTGGTGAGCATCGGGATTCTTTTGCCGGTCGCGCTTTGCACGGAGACGGCGATCGTGCCGCAGTCGACCTGCGGTTGGGCAACGGTGTGCGCCCTGGCGATGGTCTCGCACGTGGGCGGGCAGGGATTGATCGCTTATGCGCTGGCGCGGTTGCCGGCCGCATTGGTCTCGGTGGGGCTCCTGGTGCAACCCGTCACCGCCGCGGTCGCCGCGTGGTGCTTGTTGGGCGAAGGCATCGGGCCGTGGCAGATCGTGGGCATGGCGCTGGTGCTGGCCGGCGTGTTCGTGGCGCGGCGGGAAAATCTTGCGCGTTGAGTTGATCCCGGAGCCCGTCGCGGGCACGATGGCGCACATGCAAGAATACGAGATCTACCTCCCGACCAAGCACAACGACGGGAGGCCCGTCGACCCCGCGTATTTCGAGCGCATCGAACAGGAACTCGCGCGGACATTCGGGGGTTACACCCATTTGAAACAACACAGCGCCGGCTTGTGGCGGATCGGCGGCGTCACGTTTCGCGACGAGGTCACCATCGTGCGGGTGATCGACGACGAAGCGCCGCCTTTTGAGGGGGGAGCGCCGTTTGACATGGTGGCCTTTAAGAAGGAACTCGAGGAGATGCTCCAACAGGAGAGCGTGCTCATTGTCGCGCGCGAGGTGCGGGTGCTTTAGGCGACGCGATGCCCATCGAGTCGATCCGGGCGGCGCGCCGCCCGTTGCGCACGGCGCCCTCCAACGGGATGTAATCGAGCTCACTTCCCTGCGCCGCGCACCGGAGCAACAGCCCGCCGCGGCTCATGTCGCCCCGGCCGACAAACTCGGCCGGGAACAACAAACGCCCGCCCAGGATCGGCAGCAGCGTCTCCACGTATTTCCCGGTCGCGATGCTCCCCAGAAGCACCACATCGCCGGTGCCTGTCTTTGCCAACGCTTGCGCCGAGGCCTGCAACGGCCCGGTGAACCGCGGCTCCTCCAGGTCGATGTCCACGCCGCCAAACTCGCGCAGATCGTCCAGGCCCACGAGCGTTGCCGCCGGGATCAACCCGCGGCTGGGCGTGATCACCAGCACCCCTTCGGCGCCCGCCGGCGGCCGTGCGAACTTCTGGGCGTAGGTCAGTTTCCCGCGAAAGTACAAGCCGCTGCAAAACGCGAACACCGCCCCGAGCGTCGCGTCGCCGATCCCGACCTGTCGCGCGAGCTCGAAGCGCGCGCCCGGGCGGGTCAGCATCTGCGCCCGTTGCCCGCTGGCTTTCGCGGGTGAGAGGAGAAAGACGCATGGTTTGCGTGAAGGCATTTTTCGGTCACCGAAGCAGCTGTAAGAGATCAGCGCTTTTCTGCTGGAGTTGATCTTCGGTGCATTGCGCCGGCGCCTTGTCTGGCCGCAAACGCAACAACTTCGTTCCGTGCCGGAACCGCCCGCCCGTGACATGGTCGTAGCAGACTTCGACGACGAGTTCCGGCCGGAGCGGCTGCCACTCGTTCGACTTGCCCCGGCTCCAACGGCTTGGTCCCCCGGGCGCCTGGCCGGTGAACCCCGGCGGCCCGGCAAACGCCTCCAGTTTCTTCGTGAGCGCGGGACGTTCCGCCGTGGAAATGCCGGAGGTGAACCCGACGTGATTGAGCAACCCCGCGGTGTCATAGAGCCCGAGCAACAGCGAGCCCACTTCCTGCTTTCCCGTCCCGTAGCGGAACCCGCCGATCACGCAATCCGCGCTGCGGTAGTTCTTGATCTTCTGCATCGCCCCGCGTTCGCCGGCGTTGTAGCCGAGGTCGAGTCGTTTGGCGATAATGCCGTCCAGGGTGGCGCCGGTTTGCGCGAGCCACTTGCGGGCGTCGGCCAGGTTCGGCGTGGCGGGCGAGAGGCGCACCGTCCCAGTTCTTTCAAACTGATCCGAGGCGAAACGCTCCAATTCCTCGCGGCGATGCGACAATGGAGCGCCTAACAGCGATTGGCCATTCGGACCCGCGAGCAGGTCGAACGCAATCAGGATCGCCGGCGTCTCCACGGCGAGACGCTTGACCCGGGAAGCCGCCGGGTGAATCCGCGCGAGCAGCGCGTCGAACGAAAACCCATTTCCTTCGGGCACGGCGATCTCGCCATCGAGGACGAACTGCCGCGCCTTCAGTTGTAAGAGGGCGGCAACCACTTCGGGGAAATAGCGCGTCAAAGATTGCTCGGACTTGGATTGGAGTTCGACCGCGTCGCCATCGCGGAAAGCCACGCAACGAAACCCGTCCCACTTCGGTTCGTACTGCCACTGATCTCCCTGTGGGATAGCGTCCACCGAGAGCGCTTCCATAGGCGGAAGCGGAGATGAAACTTTGAGGGGCATGCTTTAATCAATCGCCGTCAGTCCGAGCATGAAAGTCCGGCGCGCCGCTTCATCCTTCTGCCTTCATCCTTCATCCTTCTGCCTTCTGCCTTCTCCCCTTACCCTTCCACCCACTCCGCATTGTAGTGGGCGCATTCTTCCTTGATGCGGGCGACGATCTCGTCGCGCCGGTCGGCCGCCCACTCGGGCAGCGCCTGCCGCCAGCGATCGCGACCCGGCAGATAGAAGGTGAACGGTTGTCCCCGGCGCGCCGGCGGATCAATGTAAATCTTGATGCAGGCGCCTCGCTCGCAGTAGCTCAGCGACTTCCAGCCGATCTCTACCTTGTACTCAGATGGGTCCAGACCCATCTCGGTCATCCAGCTCGTCATGAGGTAATTTCCTGCCAATCCAAACGTGGGTTTAATCAGTCCGTCACCGCGCCGCGGGAGGCGGGGCTCACCACCCGCATGTATTTGGCCAACACCCCGCGCGTATACCGCGCAGGCGGCGCCGTCCACCTCGCCAGACGCGCGGCAATCTCCGCGTCATCTATATCTATATTGAGGGTTCTCGCCTCCGCGTCAATGGTAATTGAATCGCCCTCGCGCACGATCGCCAAAGCGCCGCCGTCATAAGCTTCCGGCGTGATGTGCCCCACCACAAACCCGTGGCTCCCGCCCGAGAAACGTCCGTCCGTAATCAACGCCACCTGCTTGCCCAACCCCCGCCCCATGATCGCCGACGTGGGCGACAACATCTCCCGCATGCCGGGCCCGCCGCGCGGCCCTTCATAACGAATCACGATCACGTCGCCGGCGACGATCGACCCATCCAGGATCCGCGCCAGCGCGCTCTCCTCGGAATCGAACACTCGCGCGGGTCCGGTAAAGCGCGTGCCTTCCTTGCCGGTGATTTTCGCCGCGGCCCCGCTCGTCGCCAGGTTGCCGTACAGGATCACGAGATGACTGTCCGCTTTGATCGGATCGTCGAACCCGTGGATGATCGTCTGCCCTTGCGGATACGGCGCGACGCCGGCGAGATTTTCCGCCACCGTCTTGCCGGTGACCGTGAGGCAATCGCCGTGGAGCAATCCGCGGTCGAGCAGCATCTTCATCAGCGGCGTGATGCCGCCGATGGCGACCAATTCGGCCATCAGATGTTTGCCGCTCGGCTTGAGATCGGCGAGCACGGGAACGTTCCGGCCGATGGTCGTAAAGTCGTCGATCTCCAACGGGATCTGCGCGGCATGGGCCATCGCGAGCAGGTGCAGAATGGCGTTGGTGGACCCCCCGAGCGCGATGACCGCCGTGATGGCATTCTCAAACGCCTTGCGCGTCATGATGTCGCTGGGTTTGATGCCCCTGGCGATCAGGTGGAGCACCGCGGCGCCGGCCCGGCGGCAATCGTCCTTTTTGTCTTCGGACACCGCCGCCTGCGCGGAGCTGCCCGGCAGGCTCATGCCGAGCGCCTCGATCGCCGACGCCATGGTATTGGCCGTGTACATGCCGCCGCACGAGCCCGGCCCCGGGATCGCGCAACGCTCAATGTCGGCAAGCTCCTGGTCGCCGATGTTCCCGCCGGCGTGTTGGCCGACCGCTTCGAACACGGAGACGATGTCGAGGTTGCGCCCGTTCAGGCAACCGGGCAAAATCGTGCCCCCGTACACGAACACCGCGGGCCGGTTGAGACGCGCGAGCGCGATGAGGCAGCCGGGCATGTTCTTGTCGCAACCGCCGATGGCCACGAGTCCGTCGAAGCCTTCGCAACCAGCGACGGTTTCGATGGAATCGGCGATTACCTCGCGCGACACGAGCGAGTATTTCATCCCCTCGGTGCCCATCGAGATGCCGTCGGAGATCGTGATGGTATTAAAGATAAGAGACTTGCCGCCGGCGGCGTCGACGGCGGCCGCGGCTTCGCGCGCCAGGCCGTCGATATGGTAATTGCAAGGTGTCACCTGGCTCCAGGTGGAGGCGATGCCGATCTGGGATTTGGCAAAATCGGCGCGTTGGAAGCCGACCGCGTAGAGCATGGCGCGGCTGGCGGCGCGTTCGGGGCCGTCGAGCATGGGGCCGGAGTAGGCGCGATGGGAGGGAGTCATTTTTTTTGAAATTTTGGGTCTTGGAAACGTATAGTAACGCCTTGTAACGCTTATCGCAGAGAAGCTCGAGGACGGGCGGGAGCGGTCATTTGTAAACGGCAGAGATCTTCCCATGGGCGTGAATGGGAAGTCTCTCGCGTTTGCCCGCCAATGTCAATCCTTTTCTTCATAAAAATGAAACGCAGACACGAGCGCCGCCATTGATCGAAAGACGGCAACGACGACAAAATCTTAAACGGCTCCCGCCAAGGTGCGTGATACTATCT
>CAXUAZ010000209.1:0-5113 GCA_964249195.1 uncultured Chthoniobacterales bacterium
GCCCATAACCTGCATCCCGCGTACCTGCGCCGCGCGGTGCACAAATGGGTTCGTCATCCCGACCGGCGCGCGAAACCAGCGCGGCGCCTCGCCCGTGATCTCCCGCAATACCGCGCTGCACTCGTCCATTTCCGACCCGATGCGCCCCGGCGGAAGTCCCCAAAACCACCGCTGCGAGTGGTTGAACGTGTGGTTGCCGAGCGTATGGCCGCGGCGGACAATTTCCTCGATCAACCCGGGATGCCGCCGCGCCCGGTCGCCGCGCACGAAGAATGTCGCGCGCCCTCCGCCCGCGTCGAGCGCATCGAGAATGCGGGGGGTGTCATGCGGGTCCGGGCCGTCATCGATGGTGAGCCACACTTTATCGGGCGCGCCGTCGAAGCCGGTCACCACCGGGCCGAAAAGCTGGTTGTTCGGCACGAACGTCCCGTAGCAAAGCGACAGATGCGAGCCCACGATCAGCCCGACCGCGAGCGCCGGTGACGCGGGCCAGATCCACGGCGCCGCCAGCGGCGTGGCGATCCCCGCCGGCAGGATGGCGCGCGCAACGGCCGCCTGGGCCCGCGAGGCGTTCATCCTATCCTTCGGCCGGCTCCAACGCGGCGCCGGCGTCGAATTGGAACTCGCTCAACCGGCGGTACAGCCCGTCCTTATCCGCCATCAACTCCGCGTGCGTGCCGCTCTCGACCGCCGCGCCGTCGCGGATGACCACGATCTGATCCGCCTCGCGCACGGTCGCCAGCCGGTGCGCGATGATGAAACTCGTCCGACCCTGCATCAACGCCCCCAGGGCGTCCTGCACCAGCCGTTCGCTCTCGCTATCCAGCGAACTCGTCGCCTCGTCGAGGATCAGGATCACCGGGTCCTTCAAAATGGCGCGCGCGATGGCCACCCGCTGGCGCTGCCCGCCCGAGAGCTTGATGCCGCGTTCGCCCACCAGCGTTTGGTACTTTTCCGGGAAACGCTCGATGAACTCGTGCGCGTTGGCCTTCTTCGCGGCCGCGATCACCTCCGCCTCGCTCGCCCCCGGGCGGCCGTAAGCGATGTTCTCCAGGATCGAGCCGCCAAAGAGCAGCACTTCCTGCGGAACGATCGCCATCTGCCCGCGCAACGTCCGCAGCGGGTATTCACCGGCGGGCCGGCCGTCAATGAAGACCCGCCCGCTGTCCGGCTCGTAAAACCGCAGCAGCATCGCGACGATCGTCGACTTCCCCGCGCCGCTCGGGCCCACCAGCGCCACCCGCGCGCCGGCGGGCGCGTGCAACGAAAGATCGCGCAACACGGGCAACCCGGGACGCGAGGGGTAGGCGAAGTTGACGTGCTCGAAGGCGACCTCGCCGCGGAACCGCCCGGCGGCCTCCGCCGCATCCACCGGCGCCGCGCTGCCTCCAAGCGGGTTGGCGCCCAGCGAGAGCACGGCTTCGGGTTCCTCCACCAGCAGCTCCCGCACGCGTTCGGTCGCGCCGACGGTTTTCTGAATTTGCCCGTACAAATCCGCAAAGCTCCCCATCGCTCCCGCCACGAACGACGTGTAAATCGTAAACCGCGTCAGGTCCCCCACGCTGAGCTGCCCCGCCTGCAACAGCCGCGAGCCGTACCACATCACGACCACGATTGCCCCGAACATCGCAAAGATTACAAACGACACGAACACCGCCCGGAACCGCACCCCGCGCAGGATCGCGCTCAGGAACCCATCCAGCGCGCCCTCGTACCGGCTCACCTCGTACGGTTCATTGACGAACGCCTTCACGTTGGTGATCCCCTGGAGCGTTTCCTCGACCACCGTGTTGCTTTCCGCGAGCCGGTCCTGCGCGGCGCGCGACGCCTGCCGCATCTTGCGCCCGAAAAGGATCGCCACCGCGATGATCGGCGGGAAGCAGCCCAACATCACCAGCGTCAGCTTGCCCGAGGTGACGATAATAAACGCGAGGCCCCCCATCAGCAGCGTGGCTTGCCGCAAGAACTGCGGGGTCGCCCCGGTGAGGGTATCCTCGATCTGGGTCAGATCGGCCGAGATGCGGCTGGCGAGCTCGCCCACGCGGCGTTGGGAAAAGAACGTCATCGGCAGCGAGACGAGCCGCGAATACGTGTCGCGCCGGATGGCGACCAGCGCGCGTTCGCCGACCTCGTTGAACCAGATCACCTGGAAGTAAGCGATGACCGCCTGCGCCAGGAGCTGCGCGATCAAGAGCACGAAGATCTGATCTACCGTGAGGCTGCGCAGCGTGGGGAAACCGCCGGTCAACGACCCGAGATTGCCCGCCGCGCCGTGCCCGCGAATCGCCGCGTCGATGAGACTGCCCATCAGGTACGGAAAGCCGAGCCCGAGCAGCGTCGCCGCGAACAAGGCGACGATGGCCGCGATGAACCGCCCCTTGTAAGGCAGGATGTACGCAAACAGGCGCGCGGCCTGGCGCAGCGTCTGCCGGTTAACCGGCACTTTGGGGGGGGTGGCGCTGAAGGTCTCGGCCGGCTCGGGTGTTTCGGGCATGAAGCCCTTCTATATGTCCCACTTCGCCAAGCCCGGCAAGAAGCGCCGCTGTGACCGCACCCACGCGACAGGCAAAGGGGCGGCCGGCCGATCCCGCCGCCCCCGCGCTGCTTTATGGATTCGCTCGGAACGAGCTTACTTCTTTTCCACGGCGAGCCTTGTGCCGGTCAGCGTGCCGTTGGACGTGAACAGGACCGTGCCGTCGCTGTTCCGCCGGAAAGTAATCACAAGCGTGCCGGTCATCGAGGCGCCATCCGGGCTCACGGTGACCGTGACGTCCGTGGTGGAAGTGGCGAAACCGGGACCATTCACGCTGTAGATGGATTTGACGTACGTGTAGGCATAGGTGCTCCGGCCGGGCTTGACGGCCTGCCATTCGCCGTGGCCGTTGCTGACCACGTAGGAGCCGAGCGACGCCAGGATCGGCGTGGGCGCGGGGGTGTCTGTCTCGATGACGATCCCTTCGCCGGTGAAGCTGTTGAGGATGGGCACCGTGGCCGGCCCGAAAGCCGTGACCGTGTATTGAAGCAGCCACGACCCCACCAGCGCCGAAGAGTGGTTGAGGATCGGAAGGTTTTGTTCGGACCGGGGCCTCGGTTGGACGGGCGATTGCGCTTGCGCGGCAGTCGCCAGGCTGAAGGCGCAGGTGAGGGACAGGAGCGAGTGTTTAATCAAGGATGAGTGCATGACTTTGGTTTGGTGACTGACGCGTTGGTTTTAGGAAAGCCAGGGGTTCCCGGCTTTGTTCCCCACACCATGGACGGGGAAAAAAACGCGTCTTCCCGATCCGTTCGGCGCTTATCGAATTTGTGGCGCGGCCCCATCGCGAACCGCGGCGCCGGCGCTATGCTTTTTTGGTCAACTGGCTGCGCCAGCGCGCCGGCGGCGCCCCCTCCAACCGGCGAAACGCTTCGGTGAAGTGACTCTGACTCGAAAAACCCACCCGGAGCGCAATCTCGTTCAACGATTCCCGCGAATTTGTGAGCAGTTCCTTGGCCCGCTCGATGCGCCGCTGCAGATACCAGGCGTACGGCATGCTTCCCGTCGCGGCGCGGAAACGCTGCCGGAACTCCGCTGCCGGCAGCTCCAGTTCCGCCGCCCAGCTTTCCAGCGTCAGCGCGTTTCCGGTCGGGAGCGCTTCGAGCATGGCCGCATCCGCAAAGGCGATCGCCCGCCGCATCTCTCTCGGGGATAAACGTTTTGCCGGATCAGGCGCCCGGAGCGTCCAGCCGTGGTGGTGCAGCAAATACGCCAGCAGGGTTTGCGTCAGGCCTTCCAAAAAGAGCGCGGAATGCGCGGGGCCAAAATCCTCGTGCCCGCGCAGCAACTGCGCGAGTTGCGCCACCTGCGCGATCGGCCGCGGGAGCGGATCGATGTAGCTGGCCGAGCCGCCGCGATGATCGCCCTTGATGGATTGGACCATGGCGCGCAACGCGCCGCCCGGGATTCTCAGCGTCAACGCTTCGCTGTGGTCGTGCAGGATCATCTCCAGACGTTCCCCGGGGCCCGCCAGGCGCATCATGCCCGGCATGACCAGGCCGTTTTGGAGGAGCTTTCCGTTGCACACGACCCGGACCCGGCTTTGGCGAACGGACAGGACCGCGACGTAGTAGTCTTCGCTGATCTCGGCTCCCACCTCACGCCGGCCGGTGCGGCCGTCCTCAAAGTGCCCGAGGGTGATCGGCGGAGACGAGGCGGCTTTGTTGAACATGGCCGTTTGCGCTGAAACTCAAGCCGACTGTAGACCGCCCGACGGAACCTGTCCACCGGCCCCCCGGGGCAAAGCGGCTTTGAAAGATTCCGACGCGAATCCGCTTTGACACGGCGTGGCGCGGTGAAGATGATTACTCGCTTGCCATCCGCACGTCATTCCTCGCTCCGACTCGTTCCGCTCTGCCTCGGGTTCGCCGTCTTGATCTCCGGTTGCGGACGCGCCGGACGCGACAAGGCGCTCGAGCAGATCAAGCAGTCCCGCCAGTCGCTCACCGCCGCCGATTTCCTCAAAGCCGCCGCGGCCGGGGACCGCACCATGGTCGAGACGTTCCTGCGCGCCGGCATCGACCGCAACATCGGCGACCCGCGGGGCTACACGGCGCTCATGAGCGCCGCCGAGCGCGGAAAGGCGGATATCGTCAAAATGCTCCTCGACGAGAACGCGAAGCCTGACCTCAAGAACAAGGAAGGCGACACCGCCCTGATCCTCGCCGCCGCCGCCAACCAGCCGGAGACGGTCCGCACCTTGATCGAAGGCAACGCGGACGTGCGGGTCAAGGATCAGAAGAACTGGACCGCGCTGATGAAGGCGGTGTTTGCCGGGTACGACAACGTGGTCGACGCGCTGCTGGCCACCAGCCGCGACGCTCTCCGCCGCGACGGGCAACTCGACCGCGCGCTCTCCGTCGCCGCGGTGCTGGGCAAGACCGACATTCTCCGCGCTTTACTGGAGCGAGGCGCCGACATTAACTCCACGACGATCGACAACAAACAAACCGCGCTCATGTACGCGGCCAGCGCCGGCAAACGCGAGACCGTGCAACTCCTGCTCGATCGCGGCGCCGACCCAAAGCCCGTCAACGCCGAGGGTTCATCGGCGGGCCTGATCGCCTTACAACACTGTTA
>CAXUAZ010000210.1:0-4618 GCA_964249195.1 uncultured Chthoniobacterales bacterium
GCCCAACTCCGCGCCTGCCCCGAGCGCATCCCCTGCGCGGCGTGTCCGTACGGCGCCGGGGAGCACGGGCACATCGTCTTCGGCGTGGGCCACCCCGATGCCGAGGTGATGTTCATCGGCGAGGCGCCGGGCGCGGACGAGGACGCCCAGGGCGAGCCGTTCGTCGGCAAGGCCGGGCAGCTCCTGACGAAGATCATCCAGACGATGGGCTTCCAGCGGGAGGACGTTTACATCGCCAACATCCTCAAATGCCGCCCCGACACCCCCGGCCAGACCTCCGGCAACCGCGCGCCGACCCCCGCCGAGATCGAGAGCTGCCGACCCACTTTATACGAACAAATCGAGATCGTCGGCCCCCGGGCAATCGTGGCGCTGGGCGCGACGGCGATGTCGGGTTTGCTGGGGTCGATTGGGCCAATGCGCGATTTGCGGGGCCGTTGGCACGATTTTCGCGGTATACCAGTCATGGCGACGTATCACCCTTCGTATTTGCTGCGCAACCAGGCGCTGTCCGAGAAGCGCAAAGTCTGGGAAGACATGCTATTGGTCAAAGGCCGTCTCGGACACGTCCTCACCGAGCGGGATCACAGTTATTTCCGGACTCGGAGCTAGGCGTTTGCCGACCCGTTTTGCGCAGTGAATATGAACGAAATCGCCGATCCTTTGGACCCGCCGGTCGTTGACGGCTCCCTCGAGGATTTCGACGAGGACGCCGCTCTGATCCCGGCGCGCATCAATTTTGAGAATCGGCTCAATGGCAGTCGCGAAGATGCGCTCCTGGCTGAGCATCGCCGGCTGCGGCGCAAGCTCGAAGCGTCGCTCCGCGAGCAGGTCGCCACGGGGGCGATCTCCACCGAGGACACGATCGTGTGCCAGCTCTGCGAGATGCTTTGCGCCGATCACGCGTGTCTCTGGATGCTCCCGATCGGCCCCGAAGAGGCGCGCGACTGGAGCCGGCAGACGATTGTCTCGGAGGCGGTCGCCGAGTATTATTCTCTCACCGGTTACTCGGCTTCGACGCCGCCGATCCAATGGACGCGCGAATGCCTGGAGCCGCCGCTGGCCAACGTCGACGAGGCCACGCTGTATTCGAGCGCGCCGTTCAATCCGCCCAGGGAAGGCGCGCCCGACGAGACCGCGATCTCGCATTACATGACGATCGCGCTCCGCGGCCGCCCCGGGCACACGTGGCTGCTCCTGCTCGAGCGGCACGGCGGCGCGTCCAATCCCCCGCCCCCATGGGCGCAATTCGATTCGCATCTCATCGAAGACGTCGCCGCCACGCTCGGGCTGGCGCTGGAAAATAACCTGCTTTCCGCCCAGTCGGCCGAGCGCGCGAGCTACCTCACGAACATGCTCAACTCGCTCGACGTGGCCGTGATGGTCATCGAGCAGCCGCCCGCGCCGGTGCCGGCGGTCGTTTCGCTGGTCAACCGCAGCTTTTGCGAACTTTT
This sequence comes from uncultured Chthoniobacterales bacterium, assembly GCA_964249195.1. Classification (GTDB taxonomy): domain Bacteria; phylum Verrucomicrobiota; class Verrucomicrobiia; order Chthoniobacterales; family SZAS-18; genus CAXUAZ01. The sequence continues at coordinate 1,455 of CAXUAZ010000210.1, forward strand.
CGGCCTGGACCGCTCGCAGGTGGAAGGGCGCAGTTACTTGTTCCTGATGGAAAGCGTGCGCCATCTGCTGCCCGATTGGGACACGCAGTTGGCCATCATCGAAGAACTCCTGGCCGATCCCACGGCCGAGCGCATCGACGAGATCACGCTCGTGAGCGAAGGCTCCGAGGCGACGCCGACCCACTTGCACCGCTTCGCCACGCCGGCGCGGGACGCGCGGGGGCTGATCTTCGGGCGGATGTTCTTTTTCCGCGACATCACCTACGACAAGGAGGTCGAGCGGCAGCTCGTCCACTCGCAGAAGATGGACAGCATCGGCACGCTGGCCGGGGGCGTCGCGCACGATTTCAACAATCTGCTGACGACCATCCTGGGTTACACCGAATTGCTCAAGCGCGAGCTCAAGGGCAGCGAGTCGAGCAGCCAGAAGCTGGTGCAGATCGAGAAGAGCGCCAACCGCGCGGCCGAGTTGACCGGGCAGCTCCTGGCGTTCAGCCGGCGGCATCCCACGGTGCTCAACGTCTTCGATCTCAACGACCTCGTCACCGAGACGATGGACATGGTGCGCTCGACCGTGCCGGCGTCCATCGAGGTGAGTTTCGCGCCGGGCGTGAACGTGGCGAACATCGAGGCGGATTCGACCCAGATCCAGCAGGTGCTCATCAATTTGATCCTCAACGCGCGGGATGCGATCAGCGGCCTGGGCAACATCACGATCTCGACGCGCACCGGCTACGACACGCAGGCGGGCGGCGCGGGCGACCGGCCGTTTACGATCCTCGAGGTGGAGGACGATGGCGTTGGCATACCCAAGGATGTATTGCACCGCATCTTCGAGCCGTTTTATACGACGAAGGAAGTCGGCAAGGGCACCGGCCTGGGCCTGGCGATGGTGTACGGGATCATCAAGAAGCATAACGGCTTCATCGAGGTCACGAGCGCGCTGGGGATCGGCACGAAGTTCTCCGCGTTCCTGCCTTCCACGGGGAAGAGCGCCGGGGAAAACGACGCCCAGGAACCCGCGCCGTACAAGCGCCGGCGCAAGCTGGTGGTGATGGTCGTCGACGATGAGCCCGACCTGCGCGACTTTTGCGTGACGGCGCTGGGCGAAGTGGCCACGGAGATTCTCACCGCGAGCAACGGTCTCGAGGCGCTGGAACAATTTGAAAAGGCGAATCGCAAGGTGGATCTCATCCTGCTCGACCTGACCATGCCCAAGATGAGCGGTCCGGAGTGTTTCAAGCGGCTGCGCGCGATCGATCCCAACGTGCGCGTGCTGATTTCGAGCGGTTACAGCCTGGACATGGACGCCGAAGCATTGCTCAAGGGCAACGCCACCGGATTCCTGCCCAAGCCTTACGATTTGAATCAGTTGATGGAAGCCGTGGAGACGGCGCTCAATTCCGACCCGCGGCCGGCGGCGGGCGCCTAGCCAGTCAATTCGACACATTCATGAAAAAATGTGTTGACTTATGAAGGCCTTGGCGCCATGATGCAGAGACGCCGCAGAGCCGTCTTCGCGGGTGGAACAACGCGACTGTCCCGGCTTGTTCTTTCTCAATTTAACGTCGGCCGCTCCGCCATCTGGGCGATTTGCGGCGGCGCGCTTGGGGCAGTCGTTAGAACAACCTACGGCTTTTTTCAAGGCACGGGCAGGTTTGCAATGCGACCGCGCGGGCTGCATCTTGCACGACGATGAGCAATAAAACGGCGTTGGTGACAGGCGGCAACAAGGGCATCGGACGGGAAATCGCGCGGCAACTCGCGCGCGCCGGCTGGCGGGTGTTCCTCGGCGCCCGCGACGGCGGACGCGGCCAAAAAGCGGCGACCGATCTGGCGGTCGAAGGCACGGTGGAATTCATCGAGATCGACGTGTCCAGCCTCGCGAGCATCCAGACCGCCGCGGCCGAGCTGACCCGGCGCACCCCAACGCTCGACGCTTTGATCAACAACGCCGGCATTCTGGAGGACGAGGGGCAGTCGATCCTGGACTCGGACGTCGATCTCATTCGCCGGACGCTGGAGACGAATACCTTCGGCCCGCTGCAGTTGACCCGCGCGCTTCTGCCGGCGTTGCGGGCGGCGGGCGGCGCGCGCGTCATCAACCTCTCCAGCGGCCTCGGCCAGCTCGGCGACATGGAGGACGGCTACCCCGGTTACGCGATGTCGAAGACGGCGCTCAACGTCGTCACCCGCAAGTTAGCCGATGCGCTCAAGGGCGACGGGATTGCCGTGAATTCCGTCTGCCCCGGCTGGGTCAAGACGGACATGGGCGGCGCCAACGCCCACCGGACGGTGGAGCAGGGCGCCGACACGGTGGTCTGGCTCGCCACCGAGGCGGAGGCAAAGTTGACCGGCCAATTCCTGCGCGACCGCAAGCCGATCGAGTGGTGAGCGGCTTAAATCTCCTCGTTGGGCAACCCCAGCCTGCCCAGGAGCCGCTGCAGATCGTCGTTGCCGTAATACTCGATCTCGATCGCGCCCTTCTTCTCCCCGTGCCGCAACGCCACGTGCGTGGCGAAGTGTTCGCGCAGGCGATTCTGCAAATGCTGCAGCGCCGGGCTCAATCCCGCGCCGTTGCCGCCCGCCTTCCGGCTGCCCGGCCCGGCGCCTTGGGTGCCTTGACGCGCGATCTGTTCGGCCACCAGCTTCTCCGCCGCCCGCACCGTGCTGTGCTGACGGATGATCGCCTCCGCCAACATCCGCTGCTCCTCCGGGTTTTTTAACCCCAGGAGCACCTTCGCATGACCCACGGTAAGCCGTTCCTGGGTGAGCCAGCTTTGCACTTGGGGGTCGAGATCCAGAAGCCGCATCGCGTTGGCCACGGCCGCCCGGCTCTTGCCGACTTTCTGCGCGATGTCTTCCTGGCGAAGGGCAAATTCGTTGGCCAGCCGCGCGTAGGCGTGGGCTTCTTCCAGCACGGTCAGGTCCGCGCGCTGGAGATTCTCGATGAGGGCGAGTTCCAGCACCTCCTGGTCGCTCGCTTCGCGCAGGATCGTCGGCGCGTTGGCCAGCCCGAGGGTCGTCGCCGCCCGCCAGCGGCGTTCGCCGGCGATGAGTTCAAAATGGTCCCCAACCTTGCGGACGATCAGCGGCTGGATGATGCCCCGCTCGCGGATCGACTCCACCAGGTCGTGCAAATTGTCCGCCTTGAAATCCTTGCG
>CAXUAZ010000210.1:4628-5043 GCA_964249195.1 uncultured Chthoniobacterales bacterium
GATCCGGGCGGTGCCGTCGCCGCGGTTGATCTTGACCCGCTTCGCGCCGAGGAGGTCGCGGAGGGGCTCGACGAGGTTCCGCCACACGGTGCGCTCGGTGCGGCCGACCATGAGGAGCGCGCCATCTATCTGGTCGACGGCGAGGTGGCGCACGGTCTCGCCGGGCGCGGCGTGGGCGGCCGCGCGCGTCTGGATCAATGAGCCCAATCCGCGGCCGAGGACGACTTTTGCCATAACGTGGCCGCGAGTATAAACAGACCGCCCGGACTGGGGAAACCCCGGACTTCAACTTTTTTGCGCCGCGTCCTTTACGCCGTTCAAAGCGCTCTGGTGCTTGCGGTAAAGCCCGCGGAATTGATCGTACGTCAACCCCAGCAACGTCGCCGCCTCGCGCTGCCGGTAACGCGTTTGGACG
>CAXUAZ010000211.1:0-3302 GCA_964249195.1 uncultured Chthoniobacterales bacterium
TTATCTGCTCGCATGCTCGGACGGCAGCATCTATACGGGCATCGCCACCGACGTGCAGGCGCGTTTCGATAAACACGCGAGCGGCGAAGGCGCGCGTTATACGCGCTCGCGCAAGCCGGTGCGGGTGCTGGCGTCGTTTGAACTCGCGGACCGGTCGAAGGCGTCGACCGCGGAGTATTGGGTGAAGCGGCTGACGGCGGTCGATAAGCGCGCACTGGCGGCGGGGTTACGAGGCGATCACCGTGGAAGAGGTGCTCGAGGCCGCGCTGGCCCTGTTGTCGGACTGAACGCGCGGATTGAGCGGCGCGCACGATTCAACCGGGTATGACCAAGCCGATCCTCCCATTGTTGTTCAGCGCCGCCCTCCTCTTGCCGGCCGCTTCCAGCTTCGCTCAGAATGGCCTCGATCCGGGCGCGCCGATTCCCCAATCGGGGCCGGCCGCCGCGAGGACCGCGGTGAGCGTCGCCCGCACGCGGCGTTTGGTGCGGGCGGTCAACGAAAACACGGACAACATCAAAGCGAATGGCATCTTCGGCGCGCAGCTCTGGCTGGTGCAGGGGCGGCAGTTCTTCGAGGATTGGAAGAAACCGGCCGATCCGACGATCGACCCGGTGGAGATCGTCAGCCGGGGTCAGACGGTGTACACCGCGATCATCTTCTACGGGACGGCGCGGGACGGCGGCGGATTGTCCAACGTGAGCTATGACATCGTGGTCAAGCGCCCCAACGACTCGATCTACGACCGGCGCGACGATGCCATCGGATTCCAGGACCTTGCCGCGCCGGACAACAAACGCCTGATGCTTGGCCGCGACTCGCTCGGGATCACGATCGGCGAGAACGACCCGGCCGGTTTGTACACCGTGACGGCCACCGTGCGCGACAACGTGGGCCGGGTGAACCTGCCGCTCACGCAGCACTTCGTGGTGCAGTAGCCGGTCAGATCACGACCTTCGTGCCCTGGAAGTCGAAGCGGAAACGCACCTCGGTGAGGCCCTTCTGCTGCATGACCTTGCGGAGGCTCGCCTTGTCGCGGGCGTAGAACATCAGGAAGCCGCCGCCGCCCGCGCCGATGAGCTTGCCGCCGAGGGCGCCGTGGGCCATCGCGAGGTCGTACCACTCGTTGATCTCGGGGTTGCTCATGCCGCTGGAGCGCTCCTTCTTGCGTTGCCAGTGGACGTCCATCAGCCGGGCAAACTCCGGGAGATCGCCCCGCTCGAGGGCGGCCTGGCTTTGCAGCCCCAGGTCTTTGACGAAGTGGAGATTGTCGACCATGGAGCGGTCCGCGGCTTTGCTCCTGTCGTCCTGCTCTTTCAGGATTTTTGACGCCGAGCGCGAGTAGCCGGTGAAAAACAGGAGGAGGTTGTCCTCCAGATCATAGAGCGTCTGATCGCTGATCTTGAGCGGCCAAGCTTCCACCTTGCCATCGGGCAGGAATTTGAAGCAGGTCAGCCCTCCGTAAGCGGCGATGTATTGATCCTGTTTGCCGATGGGTTCGCCGAGTTTTTCCAGCTCGATTTCGCAGGCTTGCTGGGCGAGTTCGGAAGGGTGGACAAGGTTTTTGCGGTGGGTGTGGAGCGCCTGGAGCAACGCCGTTGTGAAACTGCCGGAGCTTCCGAGCCCCGTCCCGGCCGGGATGTCCGCCATCGAACTGATCTCCAGCGCCGGCGCGGGCACGCCGACCAGGCGCATGGCCTCCCGGATGATCGGGTGCTCAATCTCGTCGAGCGTGCGGACGCGTTCCAGCTTCGAGTATTTAATGATCAACTCCGGCACGAACGTCTGATGCAGCGTGATATAGACATACTTGTCGATGGCCGCGGCGATGAGAAAGCCGGTGTGTTCGCGGTAGTACGAGGGCAGGTCGGTGCCGCCGCCGCCGAGGGAGATGCGCAGGGGAGAGCGAGTGATGATCATGAGCGGTAAAGCTGGTCGACGACCGCCATCGCGGCGCGCCCTTCCTTCAACCCGGGGACGGGCGTGCGGCCGAGGCGGATGTCTTCGACGAAGTCGTCCATCTCGAGTTTCCACGAGTTGTCGCCGCGCGGGAATTCCCACGCGGTCGTTTCCGGCGGCCCCATTTCAGGCAGCATCTTGTAGAAGGTGAGCCGCTCCACGCCGTAGCTGCCGCCCAGGCCTTCGACGTGGAGCTTGCCGTCGCGTCCGTAGATCTCAAAGGAGAACAGGTTTTTCCATTCCGTGCAGCTTGCGTGCAGCCACGCCGTCTGGCCGGCGGCAGTGCGCAGGGACATGAACGCGTTGTCATCGACCGGCATGTCCCAGAAGAGGGTGGACACGTGCCCTTCGACCTTTGTGAAATCGCCGAGGAACCAGCCGGCCAGATCGATGAGATGCACGCCTTGATCGATCAACTCGCCGCCGCCGGAAAATTGGGGGTCGGCGCGCCATTCCCGGTCGTATCCGACGCGTCCGCCGTGGCCGTAGCGGGCGCGGATGAACATCAAGGGCCCGAGCGCTCCTGAGTCGACGATCGCCCGCGCCTTTTGCAGGGCCGGGTGGTAACGGTGGTTGTAACCGACGCGCACGAGTGACTTCGAGCGCGCCGCTAGTTCGATGAGCTCGTCGATGGCGCCCAGCGATGTGGCGGCAGGTTTTTCAATCAGGACGTGCTTGCCGCACGCGATGGCTTGGGAGGCGATCTTCGCGAGAGAATCGTTGAGCGTCGAGATGATGACGCCGTCGATGGCGGGCGAGCGGATCGTCTCATCGAGGCTGGCGCCGACTGCGCCGCAACCGGCGGTTTGAACGAGCGCCTCGGCGCGCGCGCGGTCGAGATCGAAGGCGAGTTGGAATTGCCCGGGCGCGAGGCTGGCGAGACGTTTGCGGCCGATCAGCCCGCAACCGACGATGGCGAAGCGAGGGAGCGGCGCGGCGGGCATCACAGGTTTCGCAGAAAACCACACGCCGGAGCGAAGGCAAAGCACAAACCGATGACGGCGACGACCCCAAACAAAGGCAGGCACCCGCGCCCGGCCGGCGGAGGGCGCGATTCCGCCAGCGTCTCGGCGGCGTCGGAGGAGGATTGATGCGCGGACTCCTCGGGCGCTCCCCGCTGCCAGGTGGCGATCAACGCGATGGCAAACGCCGACACGCTCGGGTACGGGGCGGGGCCGCTGGGCCGCAGGGCGGCGTTGAGGACGGCCGCGGTTTCCGGCGGGAGAAAGGAGAGGGGTTCGTTGCCGAGGGATCGGCGCGCGATCTGCGCCACGGCGCGCAATGTTTCTCCGGCCGGATCGCCGATCGGCGGCCCGGGCAGGTCGCGCGTTTCCAGCGTAAAACG
>CAXUAZ010000211.1:3312-4922 GCA_964249195.1 uncultured Chthoniobacterales bacterium
CCTCTGGCGCGGCGCCGGGCTCGAGGCATCGCACGCGGATCTCGGCGGCTGACACGTCGGGCCGGCGATTTTCAGAGAGGGCTTTATCGGCCAGCGCTGCCAGCGGGAACAGGAGCAGCCGCACCTCGGGCCGGCTGAGCCGCCCCGCGCGCCCGGAGAAGAACGTCTCCAGCGAGAACACGACGGGTTCGCCGCTCTCGACCCGCGCGGGCGCCGCCTTGAGGATATTGGCGATGCGCTGGCGGAGGGCGTTGGCGTCGGCCGGGCGTTGGGAGGGTTCCTTGGCCAGGAGATCGCGCAGGAGTGCGGTCACTTCCGGCGACTGGCCGCGGAGGGCCTCCATCGGCAGCGGCTTGGTGATGTGCTGGGCGATGACGCTGCGGGCGGAGCCTTTGAACGGCGGCTCGCCCGTCAGCAAAAACCAGAGCACGGCGCCGAGCGAATAAAGGTCGGCGCGCCCGTCGAGCTTCTCGCTTTGGGTGCAAATCTCCGGGCTCGCGTAGAGCGGCGTGCCGATGAAGAGTCCGCCGCTCAGGCTGGCGCCGGCGTCGTCGCTGCCCTCGAGGGGTTTGACGAGGCCGAAGTCGATCACCTTGACGAGCAGGTCGCCCCCTTCGTGGATGACCATCAGGTTTGAAGGCTTGAGGTCGCGGTGGAGGAGGCTGCGCTCGTGGGCGGCCTGGAGAGCGCGGGCGGTTTGCTGGGCGATGCGCAGGGCGGTGATGGCGTCGAGCGGCCCGGAGCGACGGACGAGCGCCTCGGTGGTTTCGCCGTCGATCCATTCCATCGTGTAGAAGACGCAATCGTCTTCCTGGCCGAGGTGATAGACGGTGGCGACGTTGGAATGCCGGAGCTGCGCGGCGGAGCGAGCCTCGCGGAGAAAACGGGCGCGCGCGCGGGCATCGGGCAGGAGCGCGGCGGCGATGACCTTGAGGGCGACGGGGGCGTGGAGGTTGGAATCGAGGGCGCGGTAGGTGACGCCCATGGCGCCCCGGCCGAGTTCCCAGAGGGAGCCGTCCGGGCGCCGGGAGATGACGCAATGTTGAAAGGTGTCTCGCTCGGCCGGGTCCACGCTGGGGGAAGGGTATAGCTGGGAAACGGCGCGGCGGTAAAGGGAGACTGAAATCTATCTTTTCGTGGTCGGCAAAAAGCGGTACTTTCGCGGAATGGAAACGATCACGGCCATCATCGAGCCGGATGCGGATGGCACGCTGCACCTGCCGCTGCCGGATGGAATGCGTCAAGGCAAGGTCTTGGTGCAGGCGACGCTGCAACCAGCTCCGGATACGCCGACTCCAGCGAAGGCCGGCATCTGGGGAAATGCACCTGGTTTCTGGATGGCGGACGATTTTGATGAGCCGCTGGAAGAATTCCGCGAGTACATGGAATGACCCTGCTGCTCGACACTCACGCCGCCTTGTGGTTCCTGCAAGGAGACCAGCGGCTCCCAGACAAAACCCGCCAGAGAATCGTTTCGGCCGGCAGCGGCGCCTGCGTGAGCGTGGCAAGCTTATGGGAGATCGCGATCAAAGTTTCATTGGGTAAGATGACCCTGCCGTATCCCTTTGACGATCTGTTTCCCGATACGATTTCCCAGAGCGGTCTGACCT
>CAXUAZ010000212.1:0-2609 GCA_964249195.1 uncultured Chthoniobacterales bacterium
GAAATCAGATGAGTTCATGCCGGTAATCAAAACCGGTCGCACTCATTTGCAAGATGCCACGCCAATCAGGCTCGGGCAGGAGTTTCTCGGCTATGCCGGACAGATGGAGCGCGCAGTCGAGCGCCTGACCTCGCAGAAGCCGCCGCGCCCGCACCCGCCCCACCGCGCCGCCCACCCGGCGCGACGTGATGATCCCCAACCGGCTCTCACCCGCCTCGGCGTCGAAGAGCACGCTCAACACGAAAAACTTTCCCGGCCACGTCCGCCCCTCTTCGCGCACCCGGCCAAACTCCCGCGCGCCGCTCAGGCGCGCAGCCTGGGGAAAACGCAGGCGCGTCCGGGCGGGCGGATCGCTGCGGGAAATCGGCGGCGCGGTCCGTCCGCAAGCCTCACACATGGGAACGCCGGTTCACGGCGGAAACGCAAAACGTCGCGCTACGCCTGGGTGTGGCGGGCGTACTGCACCTCGGCGCCCTTGGGCAGGAGGCGTTTGCAACCGAGCTGGCGCCGACGCTTCAAGACCGCCCGGCCCGCGCGGGTGGACATCCGGGCGCGAAACCCGTGCTGACGTTTACGGGTGCGCTTGGAGGGCTGGTAGGTGCGTTTCATGGCTCAGGGTTGGCGGTAAATTAACAGGCTCGCGAGCGCCGTCTGGCCACTCGGAGGGACGGTCATCCTAGCAAGGGCGATCCCAGTGTCAAGAAGCGTGTGTCTTTCGCGCGGGATTTTGCAGGTCAGACGGCCTCGCGCAGGATCTCCAGCGTGCGGTCGAGCTCGGTCTGGGTGTTGTAAAAGTGCGGGGAGATGCGCAGGTAGCCCTTTCCCGCCCGGTCGCGACGCGGCGACACCGTCACGCCTTTGTCCTGTAATATACGGAATAACGTCGTGGCCTCCACATGCGGATGACTCACCGTCAGCATCCCGGAAGCGGTCGGCCCTTCGGTGGGGCCGGCGGCTTCGAACCCGAGATTGCGCAGGCCGTCGGCGAGATGTTTGATGGAGCGCGCGATTTGCGCGGCGACGTTTTCGATGCCGATTTCGGCGAGGAGTTCCAACCCGGCGCGCATTCCGAGCAAGGGGCCGATATTGAGCACCCCGGGTTCATAACGCGCCGCGCTGTCGAGGAACGCGATTTCCGGTTGCGACACGAAATCCGGCGCGCGCACGTTGCCGGCGCCCAGGAGAATCGGACGCAGGCGCGCGAAGTGTTCGCGTTTGACGCAGACGATCCCGGCGGCGAGCGGGCCGAGGAGCCATTTGTGCGCGTCGGCGGAGAGGAAATCCACGTGCCGCACGGACAGTGGGAAGGCGCCCAGCGTCTGGATGGCGTCCAGCGAGAAGAGCACGCCGCGGTTGCGCAACATGGCGCCGATGGCGTCGACATCGATGCGGCAGCCGTTGAGGAAAAATGCGGACGCCAAGGCGACCAATCGCGTGCGGGGAGTCAGCGCCGCCTCCACGGCGGCCTCGGTGATTTCGCCGGGACGCTCGGTCTCGATCGCGCGCACGATCACGCCGAGGCGGCGGAGGTTGAGCCACGGGTAGACGTTGGCCGGGTAATCGTCGGCGTGGTAAAGCACCTCGTCGCCGGGCGCCCAATCCAGGCCGGCCGCGAAGAGGCTCAGGCCGAGCGAGGTGGGGCCGAGGAGGGCGATCTCGTCCGCGGCGGCGCCGATGAAGTTCGCCGTGATGGAGCGCAGGGCGTTTATCTCGCGCATGAGGCCGACGTATTCGTTGGGCCCGGCGATCATGGCGAACCGGGCAAAGTCCGCCTGCGCCTCGGCCACCCGGCGCGGGGTGGCGGCGACGGCGGCGTGCGCGAGGAAGATGCGATCCGCGCAAACGGGGAACTCGTGACGGCGGAGGGCTTCGTCGGCGAGGAGGTCAGGGAGGGTCATGCTTGGATGGGCTCTGACGGAACGTTTGCCAACTCCGCGGCAGAAGCGTTAGGTTATCATGCGATGAGCGCCCTGCCGAAACGCTATTTCACCCAGGATGAGTACGCGATGCTGGAGGAAAAAGCGGAGTACAAAAGCCAGTATGTGGCCGGAGAAATCTTCGCGATGGCGGGCGTTCAGCCCTGGCACAACCGCATCGCGCAAAATCTTTCCGGAATGTTTTACGTCCGTTTTCGCGGAAAACCCTGTGAAACCTTCTCGTCGGACATGAAGCTGCGCGTGAAAGCGGGCGATCTTTGGACCTATCCTGATCTGTCGGTCCTTTGCGGCACTCCGAAGTTTGATACGACTGCCAAGCCCTACAGCCTGCTCAATCCACAGGTCATCTTCGAAGTGCTATCGCCGTCAACCGAAGACTTTGATCGAGGAGACAAGTTCGAGCGGTACAAGCTCATCGATTCTTTGACCGACTATGTGCTGGCGGCGTCCGAGAAGATGCGGGTGGAACACTATATAAGAAAGGCGGCCGGCGATTGGCTCTACCGGGAATACCGCGAAGGCACGGACGTCCTGAAGCTGGCCAGCGTCGACGTCGAATTGCCGTTGGCGGAAATTTACGAGCGCGTGACCTTCCCGGACGGAAAGCTTGCCACACCATGAGCGCCCTGCCGAAACGCTATTTCACCCAGGATGAGTACGCGATGCTGGAGG
>CAXUAZ010000212.1:2709-4886 GCA_964249195.1 uncultured Chthoniobacterales bacterium
AAAAAGCGGAGTACAAAAGCCAGTATGTGGCCGGAGAAATCTTCGCGATGGCGGGGGTCCAGCCCTGGCATCTCGAAGTAATGAGCAACCTGGCCGGCATGTTCTATAACCGGTTTCGGGGAAGGCCCTGCCGAGCCTACTTCAACGATGCCCGTGTCCGGGTGAAGGCCGGTGAGCTTTGGACCTATCCCGATGTCGCGGTGGTCCGCGGCCCACCCCGGTTTGACACGACTGCCAGTCCTTACAGCCTGCTTAATCCGCAAGTGATCTTCGAGGTGCTTTCTCCCTCCACCGAAGACTTCGACCGGGGAGACAAGTTCGAGCGGTACAAGCTTATCGATTCGTTGACCGACTACGTCCTGGCAGCGTCCGAAAAGATGCGAATGGAACACTATATCAGGCAAGCGGCCGGCGATTGGCTGTACCGGGAATACCATCTGGAAACGGACGTCCTGAAGCTGGCCAGCGTCGACGCCGAATTGCCGTTGGCCGAAATCTACGAGCGCGTGACCTTCCCCCATCCGGGCACGGACGGGTAAAAGCGCGAACGCCGCCGATCTAATCGCGCGATTGCTGCCGAAGCCATCACTTTGCGCCGGAGCAGCAGGCTTGCGCATAGCTACCAGTTTCCTACCAAATTGGTACAAATGATTCCATTTCATGGCTCAACCAACGGTGCGCAATGATTCTGAATCTTGCTGGCGCGCCCTTCGAGAGTCGCTAAGATGATTGGACTGTGCAGCCTTCATCTGTCCGCGTCCGTTTCGCTCCTTCGCCTACTGGCTTCCTGCACGTCGGCGGGGCGCGGACGGCGCTTTTTAACTGGCTCTACGCGCGCCACACCGGCGGGAAGCTCGTCCTGCGGGTCGAGGATACCGACAAGGCGCGCAATACCGAGGAGGCGGTCCAGGTCATCTATGACGGGTTGCGCTGGCTCGGGCTGGATTGGGATGAGGGGCCGCTCGTCGGCGGGGATCATGGGCCGTATTTTCAGAGCGAACGCGACGCCATCTATGAGCGTTACCTCGCCAAACTAGAGGCGGCGGGCTCGGCTTACATCGACGAGAAAGGGTTGACCCGGTTCCGGCTGCCGCGCCAGCCGATCGTCATGGATGACCTCGTTTGCGGGCACGTGGAGGTCGACCGTTCCAAGCCAATCAATCCGCTGGGCGATCTCGAACCGGATATGACCATCCGCCGGCCGGACGGCTCGTGGATTTTTCATTTCGTGAACGTCGTCGACGACATCGAAATGGGCATCACGCACGTGATCCGGGGAGAGGACCACCTTTCCAACACCCCCAAGCACCTCGAGCTCTACGCGGCCCTCGGGGCGACGCCGCCCCGCTTCGCGCACATCCCGCTGATCCTCAACCGGGACGGCAGCAAGATGAGCAAACGCGACGCCGGCGCGAGCGTGCAGGGGTACATTGATGAGGGGTACGTCCCGGAAGCCGTCGCCAATTACCTGTGTCTGCTCGGCTGGTCGCCGAAGGATAATCGCGAGAAATTGCCGATGGAGGAGATCGTCCAGTTGTTCGAGCTGGAGAAAATCAACCGGCGCAACGCGGCGTTCGACCCGGATAAATGTTTTTGGCTCAACGGGCAGTACATCGCCGGGATGTCGATGGATCGTTTCCGCGCGTTGTGCCTGCCGTGGCTCAACGCGGCGAACGTCCCGGCGCAAACCTACGGCGACGAGTACCTGCGGGAAGTGCTGGCGTCGATCAAGGAGAAGATCAAGCTGCTCAAGGATGTGCCGGCGTGGACCGCGTATTTCTTCACGGACGCGTTTGCATTCGACGAGGAGGCGGTCAACAAGACGCTCCGGGCGGCCGGGGCGGGCGAGCGGCTGACGGAGTTGGCGGCGCGCCTGGAGGCGTTGGGCGCGTGGGATCACGATGGGATCGAGGCGGCGTTCAAGGGGCTGGCGGCGGAGAAGGGGATCAAGACGGCGCTCTACATTCATCCGGCGCGGGTGGCGGCGAGCGGGCGGTCGGTGGGCCCGAGCTTGTATCACCTGCTGGCGATCCTGGGCAAGGATCGGGTGCTGGCGCGGCTGCGAGCGGCGGCGGGGAGGTAGCTATCCCGCATGAACGTGCTTCACGCGGCCATCGCAAACAATTATACCCACTTCACGAATAATCTGGATATTGAAAAAGGACCGCCTCCAAACG
>CAXUAZ010000213.1:0-4882 GCA_964249195.1 uncultured Chthoniobacterales bacterium
CAAGCAACGCGCTCCGCAGCAACCCTTGGAAATCCACCGCCAGATCCGGCTTTCCCCGCCCGCGGAAGTTCCCCACCCAGCGCACCAGCCGAGGCCAGCTTCCCGGCCCGCGAAACTCCCCGCGCGGGAACGCAATCACCTGGTCGACATCCGGGTTGCCCTCCAGCAGCGGCGCCCATTCCGTGTTAACGAGCCACGAGATCCGCCAGCCCGGCCGGGCCGCCTTGAGCCGGGCGACCGCCGGCAGCGTATGAACAATATCCCCGAGCGAACTCGGCTTGAGCACCAGAACAGACTCCCCGCTCACTTGCCGATCGCCAGCCGGTCCGCGAGCCGCTTGGGCAAGCCCGCCGCGATGATCTTCTTCTGGGTCGTGGGCAGATCGTACTCCAGGCGGCGCAGCTCGATGAAATTCTTGTCGACGTGATAAATCACGTACGCCGCCCGCCAATCGCCGTCGCGCGGCTGACCGACGCTGCCAATGTTGATGAAGTATTTCTTGCCCATCTCGAACTTGATCTTGTCGAGGGGGATGCTCATCACCGGGCCGTCCCGGATGTAGGCGCGCGGGGCGTGGGTATGACCGAAAAAACAGACGCTCGTGTGCTGGTAGCTGAAGCTCGCGCTGGCATCGAGCTGGTTGAAAACATACCCCCACTTGTGCGGGGTATCGAGCGTCGCATGGACGATCGTAAAATCCCGCACCTGCCGGACGAGGCGGAGGTCGTTCAGATATTTCTTGTCCTCGTCGGTGAGATTTTCGCGCGTCCAGTTGAGCGCTTCTTCGGCCAGCGGATTGAACCCGTCGAGCGACTCCGAGATGGCCGCCTGCTCGTCGTGATTGCCCTTCACCACGGGGCACTCGAGACCGCGGACAATTTCGAGGCATTCGTGCGGGTTGGCGTTGTAGCCGACCACGTCGCCCAGACACACGAAATGGGTGCAGCCGTTTTCCCGCGCGTCCGCCATGACGGTCTCGAGCGCCTCGAGGTTGGCATGGATGTCGCCGAAGATTGCAAATCGCATGGTGGGGTTCGGGTGAGAGAGTCAAGCCTGCCTAGGGGGTCTTGTAAACTCTTTGTTCCTGCGGCAATCCAAGTTTTTCTTCCATCGCTTTGAGCCGGGTTTCCAGAGTGGGGAGGCGTTCCTGCGGGCCCATGTCGTACAGGGCGCGCAACCGTTGCCAGGCTTCCCGTTCGTGCCCCGGGCAGTAACTCAATTCGTAGGCGGAAAAACGTTTCTCATAGGATGGCGCGCGAGGGCACGCGGCGGATTTGCGGAACGCCTCGGCGGCGCCGCAGTGGTCTTCGAATTTGTATTTATCGATGTTCCCAAGGCTTTGGTAGAGGAGGTAGGAGTCGGGGTTGTTGGCGATACCGCGTTCGGCGTAATCCTTCCCTAGCAGGAAGTATTCTCGCTGGGCCTTGCGGCGCAAAGCTTCGCGCGGTTGTTTGCGATCCTCCATCGCGGCGACGCTGGCGTTGTAGGCCATGTGCCAGGAGGAGAGGTCCCAGAAGTTGACGTTGCGCGGCGCGAGGGTGGTCACGGCGTCCAGGAGCAGCTTCATGCGGCCGTACTCCACGCGCTCCCAGTTCGTGTGCGCTTCGATCCACAAGAGATCGGCCACCAGGCTGCGAAAGCCGCTCAAGGCCGCCAGGAATCCCATCTGCCCGATGCGCTCGCGCAGGTCCAGATTGAGCCGCACGTTGCCAAACGACGCGGCGCGATGCTCCTGCGTAAGCCGCGCCTCCAGGGGGAGCCGCACCGCGCCGAAGATCAGCACGGTCACCGCCGCCCAGGCGCTGCGGCGCGCGAGGGAGCGCAGCCAGCCGCTCTGGAGTTCGGGATCGGCGGCGGCGTTCACAACTCCTTGCTTTCAAACATGAAATACGCCGCCAGCAGGTAGACGGCGATGTACATCGCGGCCATGGCCAGCGTCTTGAAGAGGAGCAGCCCCGCGATGTGCGTGCCGACGACGATCTCGTCGACCAGGTTGAACATCTGCAAGTCCGGGAACACGAGCGACACGAACGCCAGGAAGACCTTGGTCAACCCGCCCAACGCCTCCGGCCCGTTGGCCGCCGTCCAGTAATCGCGCGCGGTCGATTGCAGATGGCCGATGAAGTAAATGACCACCGCCACGATCACCGTGAAGATCGACGACGACGCAAACGTGGACACGAGCAGCGTCATCGAGGCCAGCAGGCATGCCTTGGCGTAGATGACGGCGCCGCCGGCCCACAGGTTGGAGTTGTACGCGGTCGCGTGGAGATCGTTGACCTGTTGCTGGAGCAACTCGCCGGGCGCGCCGGAGCCCAGGATCTCCCCGGTCACGACGTGGACCCGCCACCAGAGCACCCCGGCGAAGAGCGTCCCCATGAAGACGAGGGCGATCGCCAGGAGCAACAGCACGCCGCCCAGCTTGCCCAGGAGGTACTCGAACCGCGGCACCGGCTTGGCAAGGATCGTGTATAAGGTCCGGTCTTCGATGTCCTTGGGCAACAGGCTGGCCGTGGCCAGGATCGCCAGCAGGCTCGTAAAGATCGACATGGACCCCAGCGAGAGGTCCTTCAACATCTGGAACTGGTCCTGGAACGAAAACCGGATCAGGAACGCCGACGACCCAATCAAGAGCAGCCCGAAGAGCAGCAGGAAATAGAAAATTTTAAGCCGGATCAGCTCGGTCAGCGTGGTGGACGCGAGCGCCCAGACGCGGGCGGGCGAGAAGAGCCGATGGCGCACGGCGGCGCGGGGAGCGTTCATCGTTTTTCCTCCCGGGCCGAGGTGACTTCGAGAAAATAGCTCTCGAGGGTAGTGCGCGGCTTGCGCGTTTCGAGCAGACGCACCTGGGGGTAGGATTTTTGCATCAAGGCTTCGATGTCGGCGAGCATGGCCGGGGGGGCGTCGCGGAAGATCATCTCGGTTTCGTTCTCGATGGAGATCAGTTCGTTGAGCTGGCCCTCCTTCACCAGCACGCCGTGGTCGAGGATGCCGATCCGATCGCAAATCTCCTGCACCTGGCCGAGCAGGTGCGAGCAGAGCAACACCGTGATCCCCCGCGCTTTGCAACCCACGATGAGATCGCGAATTTCTGCCGACCCGCGCGGATCGACGCCGGCCGTGGGCTCGTCGAGCACGAGCAGCCGCGGGTCCTGGATGAGCGCCTGCGCGAGGCCGATCCGCTGGAGCATCCCCTTGGAGTAACCGCCCAGCCGCCGGTCCCGCGCGTCTTCGAGGCCGACGAGCTTGAGCAGTTCGCCCACTTTGTCGCGGAGAGCCGCGCCGGAGAGGCCGCACAGTTTCCCGTAAAAACGCAGCGTCTCGCCGCCAGTCAGGTATTTGTAAAAGTACGGGTTTTCCGGGAGAAAGCCGACTTCCTCGTGGCTGTCGACGTTCTGGCTGTCGCGTCCGAAGATCTGGGTGTCGCCGCGGGTGGGCGAGACGAGCCCCAGGACGATCTTCATCGTGGTGCTCTTGCCCGAACCGTTGGGCCCGAGGAGCCCGTAGACCTGCCCGGGCTCGACCTCAAGGGAGAGGTTGTGAACAGCGATCACCCGCTCCCGTTTGAAGGGGATGGGGAAGACCTTGGAAAGATTGCGGATGGCAATGGCGGGGGCACTCATCGCGGGAAGAGAGAAATCATCGCGCATGCGGCGCGGAATTCACGCGAGAAATGCCGCGAGTTTTAGCAACTGACTACTCGTACCCCATCCCCTGCAGGAGCAACTGCTGGAGGTAATCGTAGAAATGGATCTGGAACAAGTCGAACTGCCGGGCGTCGAACGGCGGCAGGGGCAGTTCCTCCTCCATGTCGCTCTCGTCAAACCCGCGCCGCGCCGCGATCACCAGGCGCGCCTGGTTCAACGCGCTCAACCACGCCTCCGCGTGCGGGCGCGGGATCGACAGCCGGTGCTCGGTCGGCGCAAACGCCACTTCCTCCAGCGAATCGATGTCGCCCGTCCAGTCGGTCTTCGCCTTGGGCAAGCCGGCCAGGTCGCTTTCCACCGTTTCCTGCGCGGTGCGGAACAGGTCGCGCAGTTCTGGCTCCACGTACTCTTTCCAATCGTCGCGGAAACGCTTCTCCCCCGCCCTCACCGGGGCGCTAAAGAGCCGTTCGTGCGCGGCGGGGTTATCCCCGGGCCGGCCGCTCTCGCTGATGCGGCCCAGCAAATCGAGAAAGAATGGTTCGATCTCGAGCAGCGTCACAATCGCGCCGCCTTCGCTTTCTCTTCGGACTTTCATCGGCGCGCTCAGACCGCCTTTTCCATCGTGGCGAGGAGTTGGTAGCCGTGGAGTTGCTGCACGTAGAGTTCGGCGCGCTCGCGGGCGCCCGACCACACGATGGATCGCCCGAGCCGGTGGACCTCGAGCATGTGTTTTTCCGCCCGCTCGGCCGGGTAGGCGAACACCTTTTGGAAAACCATCGTGACGTAGTTCATCTTGGTGATGGGGTCGTTGTGCGCCACGACGTTCCAGGGGGTTTCCGTCGCGGCGGCTTCCCTGGTTTGTTCGGCGATCCCTGGTTCCTCGACGGGCATGGGCTTAATCGGCGCTGACGGCGCGCAAGGCCGTTTCGGAGTCGGACGGCGCCGGGGTCGCCGCGGAGAACTCGGGCAGCTTCCCGCGCGCGGGCGGGCAGGCCGCGAGGGCGGCGGTCCATTCCCAGAAGGCGTAGGTCGGCAGGAGGAGGCGGCCCGGCAGGTGGAAGGAGGCGTACCGGCAGGCGTACGCGACCGCGAAGTGGGCAGGGGCGGTGCCGTCCGCGGCCCAGGTCTGGAGTTTGTTGAACCAGCGTTCGCCCTTTACGCCGTCCATGGCGGCGTAAAGCTTGCGGCCGGCGTCGGCGGCCCGGGCGGCGAGTGGTTCGGGCAGAGCTGCGGCA
>CAXUAZ010000214.1:0-1036 GCA_964249195.1 uncultured Chthoniobacterales bacterium
TCTCCAGCCACTCCCGGGCGCCGTAGCGCTCCGCCGCCAGCGCCCGCGCCCGCGCCGTCTCCTGCTCGCGCGCCGGCCGCCGCACGATGCTCTCCGATAGCGCCGCCGCCAGCGACTCCGCCGTCAGCGGCAGGAGGTCCACCCGCACGCTCCCCTGGTGGAGGAACCCTCGCCGGGTGCGGCGTTGGGCGGCGCCGGCGGCCTTCCTGCCGGCGGCGAGCAGGTCGTGCCGCACGGGGTTCTCAAAACAGGCTTGCGACACCTTCGGCTGGTCCGCCCCCGCCAATTCCGCGCCGGCGCCGCCGATCGCCCGGTGGATTTCCCGGTACGCCTCCATCGGCCGCATCGCGCCCCGCGGCGACCCGCGCGGGGCGATCAGCGAGTACGTCAGGTCATCGCCATGTTCCACCACGCCGCCGCCGGTCCAGCGCCGGACCCATTCGCGACCAGGGTATGCGTCCTTGACGCGCGCAAATGGCTCGAAACAACCCAGCGATACGGCCGGTTGCGCCCAGCGGTACACCCGCAGGATGGGCGTCTCGGCGACCTCTTCGAGCAACGCCTCATCCAGCGCCATGTTGAACGCGGCGCCGTGCGGGGTGAGGTCGTCGATCAACTCCAGCCGCTCGATCATCCCATGTCTCCTGCGATCCGGTCCGCCGCGGCGCGCGGATCGGCCGCGCTCGTGATCGGCCGCCCGATGACCAGGTAATCCGCCCCCGCCGCGATGGCTTCACCGGGCGTCATCACCCGGCGTTGATCGTCCGCGCCGGCCCACGCCGGCCGCACGCCAGGCGTCACGATGGTCAACCGATCCGCAAACGCCTCGCGCAACGCCGCGATTTCCAGCGGGCTGGCCACCACCCCGCGCAAGCCGCTCTCGATCCCGAGCCCCGCCAGCCGCACCACTTGCGCGCCTACATCCGACTCCACGCCCGTCTCGCGCAACCCCCCCGCGTTGCGCGCGGCGGTTGCGGATCGGTTGACCAAAGTGACGCCGGGCGTGCGGCCGGCGGGGGCCCGCGCGGGCGCACCA
>CAXUAZ010000214.1:1046-4830 GCA_964249195.1 uncultured Chthoniobacterales bacterium
TCAATACGCTGACCCCGAGGACCAGCGTCTCATCTGTGGCGGCGGCCGCAAGCCATTCCCGGCCGCCGCCGAGATGGACCGTCAACATCTCCACGTCCAGGGCGACCGCCGACCGCACTGCACCCCGGACCGTGTTGGGGATGTCGTGAAATTTGAGATCGAGAAAAATCCCGCACGGCCCCGCCGCCGACCGCACCTTTGGCACGATGTCCGGCCCGCACCGGGTGAACAGTTCCAGTCCAATCTTGTAATACCCCACGGCGTCCGCGAGGCGCTCGACGAGACGCAGCGCGGACGCTTCATCCGGCGCATCGAGCGCCACGATGATTTTATCTTTTGCGGCGCCGGTTTTCGAAGAAGATTGCAACCCCTCGATGAAACGGCTCGCCCCTGCCAAAATCAACCTTTCTTTGCGCGTGCTCGGCCGCCGCGAAGATGGCTTCCACGACATCGAGACCCTCATCACGCCGATCACGCTCGCCGACGAGATCACGGTTGAACCCACCCCCGGCGCCAGTCTGCGGCTCACCTGCGACGACCCGACGCTCCCCGTCGACGGCAAAAACCTGGCCTTTCGCGCGGCCGAGATCTTCTGCCAACACGCCGGCATTCCCGCTGAATTTGCCATCGACATCCGCAAGCGCATCCCGCACGGCGCGGGTCTTGGCGGCGGCAGCAGCGATGGCGCAACCGTGCTGCTCGCGCTCAACGAACACCTGGCGAGCCCGTTGCCCATGGAAATCCTCTCCGCGCTCGCGGCCCAACTCGGCTCCGACGTCCCGGTATTCCTGGAGCGCGGCGCGGCGATCTGCCGGGGCCGGGGCGAACGGGTGGAGCCGTCCGCTTTCGCCGAGCGCCTGCCGCTATTATTATTGAAGCCGCCCTTCCCGGTCCCGACGCCCTGGGCATATGGCCAGTGGCGCGATTCGACGGAACTGCCCGGCGTCCGGTATGCAGCGCAACCTTTCTCGTGGGGGGAATTGGTCAACGACCTGGAGCGCCCGGTTTTCTCGAAATACCTCCCGCTCGCCGCATTGAAAAGCTGGCTCCTGGAACAACCCGCCGTCGCCGGCGCGCTGCTGTCAGGCTCCGGCTCGACGGTCTTCGCGATCCTCAAAGATCCCGCCGACGCCGACGACCTAACCGCCCGCGCGGGTGAATTCTTCGGAGAACTATGGGCCTGCCCTTGCACGACAGGAGCCCCGTCTTAAAAAAGCTCCAGCGGTGACCATCTGGAATTTTACTTCAGGTGGCCCCTAATCCAGGCAGGGCGTCGGCGGGCATCAACAACGGCATGAACGGAGGCTGTTTTGCCGCTCAGAGTGTAGAAAACCGTAAACGGGAATTTCTTCGAAACCAGCCGGTAATAATTCCGGTACGCCACCCGGTGAATACCGGCGTAAAGTTGCAGCGACTCGATGTCCGAATAAAGACTTTCCAGAAAGTACATGCCCAGGCCAGCCTGCCGCGCTTCGTAAAACAGGTATCCTTCGACAAGGTCGCTTTCCGCCTTGTCCAGGATTTCAATCGTCATGAAATCCGCTTGCGTATATTGGCCTTGGCCGTCTCCCAATCGATGAATTTCGCCTCGCCTATGTCAATCAGCCGGCGGCGTTCGTCGAGAATCTGCTTGTGCCACTCCTGCACCGGAATTTGTGCTTCGTCGCGGCAGAGGCTGTCCCAGAGAGACTCCATCGCCGTGAGCTTCTCCGCGGTGGTCATCTCTTCGATTGGCAATGCGGCGGCACCCATATCGGCAATGTTCCCGCGAATGGATTCGAGATCAAGTTGAAGCCCAGGCGAAGCATCCACCATGGGGCTGCCTACGCGGGATGGAGATACTCCTCGTGGGAGTGGCCTTACGATGGCTCCAGCGGTAGGATTCGGCGGGTTCTCCCCTATATATCCCTCGATCCAAGCCCTTCTCCAGCAGATATTCAAGCCAAATCCGTCGCCACTCGGGCGAACCGTTTCGCTGCGGTTTGCTGGCAATGAGCGGCATAGCCAGCCAGTTTTTGAGATTTCGCTTCTGCGGCCTACCTGAGCCAAGGCAGTTCTCTTTGGGGGCACTCCTTGCTTCCCGCCGCTCCCTCTCTACATTGCTCGAGACCACAAAAGGCACCGTCCCGTCGAACCAACACATTTTTTTTATCACATGGCCCTTCCGCAACCAAAAGTATTTCTTGCTTCCAGCGGGAAGGCCAAGAAGATGGTTGAAGCCCTTCACAGAATTTTTCATAAGGAGGGCCTCGACTGCACGGAATGGACCGCGGACGACACCTTTGGTGCGTACCCATTCACTGACCTTTTGGCTAAGGCGAGCGAATCTCACTATGCGGTCTGCGTGCTCTGGCCCGATGATGAGCTTAAGTCCAAGCCAAAGCAGAAAGAGAAGTACCTTACGCGAGACAACGTTGTTTTCGAAGCCGGGTTATTTGCGGGAGTACTTGCGCCAGATCTATGGAAAGGAAACGTTAAATTAGAAAAGCGCGTTTTTATTTGGGTGAACACTCAACATCATGATCTTCATATCCCGACTGACCTGGCAGGCCTTCATCAAGAACGGTATAACTTCAGCGGAGATCTAGCCTCTAAGGAAACGCTGAACAAGAGGCATTATTGTAGACGGTCGATGAGGTGATGGTTTTGGGCCAGCAGAGTAGGAAGTCAGGCGCGGACATCGTGTAAAAGGAGGTCGTCTGGACTGCCTTTGGATCTTTTGCGCTCTCGTTTGGGCGCTTGGTCCTTTGCTTTTCTTCAACTCTGGGTCAGCAGGGCGCGCTTGGCGATGACCAGATTGGCCAGGGCAAAAAGCGTGTGGAGTTGCGCCGTGTTTTTGGCCAGTCCTCGGTAGCGCACCTTGCGATGCCTAAACAGGTTCTTGATGATGGGAAAGGGATGCTCTACCGGCGCCCGCAGTTGCGCCTTGCACCGCTCGATGCCTACCACCAGTTCCTTGCGCCGCCCTTCGGCCATCGCCTTGATCTTGCCGCGCTTGGCCGCCACTTCAAAACGCACGCCCCTAAAGCGCGCCGCGATCTCCGGCCGCTTGTCCGCGCCCTGGTAGCCCGCGTCGGCAAAGACCTGCTTCTCTTCTCCATGCAGGAGCGCATGGGCTTGAGCGACATCGGCCACGTTCGCGCTCGTGCCCTCCACCGTGTGCACCAGCCGAATCACAGACCCAATTTGGGCGAAGTGCCGATGCGCTGACGGTCAGGAGTCTGCTAAAGTAACTTGAGACCCTGATGAATTTCGAAATTCTAGATGAATGTGACGATTAGGTCGAATGGGTCGTCAGCGATTTCGAGAAGTTTGCGAGAGGCAATGCTCCTAAGGATGATGTGTTGTTGCTGAGGTTCCTGCCACCGCTGCACGTTTCTCTCCATGGTTGGAGGATGAACGCGCCGAGATTGGATCGTTAGAGGGCAGTCGCGAAGTGCTGGCAGAGTAAGCGCGAATACTTCGCTCCGTGCGTCTGTTGCTGGCAATTCTGGTGGCAAATGATCTCGAAAACGACCTGCCGGGATGGAGAAGCTCCTCGTTGTGAGGTGCTTACAGTCTGGCTCCAGCGGTAGGATTCGAACCTACGACCAGGCGATTAACAGTCGCCCGCTCTACCACTGAGCTACGCTGGATCTGCAAGGGCCGCCGCCTGCCAACAGACGGAGGGAGGAAATGTATTGCCTTCCTCCCGCCTCCGCGCAAGCACGAAGTAGCCGGCGTCGCTGTTTTCCCTCCCCTTTTCGCTTTGAGGCTCGCCAAAACCGCCGGCCCGCCCCACTTT
>CAXUAZ010000215.1:0-4769 GCA_964249195.1 uncultured Chthoniobacterales bacterium
CCCCCCCGCCGCTCGAGACGCAAAATAACGCCGCCGACGCCGCCAGCGACGCCCTGGAGCGCACCTGGATGAAGGAAAACGGCGTTGAACCCAGCAAGCTCCTCACAAAGGACACCGGCCAGGACGACGACAAGGACGGCTTCACCAACGACGAGGAACTCGCCGCCGGCACCGATCCCAACGACCCCAAATCGCACCCCGCGTTCGTCACCAAGCTGCGCATGAAGAAGCTCGCGGGCGAGCCGTTCCCGGTGATGTTCGACGGCATGGAGGGCCGCAAGGCGCGCGTCACGATCCACCCGGGCGGAGCCGAGAAGAAGGCTTCTTTGGCCAAGGGCGAACGGTTGCCGGACCTGCCGTACAGCGTGGCGAGCATCCGCCCGCGCGAGGTGGCGGAGAAGGACACCGGCAAGCCGGTCGACGCCTCCGAGTTGACACTTGTCAACGCGGAAACCGGCGAAAAAGTCGTGTTGGTGCGCGCGATGGCGAGCGGCCCGAATACGGCGGCGGTGTTATCGAGCGGCCAGGGCGACATCGAGGTGAAATCGGGCGGCAAGTTCACGCTCCCGCCCGACGGCGCTCAATATCAGGTGGTCGACATCCGCCCGACGCAGGTGATCGTGAAAGCGGTAGGCACGAAGCAAACGTACACGATCCCGCTGGCCGAAGGGCAATGACGGGCGCACTTGCTGTCCGGGACGATAGGCGCTGGAGGGCGACGCTCCGTCGTCGCCGTGATTAGATTGCCGGAGGGGCGCGTCTAACGGCAGCCAGCTACAGCGACGACGGAGCGTCGCCCTCCAATCGCCCTCCCGGCTACTCCGTCGGCCGCCACTGCTTGCCCGTCCGCGTGCCGAAGATCGCGCTCCCCACCCGCACCAGGGTAGCCCCCTCCTCCACCGCGACCTCATAGTCGCCGCTCATCCCCATCGAGAGCTCCGGCAACGGCCAGCCACCCGTCTCGCGCAACTCGTCTCGCAACTCCCTCAACTTCACAAAATACGGCCGCGAAAACTCCGCCTCCTCCGCGTAGGGCGCCATCCCCATCAATCCGCCAATCTCCAGCCGCCCAAGCTCCCCTAACGCCTCCGCCTCCGCCCGCAAATCCCCCGCCGAAAACCCAAACTTCGTCGACTCCCCCGCGACGTTAACCTCCAGCAGCACCCGGGGCCGCTGCCCCTCTTCGTCGGCGATGCGGTCGATCTGCCGCGCCAACTCCAGGGAATCGACGCTGTGGATCAACTCGAATTGCCCGAGCGCCGCGCGCACTTTATTCTTCTGCAGCCGCCCGATGAAATGCCAGCGCGCCCGCCCCGGCAACAGCGGCGCCTTCACGCGTGCTTCCTGCACCCGGCTCTCGCCAAAAATCGTTTGTCCCGCTTCCAACGCTTCGCGCACGGCCTCCGGCGGATGCGTTTTTGAAACCGCCACCAGCTCCACGTCCGCCGCGTCCCGTCCCGCCCGCAACGCTGCCGCCGTGATTTTAGCGCGCACCGCCGCCAGCCGCTCCACGAGTTCTTGCATTAGCTTGGATGAAATCTCCTTGACCGCAGAATTAGTTTTGCTTATACAGAAACGCAGATGCAGATCGAAACCTTCAAGGTTTTCTGCGACTTGGTCGAGACCGCCAGCTTCTCCCGCGCCGCGTCGTTGAACTCCATCACGCAGAGCGCCGTGAGTCAACAAATCCGGACCCTGGAAAAACATTTCCACGTTGGATTGATCGAGCGCGGCCGCAAGAATTTCTCCGTGACCCAGGAAGGCCGGGCGTTCCTGCAGGCGAGCAAGGAGATCCTCGGCGCGTTCGAGAGTCTCGGCGACCGCATCCGCGAGTTGCAAAACATCGTCGCCGGAGAACTGAAGATCTGCACCGTGTACAGCATCGGGTTGCACGAGTTGCCGCCTTTCCTGAAGAAGTTCCGCGCGCTCTACCCGGAGGTCGAGGTGAAGGTGGATTACCGCCGTTCGTCGCAGGTGTACACCGAGGTGCTGGAGGGCGACGCCGATCTCGGCCTGGTCGCGTTCCCCTCCCGGCGCAAGGGGCTCATGGTGGAGGATTTCTGGCGGGACAAGCTGGTGCTCATCTGCCATCCCGATCACCGGCTGGCCGAGCGCAAACGGGTAAGTCTGCGGGAGTTGCACGGCGAAAAATTCATCTCGTTCGAGCCCGACCTGCCGACCCGCAAGGTGATCGACCGCCTCCTGCGCGAGCAGGGCGTGGAGATCAAGCAGACGATGGAACTCGACAACATCGAGACGGTCAAACGCGCGGTCGAGATCGAGAACGGCATCTCCATTGTCCCGCAGGCCAGCGTCGCCGACGAGACCCGCAACGGGAGCCTGGTGGCAATCGAGGTAGAGTCCTTCGAGATGTGGCGTCCGCTCGGGGTGATCCACCGCCGCCACCGGTCAATCTCGCCGGCGCAGAAGCAATTCGTGACGTTGCTCAAAGAGCCGCGCTGGCTGGAAATAGCGGGCCTCGCGAGCCAGCGTGAAACTCCGGTGCGAACCGCCGCCGGGCTCACGCCGGAGTTGAACCTCGCCTGAGTTTCACCGTCGTAGCCGCCCCGCGATGCCGAGGCGTTCAACAGATGCGCCGCGAACACTTAGGCAACCGGATGATTTCGATGTGCGCTACAGCATGTTTAGAGCGGCTCCAGCGTGGAGACGGGATCGTCTGCCATGCGCGGCGTCCTCTTTAGTGCACCGCAGCGTAAATCGCCGGCCGATATCTCGGTTCAGGAATTTTCTTGCGGTGGGCTGCAGCCGTCTTCAGCCACGCCTCCTTCGCGATCATGACCTCGCGCAACGCCGCTTCCGCGCTGCTGCCGAAGGCCGAACACGACTTCAAATCAGGAATATCAGCGATGTAGCCTTCATCCTCTTCGCTGTAAAATACGTTGATATGGTAGTCGCTCATAATCTTAATCTTGCATGGTCAGGTGAAACTCCTCGATGTCGCGCAAAAACTGGCGCACCTGATACGCCTTCGCCTTGCCGCCCACGTTCTGCAAATTGAGCGGACGGCTCGCCTCTGGGTGCTCGTAGATGTGATGACTGCCACTCACCCGGTCGAGTCGGTAGCCGAGAGCTTCCGCAAGCCGGCAGATTTCAGCGAACCGGATATTGTGCGCGCCGGCCAGCACCTTTTCCAGGAGCTTGCGCTTGCAGCTCACACCTGCACCTCCACCGGCATCGCGCACCCGGCGACATCGTATTTCCCATCCCACACCAGTTCCGTCTTGCGGTTGAAGAGCGGGTGCGGGTTGTCGAGTCCGTAGTGGATTTTATCAGCCATGATCGTCGTGCCTAATGGCGAATTTCTTCTGCGCAGCATACGAGGATCACCGGACAAATGCCAAGGGTCGAAAACCACCCACGGTGTCTGGCCGGCAGGCGATTCGCAGAGTCGAAGCAAACGCCCTTGCCAAGCACCCCGCTCTGTGACCGTATGAACGCGTGATCAGGAGACTCGTGCGCGTTCTCATTTCCATGGCCGTCGCGGCGGGCATGTTGATCGTCGCCCTCATCGTGGGCGCCTCGTGGCTGGTCGATCATCTCGGCCACGGCCGGCTGCTCACCGATCCCGCCTCCCTGCCCAAGAACGAAACCGCCCTCGTGCTCGGCACGTCGTCGCGCGCCGGGCTCAACGCCAACCCCCATTTCGACAACCGCATCGCCGCCGCGGCCGACCTCTTCCGCCGCGGCTGCGTCAAACACCTCCTCTTGAGCGGCGACAACGGCACGCGCGGGTACAACGAACCCAGCGACATGCGCCGCGCGCTCCTCGCCCTCGGCGTGCCCGACAGCGCCATGACCCTCGACTACGCCGGCTTTCGCACGCTGGATTCGGTCGCCCGCGCGCGGAAGATCTTCGGGCTGGATAAAATGGTGATCGTCACCGATCGCTTCCACACCTCCCGCGCCCTCTTCCTGGCGCGCCATTTCGGGATCGACGCGGTGGCATTTCCCTCTAAAGACGTGCCGCTGAAGTATTCCGCGAGAGCGCTCGTCCGCGAATGTTTCGCCCGCGTGAAGGCGTGCCTCGATGTCTACGTCCTGGGCACGGGCCCGCACCTCCTGGGTCCGAAGGAACCCAAAAAGCCGGCGCCCGATGCTTAACTACATCTGGTTTTCGCTCATCGTCCTGTCCGTGCTTTTTGGCGGCTGGAACGGTCATCTCAAGGAGGTGACCGACGGCGCCTTCGAAGGCGCGCGCACCGCGGTCATGGCCATTGCGCTGCCGCTGGTCGGCGCGATGTCGATCTGGCTCGGGGTCATGCGCCTGGCGGAAAAATCGGGGCTGATCGGCATCCTCGCGGGCGCGTTGCGGCCCATCCTGCGCCGCCTGTTTCCCGACGTCCCGCCGGATCACCCCGCGATGGGTTCCATGGTGATGAACATCGCCGCCAACATGCTCGGCCTGGGCAACGCCGCCACGCCGCTCGGCCTGCGCGCCATGGGCGATCTCGAGCGCCTCAACCCCACCCCCGGCACAGCGACCAACGCCATGTGCACGTTCCTGGCGATCAACACGAGTTCCGTGCAGCTCATCCCCACGACGGCCATCGCGATCCTCGCCGCCGCCAAGGCGACGAACCCCACCGCCATCGTGGGAACCTCCCTCTGCGCGACGAGCTGCGCGGCCCTCGCGGGGGTCACCGCGGCCAAGCTCTTGCAGCGCCTGCCAGTCTTCGCCATGCCGGCAAAGCCGGTCGCCGCCGGGACGGTCGAAACTCGACTGCGCCCGCGCCGTGACCGCGGCCAGC
>CAXUAZ010000216.1:0-4617 GCA_964249195.1 uncultured Chthoniobacterales bacterium
TTCGGGCTGTCGCAGCTTTACCAGCTTCGGGGGCGGGTGGGCCGGGGCAAGGCCAAACCTCCTGAACGTCGCCGTCACCCGCCCTTCGGAAACGCTTCTACATCATCGGCGACCATAATCTCTGGCGTGGGGCGGGGTTTTCCAGGCGTTGGGCCGCCAACTGCCGAAAGGCCGTCTTCCTGCCGCGAGTTGATACGGTCGCCAACCGCCCTGCTTTCAGCTCGCCTGACCCGGCCCTCATCACGACCGCCGTTTCTAAGTTCGCCGCGTCGGTTCATAGAGTTCGGTGATGTCTTGCAACGGTCCCAAGTCCAGGAAAAGATGTTTGTCCGCCGGTGGTTTGCCCCTCGGCGGTGCCCAGAAGAAGCGGTATTCCCGCTCGTAGGCAAAGTCGATGGTCTTGCTGATCACGGCGTTCATCCGTTCGCCCGGCGCGGCTTCGTAGGGGTCATAGTACTCGACGTTGACGTGGTTGAAGTGCCACCCGGTTAGAAGCTGCCGGGACGCTGCTTCCAGGCGGTCGGCGAAGGCCGCCGGATTGTTGATGATCAGGCAGGCGTCCGCGTCGAAAGCCGTGAACAGATCTGCGTCGAACTCGTTGGAGAGGCAAAGAAAGTAATAGTTAGCGATCTGACTGGTGAAACGCGCCGAGCCGACGATGGAGATAGGCTGTCCGGTCCGCGGATCGGCGGCACGCAAGTGTTCGCCGCGCATGTAGCGGTGCTTTTGCAGTTCGTCGTCGCGCCGCGCGGCGTTGTGCTCCTCAGTCAGGAGGCTTGCCGCCGGACTGAGGCGAACCTCGCCCCGCTCATACATTTCCCTCAAGTGCTTTACTTTATCGAAGCGCAGCAGAAACGCCTCTCCGCCCGGACGCTTTCCCGCCAGCGAGGGTGGACAGG
The DNA here is from genome assembly GCA_964249195.1 of uncultured Chthoniobacterales bacterium. Lineage (GTDB taxonomy): Bacteria > Verrucomicrobiota > Verrucomicrobiia > Chthoniobacterales > SZAS-18 > CAXUAZ01. The sequence continues at coordinate 900 of CAXUAZ010000216.1, forward strand.
CCAAGTCGAAGAGCGAGCGGGACGGGGGCGGGGCAGTGGGCAGCGCGCGGCCCCGCAGCCGGAATTCCTCGGTCGTGAGTAGTTCCTTGCGCACCCAGTAGCGTGGTCCGTTCCAGTTGTTAAGTGGAACCTCCCAGCGCGGCAGGTCGGCGTTGGCGGCGATTTCAGCCAGTCGCAAGTGACGCCGCAGGCTCAGGTAGCGTTTGTCGAGGGTCGCGTTGGGGAGGGGTTGCAGGTAGCGGTCGTGAGCGGTGTAAAGTTCGCGTTTCAGCGAGGGTTCGAGCCGGTTCATCAAGTTTGTCGCCATCATCACGGCGACAACTTAGCGGTGATTCGGCGAGCGAGCGATGTTTGTGTAGCGGCAGCGGTTCCGGCCTGCGCTCTATTATTCCGTCCATCGCAATCTCGGCTGCCAAGTTCCGGGATTCGCGAGGCTGGCGCAAACCTGGAACGGCGCTTCGCCGAGCCATTCAGCTGCCGACTGCCGCCATATCCTTCGGCGTCGAGGCGCAACCGACATGGCCGCGCACAGCCGCTTCGATGGACCCGCCGGGGATATGCTGAGCTGCGGCAGCGGGAACTGAAAATCATCGAAGTACATCCGGATTGATCCGCCGCCGGACCGAACGGCGCTTGCGTGCGGAAGCGTCCCGGACTAGCGACGCAGACTCTCACCTTATCCTCGCATTGGTGGCAGACCCGCAATGCGTGGGTCACCTTAATCGCTGGGAGGAGATGACATCGGCGCGCACAAAGGACGCCAACTGCGCATTGCCTTTAAGGCTGTTACCCCTTCCAGAACCGGGCAGTCAACTTCCAGTAACCCGCTGTGCTCTGGCCGCGAAGAAGTAGTGGTTGCGTAGCGATAGATTGCCTTGCCGCACGAGGGAAGACTGTACATCTTCTATCCGTAAAGACACGAATCCGAGCAACCGAATCCTACAGCTGGAGCCAAGTGTTAAGGAGCTCCAAAACTTCCATGCCTCCCTCTGAAACCCACACGTTCTTCCGCGACCTCGACGGCAAGCTCTGGTTCGTCGCGGACCGCCTCCGCGCAAATCTCGATGCCGCCGACTATAAGCATGCCGTCCTCAGTTTTATCGTCCTCAAGTATGCCTCCGATTCGTTTGTCATCCGGCAGCGCGAAATCGAGGCCCAGTTTCGTGCTCCAGCCAGCGACTACTGCCTCGACTCGGCAGATTACGATTCCCCGGCGGCCCATGCCGAGACGCATCCGCGCCGGGTCGGAGGGGCGAGACAACTGTCGAAAAGAACGTCTTCTAGGCCCCCGCGCTCGCCCAGTGGAAGACGCTGCAGGACAGCGCCCCTGTTGCCGCCCGGAACCGAGATCGCAAAAAGGCGCGCGATGATAGCGGCACGCGCCAAATCCCCTTCTTTCAAAAAGCGGGAAACCCGTCGCTTGACTATCCGAGGAAAATGAACAACACTCTCGCACTCGAACGCTACCTGCTCAACTGCTTCTCCGTTGAGTTCTCTGTCCAATCGGTGACGGTCGCCCAGCTGCCGTGGACTGAGGGAACGGACATGCGCGAACTGCGCAAGAGTCTTGGAAATGATTGGTTCGTTCTGAGACGCGGCGAGAAAATCTTCGGTTTGGCTACCGTTCCCGAGCCTGCCGTTGAGTTTGGCCAAGCGACGACGATTCTTCGGCTGGATGGTTACGAAGGGCTGGATTTTATGAAGGCAAGGCTGGATGCGGCGCTTCCAAGTCTTTTGCCGGCCTACCAACCCGCGCGTGTTCGCCCCTTCCGCTTTCTCGCTCAAAAGGATGAGTTCATCGCCAGTTTTTCCGCCAATCACCAACTTCCTGAGATCGTTAAACGAGGGTTTGCCATTCGTCCGCGATTTGAATTGGAGGCACGGACAATCGAATTGGTCGAAGGGGAGCTGCAAGTTGTCGTGGCGATGTCTGTGGCCATGCAGTGGGAGATTTCGGCCAGTCTTCCTGACCTTGCGAACCAGTCAGTTCAGCTTGATGGCCTCTACGTCGTACTCAAACAGCCTCAATCCGGCGAACGCCGGCTTGTGGGCCGCATCAAGCGTATAAGCCAAGGCATCGTGGAACTTGACGAGACTATGGATGGACGAACGTCCGTCGCGGCTGACTCGGTCCGTTTGGAGGGGAGTAAATTCAGCTTCAAGCGTTGCCTGTCACGGCTGCTTGGGACGCGCTATCGCGACTTTGATGCGCAGCGCGACATTTGGGAGGCGAAGTTCACCAGCGGCCCCAGCTTCAATGAAGTGCTGAGAACGTTTTCGCGGAGTTCACGGACTGTGAATCTTGGCCCTGGTATTGTGGCCACTATCGGTGCAGCGATTCCGATTCAGAACACCGACGGAGCACCAATCTACCGAGAGCTTCCTCCAGTCGAGTATTGTTTCGACGCCGCGAAGACGAAGCGAAAGACGATTCCTTGGGATGGCTTGGTCGAGTTCGGGCCCTACGACGGTGACACGTTTCAAAAAAGGACGCCGCGCATCTTGGTAGTTGTCCCCCAGGCGGAGCAAGTTAAGGTGGAGCAGGTCTTTGGCACCTTCCTTGATGGAGTTCGAAATGGGATTTACCCCAAAGGGTTTGCTCGGCTTTTTAACTTGAACCATGTGAAATTCGATACCTGCCCGGTGGCTGATTCGCGCGGTGGGTCAAGCCAATCTGCAGCGGCATATCGCACGGCGATTGAGTCCCATCTAGGTAGCGGAACAAGCTATGATGCAGCAATTGTCGTGGTTCCAGATGCCAGTCTAAACATTCCTGACGACCGCAACCCGTATCTTCATGCCAAAGCATTGTTGCTGACTAATGGCATTCCTTCGCAGGAGATTCGAGTTGCGACTCTCCATCAGTCCGACGCCTCGATTCAATACATACTCCGAAATATTGCCGTTTCGCTTTACGCGAAGATGGACGGAGCACCGTGGACCGTCAGTCAGCCGCGAACCTACAATGACGAGATTGTGATTGGCATGGGCATGGCAGAGGTGGCGGGAAGCCGTGTCGAGAAGCGGCAACGCCACATGGGAATCACAACGGTCTTTCTTGGGGATGGCAACTTTCTTCTGTCGAACATTTCGAGAGAATGCACATACGACGAGTATCCTGAAGTCTTGAAGAACTCGACAACGTCCATTCTCGCTGAGGTTAAGAGGCGTAATGGATGGCAGCCCGGAGACAGAGTGAGGATCGTGTTTCACACAGCCAAGCCGCTGAAGAACGTGGAAATTGATGAACTCATCGCCGAGTGCGTTGCTGATGTTGCGGAAGAACAGATTGTCGAGTTTGCGTCGCTCCAAGTCTCCCAAGATCACCCGTTTAAAGTTGTGGACCGAGCGCAACGGGGCATGAAGTGGGGCAAAGGCCTAAAGGGGGTTTTTGTACCCCCTCGGGGTTTTGTGATGCAACTTGGGGCAAACACAAAGCTTTTAGCTACAAATGGTCCGGTTCAGGTGAAGCGCCAACTCAGCCCGCTGCCAGCCCCCTTGCTGATACATTTACACAAGCGCTCCACGTCGAAGTCCCTCGATGCACTGACGGAACAAATTCTCAAGTTTACCTCGATGACCTGGCGGTCCACTTCTCCTGCAGCAATGCCGGTGACCATTTACTACTCGGAGTTGATTGCCGAATTGCTGGCCCGCTTCCGTACTGTAATGCTTCGGCTGGAATTGGAACAAACGGGATGACGAGCTATGGAGTGGG
>CAXUAZ010000217.1:0-4573 GCA_964249195.1 uncultured Chthoniobacterales bacterium
GCACAACCGGAAAAAACGCCGCCGAGCGCACGGTCGCCGCGGCCAACGCGCGCATCGGCATCGCGACGGCGGCGTTTTTTCCGGTTGTGCGGCTGACGGGCGCGGCGGGATTTGAGAGCGCGGACATCGGGTCGCTCTTTGATTGGGAAAGCCGCATCTGGTCAATCGGGCCGAGCATTCAATTGCCGATCTTCGAAGGCGGCCGCAACACCGCCCGTCTTGCGCAAACCCGCGCACAGTACGACGAGCAAGTCGCCCGCTACCGCCAGCAGGTGCTCGTGGCGTTCCAGGACGTGGAGAACGCGCTCGTCGATCTGCGGACGCTCGCAGGTCAATCCGAGGCGCAGCAACGAGCGGTGGAGGCGTCGCGGCGCACGCTGGACCTCTCCAACGCGCAGTACACCAAAGGCGCGAGCAATTTCCTGGACGTGATCGACGCCGAGCGCGTGGAACTCCAGAGCGAGCGCGCGGCGACCCTGCTCAACGGCCAGCGCATGCAGGCCAGCGTGCAGCTCATCAAGGCGCTGGGCGGCGGCTGGGGCGCGGCGCATTGAACGGCCGGGGGGAGGCAATCGCGATGGGCAACATTTTACTCGGGTTCAAGGCGCTCTTGCGCGCCTGGGGCGACGGCGATTTTGCGGCGGAGGTGCGGGGACTCTTGGCCGGGGAAAAGCCCGCCCCGCCTCCGGCGCCGGCCCCGGAGCGGATCACGCAACGCAATGACGCGTTGACCCTGCTGGCGATCCTGCAACGGGAAGCGCGGTTCCTCGATTTTGTGCAGGAATCGGTGGACGACTATAGCGACGAGGACATCGGCGCGGCGGTGCGAGAGCTGCACGGGCGTTGCGCGGAGACGATCGAGCGGATGTTTGCGATCCGGCATGTGACGTCGAAGGAAGAAGGCGCCGCGATCGAGGCGCCGGCGGGGTTTGATCCGGCGCGTTATCGATTCACGGGGAACATCCCGGCCAGCCCGCCGTTCCGGGGGCGTCTGGCGCATCCCGGCTGGAAGGCGACGCGATGCGACGTGCCGGAATGGAAAGGCCCGGCGGAGTCGGCGACGGTGATCTCGCCGGCGGTGATCGAGTTTTAGCGGCGCGCCCAAGGCTTGACGAGCCCGTCCCCGATCTGATTTCATCCCTCCCGATGCCGTTGACTCCGTTGGACATCCAAATGATCGGCGATGAGCTTGCCGTGCGCTGGAACGATGGGATCGAGAGCTATCTCAAGCTCGAGGCCCTTCGGCGCGCGTGCCCGTGCGCGGCCTGTTGCGGAGAACCGGACGCCCTTGGTTACGTGGATGCGCCGGAAGTGACCTACGATCCCAAGCGCAGCTTCTATCTGGTCTCCTACGGTTTCATCGGCGGCTATGCGCTGCAGCCCGTGTGGGGCGATGGCCACGCCACTGGCCTGTATACTTTTCCGTTGCTGCGGTCGGTCGGCGGTCTGGCGGAGGAGCGCTCCGCGGCATGATGAAATGGGCCAATCGCGTGTTCTGCGGCATGTCCTTGGTGTCATTCCTGGGCACCCTGGCGTTGTTTGCCTACGTGATGCGGCCCCGGCCGGAGGAAACCGCGCCGCGCGAATTGTATGCCGCCGTCCAGAAGCATCTGGCGGCCTGCCGCTGGGCGGATTTTCCGCTGGCGTATCATGCGGCCTCCAGCAGCCTGCAGGAGCGCCTGACGCTCGTGCAATTCGAGCACAAGTTGCGGCGCGATTACCTGCCGGTGGCGGACGCGAACCACATCGAGTTCGGCGCCATCCATCACCTGCGCAACAACGGCGCGCGCGTGCTGGTGGATGTTTACTTTGTCTCCCGTCACGGGGAAGCCATCGGTTGGACCTACACGCTGGTGTATGAGGACGAGGCCTGGAAAGTGGATTCGTCGGAAGCGATCCCCGGCTGGCCGGCGGGTCAACGGCTGAGCGGCCGGCGCATCTAACGGGTGGAAGGAACGGACCACGACGGTCCCGTTTTGCTCTGCTGACCTGGACAAAGTTGACCACTAAGCCGCGCGTGGGGCGGGGCTGCCGGGGAGAAGCATCATGGCACGACGCGTGCTAAAGGGCTGATATCGCTTTTACGATGGGGGGCGGACGTTTTCGGGGGTTTACGTTCGCCTCCCATCATGAGCTTCCTTTCTTCGAGACGCTTCGACCTTTCGGCAAGTTGGTCTCGTCACCGCTGCTTCTTTAAACGTCTTTGCGCAAGCGGCGCCGCTCATGAAAAAACTGGAAGCCATCATCAAGCCTTTCAAGCTTGAAGAGGTCAAACAAGCGCTCGCTAATATCGGCGTCGAGGCGATGACCTTGAGCGATGTCAAAGGGTACGGGCATCAGACTTCGCACACCGAATTGTATCGGGACTCGGCGTACCAGGTGGATTTCGTGGCGAGGCTCAAGATCGAGGTGGTCTTGCCGGACGAACTGGCGGAGCAAGCCATCAACGTCATCACCCGGGCGGCCCGGACAGGCAAGACGGGGGATGGCAAGCTCTTCGTGTTTCCGGTCGAACGGGCGATCCGCATTCGGACCGAAGAGACCGGTGTGGCGGCGGTTTAGCGGTCGCCGAAACGGATCGGGATATTTCGCACGGAGCACACGAAGATAGAAAGCAAAACGCCGTCCCCTCGCGGGGACGGCGTTGCCATTGTCAGACGTGCTCGCGGTTGGCGGCTAGGTCGTCGGGACCGTGGCCACCGTTTGCAGGATCCGGCTCGCGATCTTGTACGGATCGCCGGCCGAGTTGGGGCGGCGATCTTCGAGGTAACCCTTGTAGCCGTTGTTCACGAAGCTGTGCGGGACGCGGATCGAGGCGCCGCGGTTGGCGATGCCGTAGTTAAACTTATCGATCGACTGAGTCTCGTGCAGACCGGTCAAGCGCAGGTGATTGTCGGGTCCGTAAACGGCGATGTGCTCGTTCTTGTACTTGTCGAAGGCCGCCATCAGCTTCTCGAAGTACTCCTTGCCGCCAACCTCGCGCATGTATTCGGTGGAAAAATTGGAGTGCATGCCCGAGCCGTTCCAATCGCCGCGGATCGGCTTGCAGCTCCACTCGATGTCGATGTCGTACTGCTCGCAAAGGCGGGCGAGAAGATAGCGAGCGACCCAGACTTCGTCCGCCGCCTTCTTCGAGCCCTTGCCGAAGATCTGGAACTCCCACTGGCCCTTCGCCACCTCGGCGTTGATGCCTTCGTGATTGATCCCGGCGTCGAGACAGAGATCGAGATGTTTCTCGACGATCTCGCGCGCCACGTCGCCGACGTTCTTGTAGCCGACGCCCGTATAATACTCGCCCTGCGGCGCCGGGTAACCCTCGGCCGGGAAACCCAGCGGACGGCCGTCCTGGTAAAAGAAATACTCCTGCTCGAATCCGAACCAGCTTCCCGGATCATCGAGGATCGTCGCGCGGGCGTTGGTCGGGTGGGGCGTGCCGTCTGGCAGCATGACCTCAGCCATTACGAGCGCGCCGTTCTTGCGGGTGCTGTCGGGATAGATCGCGACCGGCTTGAGTCCGCAATCCGAGCTGTGACCCTCGGCTTGCTTGGTCGAACTGCCGTCGAAGCCCCACATCGGAAGTTCCTCGAGCTTGGGAAAGCTGGCGAACTCCTTGATGGTGGTCTTGCTGCGGAGATTGGGAGTGGGCTCATAACCGTCGAGCCAGATATATTCCAGTTTGTACTTCGGCATCGTATCTGTGGGTTTATGGGTGTGTGTTTTCGAGCGATCTGCGCGAAATGCGCCCGTTCTTGTTGTTTTTGTTGCGTGTTTTACCTGCCAATGCGCCTACCCGCCCAATTTAGCATGTGGAGTGCCATTGACCCGCGTTGAACATCGGTTGCGGCAAGGGAAAAGAGGCGGATGCTGGAAGGAGCATGCACGAGGTCAAAGACACGCTGCGCGCCATGGTGCGGATCAGCTACGATGGCCGCGTATATAAAACGTTCCGCGGCCCCAAGGCGCAGGAGCGTTTTACGAACGAAGTGCGCGTGCTGCGTTACCTCGAGGAGCGGAAATGTCCCTTCGTGCCCCGGCTCCTCGAAGAGGACGCCGGCAAATTGCGGATCGTCACCACCAGTTGCGGCGCCCGGGTGGAGCACATGGACGCCGCGCGGGCCAAAGAGCTCTTCGATGAACTTCTGCCCTTCGGCGTGCGCCATGACGACGCGGAGATTCGCAACATCACCTACCGGCAATCGGACGGCCGGTTTTGCCTGATCGACTTCGAATTTGCCACGATTTTGGAACCCGCCCATGGAACCGCGCCATCCGATTGAAGTCACCGCGCTGCGTTGGTCGGCGCTGAGCGACCGGGGGCGGGTCCGCCGCAACAACGAGGATGCTTTCCTTGGTCTGCAATTCGACGCCGAGCACGTTCATTATCTGGGCAAAGTGGGGGAGGCGTCGACGGCGCATTCCGACTATGTGTTTGCGGTCAGCGACGGCATGGGCGGCGCGATGGCGGGGGAGTTTGCCAGCCGCATCGCGGTGGAGAAGATCACGCGGCTGCTGCCGCCCGCGTATCGCCGGTCCGCGACGGGGCTGGGGGTGGGTTTCGAGGATGTGCTGGAAG
>CAXUAZ010000218.1:0-4563 GCA_964249195.1 uncultured Chthoniobacterales bacterium
GGGAGGCGCTGGCGCCTTTTGGGGCGATCACCCCGTGCGGAATCGCGGGCGTGGAAATGACGGCGGTCGAGACGGAGAGCGGGCAAGCGGTGGGGGTGGAAGGGTTTGCGCGGATCGTGGCGAGGGTGTTCCAGGAGCGGTGGGACGAGCTGTTGGTCTTCCCGGACCGCGCTGGTTGACGCAAAATCTGGGCCTCATTTCCAAATATCCATCGCCTCGCGCCGCGCTTTGTGCCATTGAACGCGGCGGCATATGAGCAACAACCGCATCGAGCCGGCCACCGAAGAAGATCTGCCCGCGCTGGCCGATCTCCTCCACGACCTGTTCACGCGCGAGAGCGACTTTCGCCCCGACCAGACCAAGCAGTTGCGCGGCCTGCGGCTCATCATCGAGCAGCCCAACCGCGGCCGCATCTTCGTCCTGCGCTCCAACACCATGGACAAGCTCATCGGCATGATGAACCTGCTCTTCACGATCAGCACGGCCGAAGGCGGTTTCGTGATGATCCTCGAAGACCTCATCATTTGCCAGGAACACCGCGGGCAGGGTTATGGCGCGGAGTTGCTCAATTACGCGCTGGATTTTGCCCGGCAAAAGGATTTCAAGCGGATCACGCTCCTCACCGAGCGGCTGGATGAGCCGTCGAAGCATTTTTTCCACGCCCACGGGTTCCATGAGTCGTCGATGGTGCCGATGCGGTGGCTATTGAGCCCGGCGGCGCCGGGGTAGCCAAACCGATGGAAACGTCAACTCCTCCCTTTGTGGACCTCGGCTTTGCCCGGGTGGACACCGACCGCCGGCGGCGGTGCGGATTCCCGGAGGTGATCTTCTGCCAGGGCAAGACCCCGCCCGAAGTCGCCGCCATCGCGCGGACGATCCTGGCGCACGAACCGGTGGTGCTGGGCACGCGGGCGACGCTGGAGCATTTCGCGGCGGTTGCGGCGGAGTTCCCGGCGGCGCGTCATCACGAACGGGCGCGTTGCATCGTGGTCGAGCGCGCGCCGTTGCCGCGCCTGGCTGGGAGGGTGGGCGTGATCTGTGCGGGGACGTCCGATTTGCCCGTGGCCGAGGAGGCCGCCGTGACGTTGGAGACCTTCGGCAACCCGGTGGATCGCATCACGGACGTGGGCGTGGCCGGGTTGCACCGGCTACTGGCGGTGCGGGATCGGCTGGCGGCCTGCCGCGTGCTGGTGGTGGTCGCGGGGATGGAAGGGGCGCTGCCCAGCGTGGTGGCGGGGCTCGTGGACGTGCCGGTGATCGCCGTGCCGACGAGCATCGGGTACGGGGCGAGTTTTGGGGGGTTGGCGGCGCTGTTAGGGATGCTCAACAGTTGCGGCAGCGGGGTGACGGTGGTCAACATCGACAACGGCTTCGGCGCCGCCTACGCCGCCGCGACGATCAACCGGCTCTGAATCGATAAAACAGCCTAAAAGGCAAATTTAGGAACAGTATACTTTACCTAAACGGCCATTTTTAGGTAAATTCGGTGATGATCGGTTCAAAATCAGAGCTTCTTGCGGTTCTTCGTCAGTACAACCCTTGGTGGCAAGGAGCCAAGATCGCTGATCTCCCCAACTGGCAGCGGGCCGCCTTTCACCAAATCACCGACTGGATCGAAAGGCCGCCCGCTCACCGCGCGCTGCTGCTCAGTGGCGCCCGTCAAATCGGAAAGACCACGCTTCTATTACAGACGATTGAAGCCTTGATCGGAAAAGGCACTCCCCCGGGTCAAGTGCTTTACGTCACCTTTGACCACCCGCTCCTCAAGCTCGCCGGTCTTGAAGGTCTCCTGGAAATCTGGACGGAGTTGGAGCCAGAGCGGCGAGGACCCGAATACCTCTTTCTGGACGAAATTCAGTATACTAAAAATTGGCAGACCTGGCTCAAACAACAGGTGGATTTTGCCAGAAACCGGCGCATCGCGGTCACCGGCTCCGCCACGCCCCTGGTCACCGAGGGGCAAGAATCAGGAGTGGGCCGTTGGCAAACGCTCCGGCTGGCAACTCTCTCCTTCTACGAATATTTGCAAATCAGGCGGATCGAGATGCCGGATCTTGCTGCCGTCTCCTCGTTTTCCGCTTTATTCGATTGGGAGCCCATCCGATTTGCGCAGGAGGCGACTCGATCGACATCGCTGACCGCCCATTTTCATGAATACCTGCTGCGAGGCGGTTTTCCCCAGACCGCTCAAGTGGAAAGTATCGCCCAGGCGCAAAAACTCCTGCGCGAAGACATCGTCGATAAAGTGCTCAAACGCGATATGACTGCCCTTTTCGGGGTTAGACGCGTCCTGGAACTGGAGCAAACGTTTCTCTACCTCTGCCTGCACGATGGAGGCGTGCTGGACGTTTCTGATCTTTGCAAAAATTTAGAGGTGAAGAAACCCACCGCCAACAATTTCATCGCGCTCCTCGAGGCGGCTCACCTCATCCATAAACTCGCGCCGTTTGGCTATGGCAAAGAGATCTTGCGCGCGCGCTATAAAATCTACCTCTCGGATGCCGCCATTGCCCCTAGCGTGATGCTCAAAGGTCGTTCGCTGTTGGAGGACCCCGCCGCGCTCGGAATTGCCGTGGAGACGGCGTTCCTCAAGCATCTTCTTATTTTGGCCAATCATCGTAATATCGGCCTCTCCTACTGGAAAGGCAGCGGGAACCGCGAAGTGGATATGGTTGCGACGGTCGAGGGCAGACACGTGCCTTTTGAGGTCAAATATCGTTCGCCCGGAGCGACTGGACTCGGGGAACTCAAAGGGTTGCAGGAATTCTGCGTCCAGAAGAAGGTCGATCGCGGATACGTGATCACCAGAGAGAGAACGGATTTTTCCATCCTGCCCTTCGGTGATCCGCGCGGGGGCAAGAAGATTTTGAAGATACCCGCGTCTCTTGCTTGCTATTGGTTGGGCAGATCGGAAGTCGACTCCCTGCCGGGCCTGTTCGAGGAATCAATTGTCTGAACGCAGCCTCGGCCCGCCAAGAAAAATTCTTCCTGCATTGGATCAATCCGGGCGATTGTGGCGCTATGCGCGTTCTCTTCCTTGATTGTTTTTCGGGCATCAGCGGCGACATGACGGTCGGGGCGTTGTGCGACCTGGGCGTGCAGCCGTCCGCCTTTGAATGGGAACTTTCCAAGGTCGAGATCGGCGACTTCCATCTGCACTTCGAACGTGCCAGCCGCCGGCACATCGCCGGGGTTAAGTTCGGCGTCCACGCCGGCGCCGTGCATACGCACGATCAGGACGAGCCGGCTCATAACCACGACCACGGCCACGAACATTCCCACGGCGACGAGGAGGAACACAGCCACGCCCACGAGCATTCCCACGACGAACACGAGCACCACCACCACCACGAAGATGAGCACGAACACGGCCGTTCCTACGCGGAAATCCGCGCGTTAATCGAAACGAGCGACCTCTCCGATTTCGTCAAAAAACACGCGCTCGGGATCTTCCGCCGCATTGCCGAGGCGGAGGCGAAGATCCATGACGCGCCGGTCGAGACGGTCGGTTTCCACGAGGTGGGCGCGCTGGATTCCATCGCCGACATCATCTGCGCCTGCGTCGGCATCGAGGCGCTTGGGGTGGAGAAAGTCTACGTCAGCCCGTTGATCGACGGCCGTGGGTGGATCGATTGCGCGCACGGCCGTTTTCCGGTCCCGGCGCCCGCGACGTTGGAAATCTTGCGTGGGATTTCCGTCGAGCAGGTGGACGAGCCCTTCGAGATGATCACGCCCACGGGCGCGGCGATCGTCGCCGAGTTTGCGGAAGCCTTCGGCCCGATGCCGCGCCTGAGCGTCGACAAGATCGGCTACGGCCTCGGGACCCGCGACAACCCCGGTCGCGCCAACGTGTTGCGCGCCGTCCTGGGCACGGTGGACGGCCCCGCGCTGGAGACCGACACCGTCACCCAGATCGAGACCGACCTGGACGACCAATCCCCCGAGATCACCGGCGCCGTGCTCGACCGCCTGCTCAACGCCGGCGCTCTGGACGCAAGTCTCACGCCGACGCACATGAAAAAGAACCGTCCCGGCGCGCGCCTGACGGTCCTGTGCGAGCCGGGCGCGGCGTCTGGATTGACGGATTTGATCTTTGCGGAGACGAGTACATTTGGCGTCCGTTTCAGCCAGCTCCAGCGCCTCAAGCTGGCCCGGCGTCATGAGAACGTGGCCACTCCGTATGGCGAGGTGAGCGTGAAACTGGGGTACCGCGGCGAGCAACTGCTGCAGGTTTCCCCGGAGTTTGAATCGTGCAAAGCCGTCGCGGAAAAAGCCGGCCGGCCTCTGCGGGAAGTCTACCGCGCGGCCGAAGCGGCATACCGGGCCTCCTGAATTTTAGACAGAATTAACAGAATTTAACAGAATTGGCAGAGGGGCAAAAGGCAGGCTGCATCTGCTTCTTCTCCCATAATTCTGTTAAATTCTGTTAATTCTGTCTAAAAATTCTGGCGCCCTGCCTGGAATAACAGGCACGGAAATGGCTTCAGCTTTGGCCAATTTCCGTGCACAACAACAGAGTGAACTCGCCCGTTCCAGACCCCGGCGGCGTCCACCGTCTCGTGG
>CAXUAZ010000219.1:0-4454 GCA_964249195.1 uncultured Chthoniobacterales bacterium
CCCGCCACCCGCTCGGACTGCGTCCTGGATTCCAGGCTGTCCCCCGACCAGGCCGCCCGCTTCGCTCAACGCCTCGATCACGGGCTGCCCCTGGCCGAGGCCGCCGATTACTTGTTGGAAGAGCACGGCCTCCAGCTCTCGCGCGCCTCCATCTCGCGCTGGATCGCCAAACGCCGGCGCGCCAAATCCGCCGCGACGTTCGCCCGCGTCGCCGAGACCGCCCAACAAGCCGCCGACGCCCCCGCGCCCGACGTCGACCGGCTCATCGAATCCAACGCGTTCATGCTCAACCAACTCATCCAGACCGCCGCGCAAAATGGCGATCCCTACGCGATGATGCACGCCTCCAAGGTCTTCGCGAACCTCGTCGGCACGGTCGCCAAAGGCCGGCGGGCGGACACCGGCGCCCGGGCGTTGAACCTGGCGGTGCGCAAGTTCGAGTTCAACGCGGCCACCGCGATGCTCGAGCACGCGGACGAGTTGCAGAAAATCAGCAAGGACAGCCGCCAAACGCGCCAGGAGAAGCTCAACCGCGTGATTGTCCGCATGTTCGGCCGGCCGCCGATCCCCGCGGACGGCGTGATGACCGAGGGGGAAAAAGCCCTCCAGGTCGCCGCCGACCAGTTGGAAGCCGAGGAGGCGGCCGAGAAAGCGCGGAACCCGGAGATCGTCGCGCCAGAGCCCGCCAGTTGTAGCGGCGGTCTGCGACCGTCGGTCGATCCATCGGATGGCGGGGCGCCCACGGCTGCAGAAGAAGTCACCGACGGTCATAGACCGCCGCTACAGCCGGAAGCCCCCGCCAGTCCTGCGCGCCCTCTCACCCCTCCGCCTCGCACGTTCCACGAAGAGATGCGTCACCGCATGGCCAATCCCCCGCCGCGCAAGCCATTCGACTTCAGCGACCCCGGGGAGAACTTCTTCGATCAAAACCTCCGCCGCCCCGCCTGGGCGGAGTGATGCGCCGCTCCGAAAATCCTGTAAAATCCTGTCATCCTGTCCAAACTCTGCCGATGACCCCCGTCCCGCTCCTCGACCTCAAGCGCCAGTACGCCCCGCTTCGCGCGGAGATCGAGGCGCGCCTCCAGGCCGTGATGGCGTCGCAGGCGTTCATCCTCGGCCCCGAGGTGGACGCCTTTGAGCACGAAACGCGCGCCTTCACCGGCGCCGGTTGCGCGGTCGGCATGAGCTCGGGCACCGACGCCCAACTCGCCGTGCTGATGACCCTTGGGATCGGCCCCGGCGACGCGGTGATCACCTCTCCCTACACCTTCTTCGCCACGGCCGGCTGCCTCTCGCGGGTCGGCGCGCGGCCGGTGTTCGTCGACATCGATCCCGCCACGTTCAACCTCGACCCCGCCGCGCTGGAGAAATATCTGCGCGACCTGGCCCGGCGCGACCCGGCCGGCATCCTGCGCGCCCCCACCGGCGAGCGCCTGCGCGCGATCATTCCCGTCCATCTCTTCGGCCAATGCTGCGACCTGGCGCCCATTCTCGCGCTAGCCGCGGAGTTTGCCCTGCCCGTGCTCGAAGACGCCTCCCAGGCCATCGGCGCCGAATGCCCCATCGATGGGCAGGCGCGGCAGGCCGGCACGCTCGGCGAGTTCGGCTGGTTCAGCTTTTTCCCCTCCAAAAACCTCGGCGCCTTCGGCGACGCCGGCATGGTGACCGCGCGTGACCCGGACCGGGGTCCCACGTTGCGCGCGACGCGGATGCACGGGATGGAAACGCAGTATTACCATCGGTTCATCGGCGGGAACTTCCGGCTGGATGCGATCCAGGCGGCGATCCTGCGGGTGAAATTGCCGCATCTCGACAGCTGGTCGACCGCCCGCCGCGCCAATGCCGCCGCGTACCGGGCCGCGTTCGAGCGCGCGGGGTTGCGGGAGAAAATCACCGTGCCGGCCGAAGCGCACGCGGGCGTCCGCCAGCCGCACATCTATCATCAATACGTCATCCGCGTCGCGGCCGCGGATCGCGACGCGCTGCGCGCACACCTCACCGCGGCGGGCATCGGCTCGGCGATTTACTACCCGCTGGCGTTGCACGAGCAGGAGTGTTTCCGCCCGCTCGGCTATCGGCCCGGCGATTTCCCGCACGCCGAAGCCGCCGCCCGCGAGTCGATCGCGTTGCCGATTTTTCCCGAATTGACGCCGCCCGAGCGGGATGCTGTGGTGGACGCGATCGCTCAATTCTACTCCTGATTACGCCGCCATGGACCCTTACGACCGCAATCTGCCGCCCCCCCGCCGCCGGGGCCTGGGATGTTTTGCCAAAGGCTGCCTCACGCTCATCGTCGTCGGCTGCCTGCTGGTCGCGCTCTTCGTTTACTTCTCCTACCAGGGCTACAAACGCATCAGCGCCTACGTGGCCACGGCGCCGGCGGAGATCCGCGTCTTCCCCGGCACGGACGAGCAATACCAGGAGCTGCAAGCCCGGCTGGGGCCGTTCCTCAACGCGATCGCGACCAACCACCGCGTCACCCTCAACCTCTCCGCCGACGACCTGAACATGCTCGTCGCCCGCGAGCCGAACTTTGCGAACCTGCGCGGCAAGGCCGCCTTTGCGATGGCCGGCGGCTATCTCATCGTCGATTTCAGCCGGACGCTCGACGACTCCGGCCGCAACAAGGACTATTATCTCAACGGCCGCGCCGAAGCGGCCATCGACGTGGACGCGGGCGAGGTCAAGCTCTCGCCGCACCGGCTCTTCCTCAACGGCAAGCCGCTCCCGGCGTGGATCCTGCAACTCTTGAACAACCGGGACTTCGTCAAAAGCTCCGGCGGCCTCCTCGACGACGAGATCAATCGCCAGCCGCAACTGCGCGATTTCCTGCGACGCCTGCGCACGGCCCACGTGGATGGCGATCATCTGGTGTTGACCTCGGTCGGGGAACCGGTTGCCGCGCCCCCCGCGGCGCCGTAAGTTATCGGCTCACAGGGGAGCCGATGTTTGAAAAAAATACCAAAACGGCCGCGCGGGCACTGCTGGTCAGCGTCCACTGGCCGCCGCAGACGCCTGAGGAGGCGCGCAGTTTGCTGGGCGAGCTGACCGAGCTGACCGACACGCTCGGGCTGGAGATCGCCGACCGCATCCTGGTGCGGATCGCGGCGCCGCAATCCGGTTACCTGATCGGGTCGGGCAAGGCGCAGGAAATCGTCGACCAGGGGAAGGCGCAGGGCGCGGACGTCATTATCTTCGACAACGAGCTGACCCCGGGCCAGCAACGCAAGTGGGAGGAATTGAGCGGCGGGGCGGTGATCGACCGCGAGGAGGTGATCCTCGACATCTTCGCCGCGCGCGCCCGGACCCGCGAGGCGCGGCTGCAGGTGGACCTGGCGAAGATGGAGTATTCGTTGCCTCGGCTGGCCCGGGCGTGGGGCCATTTGAGCCGGCAGCAGGGCGTCGGCGGCAAGGGCGAGGGCGAGAGCCAGCTCGAGACCGATCGGCGGCTCGTGCGCAAGCGCATCGACCGGCTGAAGGCGGAGTTGATCGAGGTGCGCTCCCAGCGGGCGACGCAGCGCAAGCAGCGCGAGCGGCTCCCGGTGCCGCACGCGGCGATCGTGGGTTACACCAACGCGGGCAAGTCTTCGCTGCTCAAGCGCTTTACCGGCGCGGACGTGCTGGTGGAGAACAAGCTCTTCGCGACGCTCGACCCGACCACGCGCCGGATCGACCTGCCGGGCGGCCAGCCGCTGTTGCTGACGGACACGGTAGGTTTTGTGCGCAAGCTGCCGCATCGGCTCATCGAGGCGTTCAAGTCGACCCTGGAGGAAGCGGTGCTCTCCGATTTCCTGATCCATCTGCTCGACGTGACGCAGCCAGAGATCTTCACCTTTCACCGCACGACGATGGCGGTGCTGGAGGAGATCGGGGTGCGGGACAAGCCGGTGATCACGGTGTTGAACAAGGTGGATCTCTTGCCGGACCGCGACGCGCTCAACCCACTGCTGCGTCATTTCCCGGAGGCGTTGTGCGTCTCGACGGTGACGGGTGAGGGATTGGAGGAGTTGCGGCACCGGATGGAGGATCAACTGGCGGGGCGCAACGAGCGGGTGGAGTTGTTGTTGCCGGCGGGGCGCGGGGAGTTATTGAGCGGCCTGCATCGGCTGGGGCAGGTGTTGTCGACGGAGTACATCGCGGACGGCGTGTTGATCCGGGCGATTTTGCCGATCAAGTCGTTGGGGGCGTATGCGGAGTTCCGCGTCCCGGCGGCGGCGCCCGAGCCTGCATTGATGGATGCCTGAAGGATTGCCCTTGAGCCCGGCGGAGTGATGCGCTATGGATCAACTCCCAGAGCGCGGGATTCAAACGCCAACGTAGCACAGTGGTAGTGCAGCTGATTCGTAATCAGCAGGTCGCCGGTTCGAACCCGGCCGTTGGCTCTCCGGCTTTCTAGTGAAGCTGTAGCGGCGGTCTATGCAAGCTGTCGGACTTGGCGCCGCCGCCATTTTTTG
>CAXUAZ010000220.1:0-4403 GCA_964249195.1 uncultured Chthoniobacterales bacterium
GTTCGATCACCTGGCGCGCGCGGAGCGTCCGCTCGTGCTGATCGGCGGCGGGGTGCGTTCCGGCCGCGCGGCCGAGTTGTGTCGGGAGTTCATCGGCCGGCTCGGGGCGCCGGCGGTTCATTCCCTGATGGCGGTCGACGCGCTGGCCTACGACGATCCGCTGCGGGTGGGAATGATCGGCTCGTACGGCAACCGCTGGGCGAATCTCTCGCTCGGGGCCAGTGATTTCCTGCTCGTCCTCGGCAGCCGCCTCGACGTGCGGCAAACCGGGGCCGACCCCAAGGTTTTCAAGGGTCAGAAGAGCATCTTCCAGGTGGATTGCGACCTCAGCGAGATGAACAATCGCTGATTGCCGGCTGCGTGATCGTCGGATTCATCACGGCTTTCCTGGCGCAGGCGTTGGATCATCCCCGGGTCGGCAAAGTCCGGGCGCCCGCGGCGTGGACGGACGAGATCGCGCGGTTGCGCGCCGAATGGCCCGACACGGCGGAACTCAAAGGCGTGCCGGGCATCAACCCCAACGCCTTCCTGCACGCCGCCTCCGGCGCGTCGGGCGCGCGGGCGGCGGCGGCTTGGGTGGCCGACGTGGGCCAGCACCAGATGTGGGCGGCGCAATCGCTGGAGTTGTACGGGGACCAGCGTTTCCTGACCAGCGGCGGAATGGGTTCGATGGGTTTTGCGCTGCCGGCGGCCATCGGCGCGTGCCTGGCGGACGGCGGCAAGCGGCCCGTCGGGCTGGTGGCCGGCGACGGCGGCTTCCAGGCGAACATCCAGGAACTCCAGACGGTCGTGCGCAACCAATTGCCGCTGAAGATGCTCATCATCAACAACAACTGTCACGGCATGGTGCGGCAATTTCAGGAGAGTTATTTCGACAGCCGCTATCAGTCGACGCTCTGGGGCTATTCCGCGCCGAATTTTGAAGAGGTCGCCCGGGCCTACGGGTTGGCGGCGCGCACGGTGGCGGAGCCGGCCGGAGTGGACGAGGCCGTGAGCTGGCTCTGGAGCGACCCGGCGCAACCGGCGCTGTTGCAGGTCATGATCGATACCTCGGCCAACGCTTACCCGAAGCTGGCTTTCGGACACTCGATCACCGACATGGAACCGTTCGTCAAACCGCTCGAAATGGAAGGCACCTGAGAGATGGAACCCCCCTCGGCCTCGGCAAAACGCCTGCCCCTGCTCTCCCTCATCGTCCCCGCGTACAACGAGGAGGCCAACCTGCCGATGCTTTTCGAGCGGGTCGGCGCCGTGATCGACGGACTGCGCGAACGTTGCCGGTGCGAGGTGGTGCTGCTCGATAATTGCAGCCGCGACCGCACGGGGGAGATCGCCATCGCGCAATGCGCCCGCGACCCGCGCTGGAAGTACGTTCGATATTCGCGCAACTTCGGCGCGGAAGGTTCCCTCCTGGCGGGGCTGGATTTCGCGCGGGGCGACGCGGCCATCAATCTATTCTCCGATCTCCAGGACCCGCCGGAGCTGATCCCGCAGATGCTCGACGGCTGGGAAAACGGCGCCGACGTCGTCTACGGCGTGGTCCGCGAGCGCAACGATTCAAGCCGGCTCAAAACCCTGGGCGCGAAGCTGGCCTACAAGCTCATCAATGCGCTGGCCGACTGCAAAATCCCGCCCAACGCCACGGATTTCCGCCTCATGGACCGCAAGGTCATCCTCGCCCTGCGCGCGCTGCGCGAACCGGATCGTTACATGCGCGGGTTAGTGCACTGGGTGGGTTTCCAACAGCGCCCGCTCCCGTACGATCGATCGTTGCGCGTGGGCGGCAAGTCGTCGGCCAATCTGCTCTACTGCGTCAAGTTCGCGGTCCATGCCATCATCTGTTTCTCATCGCGGCCGATGGACCTGGCGATGATCATCGGCTTCGTGTTGACCGGGATATCCGTGCTGTGCGCCGGGCTCTACGGGTTGTTTTTCTTCATTCGTCCGGCGTTCCTCAACCCTCCGCCGCCGGGCGTCACCACGATGCTTTTGCTGCTGCTCTTCAGCCTTGGGGTTCAGTCCTTGTTCCTGGGCATCATCGGGGAGTATGTGGGGCGGATTTACAACCAGGGCAAAAACCGTCCCATTTACATCGCGGACCAGACGATCGGCTTCGACGACGCAGCCGACATCAATCGACATTCTCCATCTTGAAGTTGTCGACCCGCCACACCAGGCGGCGGGGGTCGGCGGACTTCACCGGCAACGGGGCCGAGTCGCTGTGGAAGCGGATCTTCGAACTGCCGGGCGGCAGCGTCACCACCCTCGAAAAAGCAACGCCAGCCGGATCGGTGGTCAGGTCTTCGTTGAGCGCGTTTCCCCGGATTTGCAGATGGGCCGGCTCAGGATGGCTGCTCCGTATCAAGGCGCTCAGGCGCAGGCGGCGGGCCGCGCCGGAGTCGTTGAAAAAATTGACCTCGCCGTCCGCCGCGCACCAACGCCACGACGTTCCGTCGGGCGCGGTTTCCAGATCGTAAAACCCGCCGCTCCAGGTCGGCGGCGGCAAGGGCAGCAGCGAAGCCAGGGCCGGCGGCTTCCCTTCCGGCGGCGGCAGCTTGAAGAGCGAGAACCGGCCGAGGTGGTCCGAGAGGGGCTCGGCGCCGAGCAAATCGCGTAACTTACCCTCCAGGGCCAGACCCTGGTCGGCGTACCCGGCGCGGTCGATGTAAACGCCAGAAAATCCCGCCCGGTGCAGCACGGGAAGCATCTGCTCCGGGGGTTTGGCGGCGGTGTCCTTTTCCCATGTGTCACCCGGCCGCCCCTTGATGACTCCATAACTCCAACGCAGCCCTTTGGTGTGCAGGTACGGCCGGCAGAGCGCGTACTCCTGCATCTGGTGGATCGCCAGTCCATATTCGGGAAAGGGCTCGTACGGCAATTCAAAGATCATCGCCCCGGCCGGCAGGCTGTTCTGCACCCGGCCGAAGAACTCCTTGTCATTGCGAAATTTGGTCCGCAAGCCAACCCAATCGTGCCGGGCGTTTAACCCAGTCTGATCCAGAAAACCCAACACCCCGAGCGCAACCAGCGCCGCCCCAAACGCCACTTTGGCCGGCGTGGAGCGAGCCCAGCGCCGGTACGCCCACTCGAGACCGACGGCGACGGTCAGCAGCGAAAAATAGGCGATGAAGGTGCTGATCCGGTTGTAGGCCCGGATCTGCGGCGTCACGAGCACCGCAAACAACACGGAAAATCCGCCGATCGTGGCCAGGAGCAGGGCCGCGGCGTTGAGGATGCCGAGGTTTTCAATCAGCCGGCTGAAATCCGCCTCGCCGGGTTCGCCGACCCGGAGGGGCCGGCGCCGCAGGAGAAGCGCGCAACCGACGAGCGCGAGAAACCCCGCGCCGCCGATGAAGCCCAGCGACACCCAATCGTTCTCGCTCACGAGCGGGTGAGTCCGGTTATAGTTTTCCTTGAGCGCGGCGAGCGCCGGGAGGCGATGGCCGGAAACCGGCAGCAGGAGTTGCGCGACTTTGAGCCCGCCGAGTTCGGCTTCGAACGAGTATCGCTTGCCGCTCGGCGCGGCGCCGTGCGCGTGGGTGTAGAGGAGATTCGGCAGCAGGTTCAGCAGGACCGTGCCGGTGATCGTCGCGATCAAAATCCCTGCGGCAAGGACGTGCGGGCGGTCACGCCGCCGCAGCGCCAGAATCCCCGCCACCAGCAGCAGAAAGCAACTGAAGAACGGAAAATAGACCATGTTGCAGCCGAGCAGGAGACTGACGCCCACGGCGAACCACCGCCGCCACCGCCGCGCGAACAGTTGCCCGGACGAAATCCACCACACGATCAGAATGGCGGGCGGCACCAGGAAATAGGCCGTGAAATACAGGTGCGCCGTCCCTCGGAAGAAGTGGTACGGCAGCATCGCGTAGAGGAAGCCGGCCAATACGGCCGGGCCGGTCGAGATGCCGAAGCGCCGCGTGGTGAAGAAGGCCGACATCGCCACCATCGGGAACGTCGCTAGAAAAAAGAGATTGGTCAGCAGGAACGGGTCCGAGGTAAAGAGCGACATGCCCTTGATCACCGTGCAAACCAGGTTGTCGCCGACGGGGAAGTCGTAGAGCTCCATGCCGGCTGGCGCACCGAGCGCTTCCGTCTCGACGTACCAGCCCTTCTCGACGATGTTCTTGACCAGCGTGACGTTCAGGATGGCGTCTCCCTCGTAATCGAACGGCGCCCGCAGATCCGCCCGCCAGAGGTTCATCGCAGCCACCGCCCCGAAAAGGCTTAACACCCCCACGAGCACGTAGAGCAGGACGCCCCGCAGGGCAGCATTGCGAGCGTCAGACGCCGGAAGAGGTTTGCTGGTCATAAAGAAAATCAGATGGAACCGCCGAGCACCCGCCCATAAAAATCGAGCGTAGCGCGGGCGGTCTTTGCCCAACTGAAGCGCGCCGCCTGCG
>CAXUAZ010000221.1:0-4396 GCA_964249195.1 uncultured Chthoniobacterales bacterium
GGCGCCGGCTGGGCGGAAGGCTCGATGCGCGGCAACCGGCCCTCGGCGGCGGCGCCGGGGGCGATGGGCTGACGGGCCTGTTGCTTGATCGCGTCCCGCAGGCGGGTGGCCGCCGCGGGATCCTTGGCCTGGACGCCTTGCCAGCCGCGAAGCACCTGCGGCCGGTCGAGGTCGCGCCTCACCTTATTGGGGCGCATCTGTTGGAAGTCCATCGGCCGATGGGCGATCGTCGGGGCCGCGACTTGCAGCACGCCGTTCTGGACGCGGTTGGCGTTGCCGCCGTGCTGCCTGCCGTCACGGAGGTAATTCAGATCGTCGTGCCGCTCGAGGCGCAACTCCTGGATCGGGCGCTCGCTGCGGCCGCGGATAAACCCGTAGTCCGGCCCGCGATTGTAGATGAACCGGCGGCCGCCGTCGTTCTGATACGAGATGTAGGTGACGTTGGTCGAATTCTCGACGTAGATCACGTTATCCGCGGGGGCGAGCAGCACTTCGCTCAAGCGCGGGTCGCCGAAACGGCGCGTCTCGACGAAGCAGTAATTCTCCGGCCCGATGTCGTAATCCTCGTCCACCGCGGGGGTGTACCCCGTGGAGTAATCCACCTCGACATCGTTGTAATCGACTGTCGAACGCGGGCGGGGAGCTTCCGCGGTCACGTCCTTGCCGTCGACGTAGGCGAGATTTGCCTTGGGCGGCAGAGGGGCCCAGCCGACCTTGTCGTCGCTCGTGCGCCAGGAGACCCAGCCCGGACCCCACTCGTAACCGGGCGCCCAGACCCAGCCGGTGTCCTTGAGGCGGGTCCACCGTCCGTAATGATAGGTCGCCCAGCCGAAGCTCTCGTAGGAGACCCACGTCCAGCCGTCCTCGGTCTGCGCCCAGTAGCCGTCGGTGTAAGGGCGCCATTTCTCGTTATTGTAGGCGACGTCGGGTTGGAAGACGTAACCGTACTCAGGGGTGTTGTACCATTCGCCATCGTCGGAGAGCGAATTGTAGAAGACATCGAAGGTGACATCGTCTGCCCGGGCGGCGCGGGGAGCGACCGTCAGAAGCAGCGCGACGCAAGCAGCGAAGAGAAGCGTGATGATTTTCATGGGGTTTGATTTTGTGACAGATCCTTGCACCTTAAGGCGGCTCGCGACCCTGGTTTATTCAACGCAGTGAAGGGAATCGTCACGAAATGTCGCTTTGGCCGCTTGCGCGCATGCAAACCATCGTCATCGGCCATCGCAACCCGGACATGGATTCCGTGTGCTCGGCGCTGGCTTACACGCACCTGAAGATCGCCCTGGGCGCCACCCACACGGTGGCCGGCCGCGCGGGCAACCTCAACGCGCGCATCCAGTACGCGCTCGACCGCTTCGGGGTGGAAGCGCCGCATTTCTTCAGCGACGTGACCCCGCAGGTGCGCGACGTCATGACGCACAACGTCATCTCGGCGCGCGCCGAGCAATCCGTCGCCCAATCGCTGCGCTCCATCGAGGAAGGGCATCTGCGGGGGCTGCCCGTGGTCGACGAAGGCAACCGGTGCCTTGGGCTTTTGAGTTCCGCCAAAATCGGACGCCAGCTTTTCCCGCCGCAGGCCGAGCTGCACACGGCGCGGATCGTGCGCGCCTCGGTCGCGGACATCGGGCGGACCTTTGAAGGCGTGGTCGCCGCCGGCAGCGCAGAGGACGACGAGGTGCGCGATTGCGTGCTGATGGTGGCCGCGATGAAGGAAGAAACCTTTGCGCAACGGCTGCGGCGGTTGCAGACGGAGAATGTCGTGTTGCTCGTGGGCGACCGCGACGATGTCCAGCGCCGGGCGATCGAGGAGGGGGTGCGGGCGATCATCGTCACGGGGGCGATCCCCATCAGCGCCGACGTCCAGGAACGCGCCAAACGCCGCGGGGTGACGCTCATCCGCTCGCGGCACGACACCGCCACGACCGTGCTCCTCGCGCGCGGCGCGGTGCGGGTCAGCCAGATGGTGGAGCGCGAATTCGACAGTTTCCCGCCGGATCTCCCGCTCGACGCGGCGCGCGCCCGCGCGGCGGCCTCGAAGGGGTCGATCTTTCCCGTGCTCGACTCCGAGCGGCGGCTGCTGGGCGTGCTTTCCAAGAGCGACTTCCTCAAGGATGCCACCAGGCGATTGATCCTGGTCGATCACAACGAGCTTTCCCAAGCCGTGCACGGCGCGGACAAGTTGCCGATCGTCGAAGTGATCGATCACCATCGGCTCGGCGGGTTCTCGACCAGCGCGCCGATCCATTTCTGGAATAACCCGGTGGGGTCCACCTGCACGGTGATCGCGCTGCTTTATCAACAGCACGACGTGCCGATCCCGCCCGCGATGGCCGGCCTGATGATGGCGGGGTTGATCGCCGACACGCTCAACCTCAACTCGCCCACGGCCACCGCCACCGACCGCACCGTGCTCGCCCGGCTCTCGAAGATCGCCGGAGTTGACGCGGCGGAACTGGCGGAAGGGATCTTTTCCGTCGGTTCCCCGTTGCAGACGCTCAGCCCGCAGGACGTGATCAACGCCGACAGCAAGGAGTACGACGAGGGCGGCGTGCGGTTCAACGTGGCGCAGATCGAGGAGCTGGGTTTCGGGACCTTCCACGAAAAGCAGGCCGCGCTGGCGGAGGCGCTGGAGGCGTTTTGCGAGCAGCGGCGGCTGTATTTCGCGGCGTTGCTGGTGACCGACATCAATACGCAAAACTCGATCATGCTGGTGGCAGGGGCCGAGGAGTTCCGGCAGCAGATCGATTATCCGTCGCTCGGGGAAGGGCTGTGGCAGCTCGACGGGGTGGTGTCGCGCAAGAAACAGCTCCTGCCTTACCTGCTCCAGCGGCTCGCGGAGACGACGAAGCGGGCGGCGCCGGCGGCGTGAAATTTTGGGGTCTATGATGCGCATTGCGGAGGCTTCTCCAGAGTAAAGCCGTTGCAGGCGTTGCGGCGGAGGCGTGGAATGCTTCATGACAAAGGAAAGCCGGACGGGCACATTGTGATCCGCTGTAGCGGCGGTCTATGACCGTCGGTAGATCGATGGCCGGGAGGGGACGCTCACTGCCAAAGCCGAATCGACCGACGGTCATAGACCGCCGCTACAACGATGGCAGAAAGCAAAGCGGATGTCAATGAAAAAAGAGGATTTCCATGACATCGCAGCGGCAGAAGGGACGCAAAGGACCGAAAGGAC
Source organism: uncultured Chthoniobacterales bacterium (assembly GCA_964249195.1). Classification (GTDB taxonomy): domain Bacteria; phylum Verrucomicrobiota; class Verrucomicrobiia; order Chthoniobacterales; family SZAS-18; genus CAXUAZ01. The sequence continues at coordinate 3,182 of CAXUAZ010000221.1, forward strand.
CGAAGGGACGAAAGGGGGGCGCCCTGGCGGTTATCTGGCTCGGGGGCTCGCGCTCGCGATTGGGCTGTCGGCGGTGGTTTATGGGTATCAGGTGATCCTCGGGGAGGGGGACCCCGGGCGCTTCCAAATCGCGTTCCCGCTCCGGTATTTTCTGTACGGGCTGGCTTTTCTGACGGCGACGGCCTTTATCCGCTCACGGCGCTGGATGATGGCGGCGGTGCTCGTGCCCTGCGCGCATCACCTTTGGGCAACGTCGCACCCGCTGGCGCTCTACGTCGCCGCGCTGCTGCCGCTGATGCACTGGGCGCTCGGCCAACGCGCGCGTTTCTGGGGCTGCCTGCTGCTTGGAACCGTGCTCGGGCCCAAGATGATCCAGAACTTCGGCGGCCTCCCCCACGGCTCCTGGCTCGACCTCAACCAAAACCTCTTCGTCGGACTCTTCCTGCGGTACGCTTATTTTTATTGGGAACGGATGCGCGGGTTTGCGCCGCCGGGCGGGTTTGCGGAAGAGGTCGCCTACCTGCTTTTCGTCCCGCAGATCACGGGGATGCTGAACCTGCCGCCTTCCGAGATGGCGTCGCGCTGGGGCTTCGCTTGGAACGCGGGGCTGCGCCGCGGATTCGAAGGCGTCTTCTGGGCGGCGCTCAAGATCCCGCTCCTGATCTATCTGGAAGCCTACTGGCTGCCGCGCTGGGGATACGGGCAGGGGTTCGACGCCCTGCGGACCCTCGGCCGCGCGGCGCTCTGGGGGTGCATCGTGCTGACGTACCTGCACTGGTTCGTCTTGATCAGCGCCAAGTTCGACCTCATGATTGCCCTCTTCCGCTTCTTCGGGGTGGATGCGGACGACAACTTCCGCTGGCCGCTGCTGGCGACCTCGCCGGTGGAACTGTGGCGGCGATGGAACATCTACAACCGCAAGCTGCTGCTCAAGTGGGTATATTTCCCGCTCGGTGGCAAGCACCGGTACGTTTACCGCAATATTATGGCGACGTTCCTGGCGTCGGCGCTGCTGCTGCACACCGGGTACCTGGGGTCGCCATGGTGGAGCGTCGATCTGCGCCAACTGCGTGACTGGCTGATTTACTTCGCCGCGCAGGGAACGCTCGTGTGCGTGACGTATTGGTGGATCCAGCGCCCATTCTGGGCGGGGCTGCCGACGACCGCGCGGCGGACGCTGCGCTCGTCATCGACGTGGGCGGAGGCTCCACCGAG
>CAXUAZ010000222.1:0-4343 GCA_964249195.1 uncultured Chthoniobacterales bacterium
CGCCGCGGTCGTCGCCGAGGCGCTCGCCGCGCGGCCCGATCTCATCTACCTGCGGGAAATGGCCAAGGCGTACCAGGAGGACGCGCGCATCACCCGCGCGGGGTACTATCCGGTGGCCCAGATCATCATCACCGGGCAGGTGTTGCCGCAGAATTTCGTGCGCAGTTCCCGGCCCAACTCCGTGCGCGCGGGGGACGAGATCGACACCAACGAAGTCCGTTTTGGCGGCCGCTACTTCTGGACGGTGATCGACACCGGCGCGGTGCAGGGCAGCGCCAAACGTCTCGATCGCCTGGGGGAAACGCTCCGCCTCAGCCTCGCGCGCATGGAAGCGAACGTGCCGCGCGACGTTTCCCTCCTGCGCGCGCGCTGCGAGCAGATCAACGCGCAGGCGGCGGCTTATCAAGGCAATCTCGCCACGGCCGCCGATACCGTGAAGATCGTTTCCGACGCCGTGCAACAAGGCGCCAGCTCGCAGCTCGAAGTCATCGACGCCGAAAATGGCTCGCTCGGCGCCCAGCTCGGCCTGCTCAACGTGCAGCTCCTGACCTGCAACGCCCAGGCGGAGTTTGATCGCATCACCGGCCGTTACGTGCGATGGGTGGATGAGCATTCCACCCCTTCCCCCGCCAAAGACCGATGAATCCCAACCGCCCGGACCTCCGCCGGCGATTCCCCCGCGGGGCCGTGTTCACCGGCCTTGCCGTGCTCGCCGCCGCCTTCGGCTATTATCTGTACGCCAACTTCTTCGACCGCCCCTCCGCCGACGTGTACGTCGCCCAGCGCGGCGCCGCGATCTCGGCCGTCTACGGCACGGTGGCCCTCGCCTCCGTCCAGACGCTCAACATTTTCGCGCAAAACACCGGGTACCTGCACCTGGCGCCCGGTTATGGGTCGACCGTGACCACCCAGGGCGTAGCGGTCAAACGCGACCAGGTGATGGGCACCATCCTCGATGAGCCCGGCATCCGCGCGCTCAACCAGGCCCGCACCGATTTCGAGGCCGCGATGGGTCGCCAACGGCTGGGGCCGGCCAGCCAGGGGTTGCTGGAGTCCGCCCGGCAGCGGCTCGCGGCCTACAACGCGCTGCCCAACAAGAGCGGCATCCCGCGCGTCGATTACGAAGCGGCGCAAAACGAGGTGACCCGCCTGACGGCCGTCGTCGAAAACGAGAAGCTCGAGCTCCAGCGCCAGGTCGATCAGGCCGCGAGCATTGCCAAGGGCCTCGAAGACAACGTCAAACGCGCCGACATCCGCTCCCCCATGGACGGCATCGTCATCGTGCCCGCCTTCAACGACGGCGCGTACGTCACCCTCAACGCGCTGCTCTTCACCGTCGCCGACAAGCGAACCTACGTGGTCGGGCAGGTAAACGAGGAAGACGTCGGCAAGCTCAAGGAAGGCATGAAAGCCGAGCTGCGCCTCTACGCGTACGGCAACCAGAACTTCACCGCGACGCTCACCTCCATCCTTCCCAGCCCCGATCCCAACAGCCAGCGCTACACCGTCACGCTCAATCAGGACGATCCGCCGGACAACCTGCGCATCGGTCTCACCGGCGAGATGAACATCATCCTCGGCCGCAAGGAAAACGCGCTCACGATCCCCGCGCGCGCCCTGCTGGTGGATCAAGTGTATATCGTGGTCGACGGCGTGGTCGAGCAACGCACCGTCAAGACGGGATTCAAGAGCCTGGAAGTCGTGGAGATCACCGACGGCCTCGAGGACGGCGCGCAGGTGATCGTGGCCGATCAGGATGCTTTCCGCCCGGGCGAACGAGTGCGCCCGATTCGCACCAACGAGGCCAAGCCGGCGCCGGCGAAGAAGCCGTCCAAATAGAAAACCCCCGCCTTGCCTCCGGCGCTTTACATCGGTCTGCGTTTTACGACGAGCCGCAAGCGGTCGCTGGTTTTCAGCCTGCTCGGGGTCATCTTCGGGGTCGCGTTCTTCGTTTGCACGCAGGCGCAGACGCAAGGGTTCGAGGAGTATTTCATCAAGACGATCCTCGGTACGTCGGGCGCCATCGTGATCAGCGATCGTTTCCAGAATCGCTACACGAGCTTCTCCAACGCCGCGGGCGGCACCGTGTTGAGCGGGCAGCAGCGCCGCAAGTATTACGAGGGCATCACCAACGCCGCCGAGATCATGCGCGTGACCCGGCAGTTTTCCAACGTGATCGCCTGCGCGCCGCTCGTGCAGGGCAGCGTGACCGCGCGGGGCGATTTCCAATCGGAGGTGGTGACCCTGCAAGGGATTGACCTGGAAATGCACTTGCGCGCGACCGCATTGGCCGAGCAGATCATCGCGGGCAGCATCAGCGATTATCGGGTTAACCCGGCCGGACTCATTCTCGGGTCGCTGCTGGCGGACAAGATGCAACTCAAGATCGGCGATCAGGTGACCCTGATCGGGGCGGACGGCGTCCAAAAAGCGATGACGCTGACCTCCATTTTCCGCAGCGGCAACAACATCATTGACGAGCGACGCGGCTACGTGGGTCTGCGCGTCGCGCAATCGCTGCTCAAAAAGCCGTCGCTGGTTTCGCAGATCATCGTGACGTTGCGCGACCCGAGCCGCGCGCCGGCGTTGGCGGAGCATTTCGAGCGGCTCTTCGGGCATCGGTCGCGTTCGTGGCAGGAGCGCGAACAGGGCAACCTGCAAATTTTCTCGACGTTGCGGCTCTCGGCTGCGATCACGGTGAGCTTGATCATTTTGCTGGCCGGCGCGTTGATCTTCAACACGCTGACGATGACCGTGCTCGACAAGGTGCGCGAGATCGCGATCTTGCGTTCGATGGGATACCGGCGCTTCGACATCAGCGCGATCTTCCTGTTTCAGGGGTTAATAGTGGCGCTGCTCGGCTCGGTGTTGGGGGCGCTGGCGGGCGCGGGGATGACGTTCGGCATTTCGCAGATCCCGATCAAGGTGCGCGGCATCCTGTACACGGATCGGTTCGTCGTGGCGTGGAGTCCGGACCATTATATTTACGCGGCGTTGATCGCCTTTTTTGCGGTGCTCACCGCGAGTTATTTCCCGGCGCGCCGAGCGGCTAATCTTGCCCCGGTGGCGACTTTGCGCGGGTCGGGCCAGTAAACTCATGACGCCGGAATCAGAACTCTGCCTCAAGTGCGAGAAACTCGAGCGTTACCTCGGCGAGGATGAAGCGCGCGTGCACGTCCTGCGCGGCGTCTCGCTGGATCTGGAGCGCGGCCACGTCCACGCGGTGGTCGGTCCGTCCGGCTGCGGAAAAAGCACGCTGTTATACATCCTCGGGTTGCTCGATCTGCCGGACTCCGGCCGTCTCGTGATCGGCGGCCATCCGGTGGAGGCGTTGCCGGATGACGACCTCTCCCGCCAGCGCAACGAGTTGCTGGGTTTCATCTTCCAGTTCCATTTCCTGCTGCAGGATTTCACCGCGCAGGAGAACATCATGATCCCCATGCGCAAGCTCAACCGGTGGTCGGAGCCGGAGATGCGTTCGCGCGCGGCGCACCTGCTGGAAGGCGTGGGCCTGGCGGATAAACTGCATCGCCCCAGCCGCCACTTGAGCGGCGGTGAGCAACAGCGCGTCGCCATCGCCCGAGCGCTGGCCAACGACCCGCAGGTCATCCTCGCCGACGAACCCACGGGCAATCTCGACACGGCCAATTCGACCAAAGTGTTTTCCCTCCTCACCGACCTCGTGCGCCGCGAAGACAAAGCCCTGCTGCTCGTGACGCACAACCCGGGAATCGCCGAAGCCTGCGACTGGGTCCACACGATGAAGGACGGTCAGATCGTCGAGCAACGGCGCGTGACGACGAACTGAAAAGCACCAGGTGGATCGCGATCTCCGAGCGCGATGACAAACCGACAGCGGCGAAGCCGCTCTCGAAGAAAAGTTAAGCAGCGTGCCGCTGCGATTGTCACCCAGCGCGCTCGGAGATCGCGATCCACCTGGCCTTTGCGAAACGGACTCGTCGGCGCCACGCTGAATGGCGGAGTCTGCTTCCGCCCGATGTGGAAACCGACGCCGCGATCCTCCTGCGCAAGATCAAGCTGACCGAATCCAGCCTGATCGTCACGTGGTTCACCCAAACGCACGGCAAGCTGAAGACGGTCGCCAAAGGCGCCCGCCGGCCACGAAGCGCGTTTGCCGGGCGGCTCGATCTGTTTTTCGCCGCGGAAATCACGTTTGCCCGCAGCGGACGCAGCGAATTGCACACGCTCCGCGAGGTCGTCGTGCGCGACTCACGCGAGGGTCTGCGGCAGTTGTATGCGCGCACGGAATTGGCGTCGTACTTTGTCGAGTTAATTGAGCTCACGACGGAGTTCGATCATCCCGCGCCCGAGATCCACGATCT
>CAXUAZ010000223.1:0-4338 GCA_964249195.1 uncultured Chthoniobacterales bacterium
CGACCCCTTCACTCGATTCCTCAGTGCCCAAGCGTTCAGCGAAAACGTGGCGATTGACACCTGCGACTCGAAGCGGCGCCGGTATGGCGCACGCACTGTGTGAGATTAGATGAGCGCCGGATCTACACGCTGCCCCGCGAACCCCCGCTTGCGTTTGCGGCCGGGCTCGCTTTGCTTGGCGCTATGCAAAGCGCGAGCAATCCACTTCGCGAAGGGCTCACCAGCCGGCCGCAGCCCAAACCCTGCTCGCTCGTCATCTTCGGCGCCACCGGCGACCTGACCCACCGCAAGCTCATCCCCGCCCTCTATAACCTCGCCGCCGATGGCGACCTGCCCGCGGACATGGCCGTCATCGGCTTCGCCCGGCGCGACAAATCCGACGCCGATTTCCGCCGGGAAATGGAGGAGGCGACCCGCAAATACTCCCGCCAGCCGGTGCAGGACGAAGTCTGGAACCACTTCGCGCAATCGCTCTTCTACCACCGCAGCGAGTTCGACAACGACGAGGGCTTCAAGACCCTCGCCGAACGCCTCGATAAGCTCGACGCCGAACGCGGCGGCGGCGGGCGCCGGATGTTTTATCTCGCCGTCGGCCCCGAGCAATTCGAGCCCGTCATCGAGCGTCTGAAGAAGTCCGGGCTCAACAAACCAGGCGCCGCGGATGGATGGGCGCGCGTCGTGGTGGAGAAACCTTTCGGCGCCGATCTCGCCAGCGCGCGCCACTTGAACGAGGTGGTCAGCTCGTCGTTCCACGAGTCGAGCACGTACCGCATCGACCATTTCCTGGGCAAGGAAACCGCGCAGAACATCATGGTGCTGCGCTTTGCCAATTCCATCTTCGAGCCGATCTGGAACAGCCGGTACATCGACCACATTGAGATCACCGCCGCGGAGACGCTCGGGGTCGAGGGGCGCGCAGGTTATTACGAATCCAGCGGGGCGCTGCGCGACATGGTGCAGAACCACCTCATCCAGCTCCTGACCCTTGTCTGCATGGAGCCGCCCACCGATCTGCGCGCTGACAGCGTGCGCGACGAGAAGGTCAAGGTGCTGCGTTCCCTGCGCCCGATGGAGGATCTCGAGGACGTCCGGCTTCACGTCGTCCGGGGCCAGTACGCCGCGGGCGCGATCAACGGAGAATCGGCGCCGGCTTACCGCGCGGAGCAAAACGTGAAGCCGCAGTCGATGACCGAGACCTTCGTGGCGATGCGCGTCTGGCTGGATAACTGGCGTTGGGCCGGCGTCCCGATCTACGTGCGGGTCGGCAAGCGCCTGCCGAAGTCGGGCGCGGAGATCAGCGTGCATTTCAAGCGTCCGCCGGGCGTGCTGTTCAATCAGCAGGAAGGCGACGCCGGCGCGAACGTGCTGGTCATTCGCATCCAGCCCGATGAAGGCGTGAGCCTGCGCATGCAGAGCAAGCTGCCCGGCTCGGCCTTGCAGGTGGAGCCGGTGAAGATGGATTTCCAGTACGGCGCGAGCTTCGGCAAGGCCAGTCCCGAGGCGTACGAGCGCCTTCTGCTGGACGCGATGAGCGGCGATCCCACGCTGTTTGCCCGGCGCGACGAGGTGGAGGAAGCGTGGCAATTTGTGGACGTGATCGAACGCGCCTGGCACGGCGCCACCGATGGCAGCAAGACCAGCGAACCCGGCGGCGCCGACGCCCCCGGCCTGTTCGAATACGCCGCCGGCTCCTGGGGCCCGAAAGAGGCTGACGATCTGGTGGCCCAGGACGGCCGCACGTGGCGGCGCCTGTAAACTTCATCCTTTCCCCCATGCCCACTGAAGCTCCCGAGGAATTCTTCGAAGACGGTCTTCCCGTGGAGATCGGGAAGATCGATCGCGAACTCAAGAAGTTGTGGCAGGACAGCGATCACGTGGCCACCCGCGCGTCGCGGCTCAACCTGGTGATCTACAGCGCGGCGGAGCACTCGATCCGGGCGAACACCGCCGCCGTCGAACAGATCACGCGGGAGCACGCGCTGCGGGCCATCCTCCTTTCCGCCAAGCCGCAGACCACGGGCAACCGCGTGCGCGCCTGGATCAACGCCCACTGCCAACTCTCCCGGAGCGGGCAAAAGCAGCGTTGCTCCGAACAGATCGCCTTCCAGTTCGAAGGCGATGCCCGCGACCTCGGATTGATCCCCAACATCGTCTTCTCGCACCTCGACGGCGACCTGCCGCTCTATCTCTGGTGGCAGGGCGCCTTCCCGTGCGTGCCGGACAAGCGCCTCATGGATTGGGTGGACCGTCTCATTTTCGACAGCGCCGACTGGACGGATACGGTTTCCCAGGTCGCGATCGTCGAGCGCCTGGCGGCCGACTCGCGGCTCGAGAATGCGCTGGGCGACCTGAACTGGGGCCGGATCACCGGTTGGCGCATCGCCCTCGCGCAATTCTTCGACGCGCCCGAGGCCCGCGCCGCCCTCGACGATCTCACCGAGATCGAGATCGATCACGCTCCCGGCGCCCGGCTGACGGCGACGCTGCTTGCCGGCTGGCTGGCCTCGCAATTGGATTGGACCCCGCAGCCCGGCAGCGCGGATTCGCTGGTCTTCGACGCCGCCGGGCAACGAGTGGATGTCCGCTTGTTTGAGAAAGGGGGACCCGCTCTTACGCGGGTCCATTTGAAGATGAAATCCGGCGCGGAGTTCGTGGTGACGCGCGATGCGAATTCCAAATACCTGAGCGCGAGCTCACGGTTGGATGCGTCCGGCCGCGAGGGCAAGCAGATGCTGCCCATCGGCGCCGAGGACACGGCGGATCTCGTCAGCGACGAACTTTCCTACGCCGGGGGTCACCGCTGCTACCGCAAGGCCCTGCGCGCCGTGGCGGAGTTGCAGGGGATGGATGTTCCCTGAGCGGATCAGAAATCGCCATCAACCATCATACCTCTGAGGCGCCGCCTCTTCTGCGAACGCCTCCGTGTCGCACTCCCCCACCGCTTCGGGGTCGATAACCAGATGGCCATACTCGTCGAGCGAAATGCCGTCTTCCGCGGCGGGCTCTTCCCCGGCTTCGACCGCGTCCTCGAAGTGCAGCGCGCGCAGCATTTCGTGGATGTCATGGCGTTCCATCCCCGCCGTCGACGTGGATCCCGCCTGCCATTTGGCGAAGACGCTGGCCTCGTCATTCGGAATGAGCCAGTACTCGCACTGACCGTGGATTTGTTTAAACGCCGCGAACGCCATGAAGCCAGCCGCGCACGCCTCGTGGCCCTGGCCGATCGGCGTGCCGGTGGGCAGGTGCTCCTCGGAAAGGATCGCCTTGAGCAACTCCATGGCTTCCTCGCCGCTTTCGACCGCGCCATCGTGCGGCGGGTGAAAGCAGAGTTGCAAGCTCCCGGAGGCCGTGGAAAGGCCATGCCGCCGAAAGGTGGTGGGGTCAACGCCCGCGACTTGATACCAGCCGCGCGGCAACTGCATATTGAGCGAACGTTCCATGGGGGTGGACTGCGCCTGATGCGTCGGGTTTGAGGGTTTCTAATGGATATACCCAAAATTCGCTTACTTTGAAAAGACAAATCTTTACATTCTTCTTCGTGCAATGAAGTCCTCTCGACCCCGGATCTTTCTCCGCGCCCACTGGCGGCATCTGGCGATGATCAACTACCCGGTCGATCCGGGCGCTGCTCGCGCCGTTTGTGCCCGCCGGCACGGAGCTGGATTTCTTCGCGGGGCGCACGTTTGTCAGCATGGTGGGGTTCCGCTTTTGCGATGCGCTGATCGGCGGGTTGCCCATCCCGTTTCACCGGACGTTTGAAGAGGTGAACCTGCGTTTTTACGTGCGCCATCGGGCGACGGAGGGTTGGCGGCGCGGGGTCGTCTTTATCTCGGAGATCGTGCCGCGGCTCGCGATCGCGGCCGTCGCGCGGATTCTCTACAACGAAAAATACCGGGCGCTGCCGATGCGGCACACGCTGGAGCTTTCGCCCGCTACGGTGCGCGCCTGGTACGGGTGGAAATACCGCGGGCGTTGGAACTCGCTTTCGGTCTCCGGCGAGGGCGAGCCGGCGCTGGCGGCGGCGGGTTCGGAGGAGGAGTTCATCACCGAACACTTTTGGGGGTACACCCTCCAGCGCGACGGCGGTTGCCTGGAGTACGAGGTGGAGCACCCCCGCTGGCGGGTATGGAACTCGACCAGTTGGACGCTGGATTGCGATGTGGCGGCACTCTACGGCGGGGCGTTTGTGGAGACGCTGGCCGGCGAACCGTCCTCCGCCTTTCTGGCCGAAGGCGCGCCGGTCACGATCCGGCGCGGCGTGCGGCTCAGCGCGGTCTGACAAAGGTGGATCGTGCTCTCCGAGCGCGATGCATGACAATTGCAGCGGCACGCTGCTCA
>CAXUAZ010000224.1:0-4321 GCA_964249195.1 uncultured Chthoniobacterales bacterium
ACCTGGATGATCTCGCGCAAAGCCCCGCCACGTTTGCGCTTGCGCACGTCTTCGGCGCCGAGCCCTGGCGGCATGGCGCCCGGCGGTTGGCGCGCAAGGAGGATTGGGCCGTGGGCCGGTTCGTGCACCGTTGGGTGAAAGCGGCGCTCGGGGCGTCGCGCGAGCCGCGACGATTCCGGGCGGCCGACTGGGAAAACGCGCGGGGCAAGGCGCTGCAACAGGCGGTTGCCCGCTCCCGCGTCGGCCTGCTCGGGAGACTGGACCGGCCGTCCCTGCCGCTCTGGTGGGAAGGGGTGCTGCGCAAGGCGGAGTGGGCGGCGCAGCGCTGCATTGATTCGCTCGCGGAAGCGGCGGCCGCGCGCGGCGGGGACGAACAATGGATCATCGTCGACAAGCAATTTTCCGCGCGCTTGCCGACCGCTGGAGGTCCGCTGCGGCTTCAGGCGCTCTGCGACGTGACGATGCTGGACCGGCGCGGATTTTCCGCCGCAGTGTGTCACGTGCTGGATTTGCGAACCGGCGCCCAGCCGCCGGACAAAGCGATGACCGAGGCGCAAGTGGAAGGCGGCGCCGGCCTTGGGCTGGCCGCGCTCATAATGCTGGCGCGCGAGGAGGGCGCGGCGGAGGAGACGTTGAAGGTGGGCGTCATCCACCCGGAGTCGGCCAATCTCTCAATGCTAGGCGCCGGAGCGATCAAGGCGTTCTCCGCTCAACTGGCGCTGGTCGCCGCCCGGCAACGGTCGCTCATTTTCGGCCAGGCTTCCAGCGCCGGGGCGCAGGATTTTCAGCGCGGCGAAGACCTGCCCATGGCCATCGTGCCAATTGACGACGCCATTTTAGCCGCGAAGGCGGAACGCACCGACGCTCAGCTTCTGCAGCGATGAAGACGCCATCAAAGGGTCACCGGGATCCCCATCTTCAGGAACACCGCTTTGTCCGCCTTGATGTATTTGTCGCCAAGCGCCTCCATGCCCTTCTTCGCCTTGAAATCGGCCAAGAACGCGTTGACCTGCCGACGAAGTTCATCGTTGCCTTTGCGGATGCCGATGGCCCAGTTCTCGTGTTGAAAAGGATCGAGGAGCGCGCGCGTCGTCTTCGGATTTTGCAGGCTGAATTGATAGATCGAGAGCTGATCGTAGATGAAGCAGTCCGCCTTGCCCTGCGACACCTCCAGCACGCACGCTGCTTCCTCGCCGATCGGCAGGATGGTCGCCAATTTGAAATGGTCGCGCGCGTAAAACGCTCCCGTCGTCCCGGTGCGCACGACCACTTTGCGGCCCGCCTTGTCCACATCGGCAATCGACTGGATATCGCTCGACGCGCTCGCGAGCAGACAGATGCCCGTACTAATATAAGGATCGGAAAAATCGATCGAGCGGGCGCGTTCTTCGGTGACCGTCATCGAGGAGATGACGATATCCAGTTTCCCGGTTTTCAACGCCGGGATCAATCCGGTGAACGGCGTGTTGCGAACTGCCAGGTCCTTATGCAAATACACGGCGAGCGCTTTTGCGAGATCGACGCCGACGCCCGTGGGTTGGTTGTTGGTATCCGTCATCTCGAAGGGCGGATACGTCAGTTCCATGCCGGCGATCAGCTCCTTGGAGGAATGCTTCGCGCACCCGGCGCCGAGGACGAGGAGCAGCAGCGCGAACGAGCGGCGAAAATAAGCGGTCATCGCGGCGAGCGTAGCACCGCCCGGCCGGAGGTCAAACCTTGTCACGCCGGGCGATTGCGAATGGAAATCGGGCGCCTTCCGTGTTACAGGGGAAGCCTCTATGGAACTCGATTCGAAGTACGCGTTGATGCCGGTGGGAATGGTCGATCGGGAGGAGAACGCCCCGATCGATGCCAGCGCCAGTCCGTTCAAGGTGGTGGTGGATCCGGTGATGCGCGCCCGGTTGAAGAAATCGCTTTTCGACCTCATCGATCATCACGACGAGGCGCTGGCCGGCTACGTCTCCCAAGGCAAGCTCTCGCTGGAATCGTACAAGGAATACGTCGAACTCTTCGCCCGCAGCCTGCGCGAGACGATGGACAGCCCGGAAGGCGTGCTCTACCTGCTCAAATCGGCGGGCCTGGAAGGCATCGACCCCGCGAGCATCAATCTGACGCCAGAGTGGCGTTGGAAGTAGGGTTATTTGACCCGCGCCAGCGCCGCCGCCGCCGCCACGGCGAGCGCGCCCCCCAGGAGCGAGCGCGCGCTGGGGCGTTCGTGCTCCATGAAGAATGCGAAGGGGATAATGACCAGCGGCGTCAACGCGACGATCGGCAGCACGAGCGCGCTGGGCGTGGTCGCCAGCGCCCATTGGTAACAACTGACGCCGAGCACGGGGCCGGCGAGGCCGTTGGCGAGGATCCACGGCCACGCGGTTTTCCACCGGGCGGCGGGGCGTTGAACGGGATGCAGCCTGGTCACCAACAAGGCGCCGGAGACCACGAGCAACCCGCCAATGAGTCGCTGGTAAGCGGCGGTGCCGCCATCGATGGAGAGGCCGCCGGCGCGCGAGAGGAGGTTGGCCTTGCGGCTGAGCACGGCGCCGCCCGCCTGCCCCACCGCGGCGATCAGGCCGAAGGTCAATCCGGTCAGCCGCGCCCGGTCGACCGATTCGCCGGGCGCGGGATTGGGCCGCACAAGGTGGGATGGCGCGACGGCCAGCGCCACGCCAAGCAGGATCACCGACCCGCAGCCGAGTTGGTAAGGAGTGAGCGCGGTCCCGAGCCACAGCCATTCGATGGCGGCGGCGAAGGGGGCCGCGAGGCACTGGACCATGAGGGCGGTCAAGCGCGACCCGATCAACGGAAGCGCGCCATACATGGCGAAATCGGCAAAGCCGAAGCCGACGATTCCGCTCAAGATAAACCACGGCAGTCCCTCGCCGCGCAGCCCGCTGCCATGGCTGCTGTGCGCCCACCACGCGAGGAGACCGATGGCGACCCATTGCCGGCAGAAGTTCGCGGTCGTGGCGCCCACGAGCCGCGTGGTGCGCGTCCCGAAGATCGCCGAGAGCGCAAAGAACAGCGCGGTAAGAAAAGAGGCGGTCACCCGCGGTTAGAATTTCTTGCGGCGAGCGTCTTTGATAATCACCTTCGCCGCGTTGTAGCCACTGGCGCCGAACACGCCGCCGCCCGGGTGCGTGCTGGCGCCGGTAAGATACAAGCCTTTCACTGGAGTAGAGTACGTCGACAACTCCGGCAGCGGGCGGAACATGAACATCTGATCCAGACTCATCTCCAGGTGCATGACGTTGGCGCGCAGCAGGCCCAACTTGCGCTCGATCTCGAGCGGCGTTTGGATATAACGATCGATCAACGCGCCGCGCATGTTCGGGGCGTATTCACATATCACGTCGTAGATTTTATCCGCCTCCCGTTCGGCGATGGCGTCCCACGTTTCGCCGTTGCCGAGTTGGTATGGATGATATTGCGCCCAGGCGAAAAGAACGTGCTTACCGGCCGGCGCGAGCGTGGGGTCCAACGCGGAGAACGTCATGGCGAGGACGGCCGGCTTCCTCGGCGGCTCGCCGCGTTGATAATCCAGGAACGCCGTCCGCAGATAATCGCGCGATGGACACAACAACTGCAAAGACGAATGGCAATCCGACACGCCCTTTGGCAGCCCTTCGTATCTGGGAAGTTCGCTCACCGCGTGGCGCACGATCATGCCGAAACCGTTGCCAACCCGCAGGTGACTTACGCGCCGCCTCAACTCCGGCGGGCACAATGCCGGGTCGAGCAATGCCAGGAACGTGGTCTGCACATGACACGCCGCCGTCACGGAGCGGCCGAAGTACGATCCCGCCGCGGTCTGTACCTCGAAACGCGCCCCGCCGCTGGCGCCGTCCCCGATGCGGGTCACCGGTGCGTCGGTCACGATTTCGCCGCCGAGGGACAGCAGCCGCTTCGCCAGCGCCTGCGTCAAGGAACCCGACCCGCCTTTGGCCCGCCACGCGCCGTCTTTGTGGATCATCGCCTGCCAGCCCACCAGATCGCCCGTAGCGATTTCATCCGGCGGCGGCCCGGATTGCGCCGCGAGCCAGAAAAGCGCCGTGCGCATGGCCTCGCTTTCGAACGTCTCCTCGATCAGCCTCCCGTAGCTGGTCATGAGCTGGCGCGCCGTATCAAGCGAGCTCCACAACTGGCGCGATTTCGCGTTGAAGAGGTTGCGCCGGAAGATCGTGCCGAAAAGATTCCCGGGGGTCGGAGCTTTGAGGAACGTCTCAAACACCCCTTCGTTCACCTCTCGGAAACGCCCGATGAAACCCCGGTACGCCTCCGCGTCGCGCGGCGAAACCTGCGCGATGCTCGCGCACGTCTTCTC
>CAXUAZ010000225.1:0-4288 GCA_964249195.1 uncultured Chthoniobacterales bacterium
GCCTTTTGCCGGCCCAAACCGAAGAGAGAGGCGGCAACGCAATTATGCGCATAATGCGCTTCTTTTTTTCCAGGCGGCAGATGGCTGTAGCGGCGGTCTATGACCGTCGGTCGACACATCTTTACCGGAAGCGCCGGTTTCCCTCGCAATCGAGTTGCCGACGGTCATAGACCGCCGCTACAACTGGGTGCGACGATGCGCATCATGCGCCTGGTTTTTTTGAGGCGCGGCAGAGGGTTAAAAGGCGTCGGAAGCCCGCAATTGCGCGGTTATTTCATCAGCTTTTCGAGGGTCGGCGCCATGGCGTCGTACCAGAGCTCGTAACCCTTCGCGCTCGGGTGCAACCGGTCGGGCATGACGTCGGACGGGATCTCGCCGTTCGCATCCAAAAAGGCGTGGCCGATGTCGAGATACTGGGTTTTGTCGCCGTCGCCGTACTTGCTGATGATGTCGTTGATCGCCACCGTCGCGGCGCGTTTCTCACTGGCCTTCCCATCGCGCGGGAATACCCCGAGCAGCAGCACCTTTGTCTCGGGCAATTTCTCGTGAACGACATCAAGGATCTTTTTTACGCCCGCCGCGGCCCACTCGGGTTTTTCGTCGGCGTTCTGCCCGATGTTGTTCGTGCCGATCATGATGATGGTCGCTTTGGGATGGATGCCGGCGAGTTCACCGTTCTCGATGCGCCAGAGGACATGCTCCGTGCGGTCCCCGCTAATCCCGAAATCGGCCGGGTGATAGGGCGCAAACTTCAACCACGTCCACTCGCCGCCGCGGGGCCAGCCATCCGTGATCGAATCGCCCAGAAACAGCAGGCCGATGTCCCCTTCCTTGATGCGATGAAGAAATTCATCGTGACGCCGGGGATCCTTGATGGCGGGCGTCACGGCGCTGGCTTCCGTGCGGGCGGCGGGAGGCGCAGGCGCCTGCGCCAGGGCGCTGGAGAGGGTCACGAGCAAAGCGGCGCATCCGAACAGGAGGGAGGTGTTCTTCATCCCCCGAAGATAATGAAACGCGGGCAGCGCACAACCCGCTGCGTCGTCTACCGCACGCCGTCTCCACTGAAGACGCCGACCCGGCGGAACTTCTGATAACGCGCGGGCAGCAGTTGCTCGGCCGGAGCGCTCATCAATTCCCGCAGGCTCTTTGTGATCGCCGATTGCAGATTGGCCGCGGCTTGCGCGGGATCGCGATGAGCGCCGCCGAGCGGCTCGGGCACCACCTCGTCCACGAGATCGGCGGCCTTCAACTCGCGGGCGCCCATCTTGAGCGCCTCCGCCGCTTCCGGCGCGTGGCTGCGATGCTTCCACAAAATCGCCGCGGCGCCTTCCGGGCTGATGACGGAATAATACGCATTTTCGAGCATCAACACCCGGTCGGCGACGCCGATGCCGAGGGCGCCCCCGGAGCCGCCCTCGCCGATGACCACCGCAATAATCGGCGCGCGGAGCACCATCATCTCGCGCAGGTTGACGGCGATCGCTTCGGCGATGTGGCGTTCCTCGGCGCCGATGCCCGGAAAGGCGCCCGGGGTGTCGATGAGCGTCACGACGGGCAGGGAAAACTTCTCCGCCAGGCGCATCAGGCGCAGGGCCTTGCGATACCCTTCCGGGTGAGCGCTGCCGAAATTGCGCAGGATGTTTTCCTTGGTGTCGCGCCCTTTCTGGTGACCGATCACCACGCAGCGGATGCCGCCGATGGTCGCGAAGCCGCCGGGCATGGCGCGATCGTCGCCAAAGAGCCGGTCGCCGTGGAGTTCCACGAAGTCGCTGAAGCAAAGCCGCAGATAATCCTGCGTGTACGGGCGTTGGGTGTGCCGGGCGATCTGGACGCGTTGCCAGGCGCTGAGGTTGGCGTAGACCTGTTGCTTGGTTTTGTCGATTTGCGAGGCGATCCGCTTTACCTCGGGATCCACGTCGAGTTCGTGACCGTGCAGGTGGCGTTTGAGGTCTTCGAGGCGCTTCTCCAATTCCAGGATCGGCTTCTCGAAATCCAACGGGATGATGTTCATGCAAACGGGAGTAACCGCCGGATAGGATACAACGGATTTTTAGACAGAATTAACAGAATTTAACAGAATTGGCAGAGGTTGTTTGGATGAGGCTTCCGAACAAATTCCCCCTAATTCTGTTAATTCTGTCCAAAATTCCGGCGTTAATCGCTCGTCAGCAAAACCGGCGTGCCTGCACTGACCAGCGTGTGGACTTCCTCGGCGTCGGCGGCCGACAGCGCGATGCCGCTGGCCGGAGATTTGGCCATCGGGTCGTCGCTTTTGCCCGCGATCGTGTACGCCGGCTGACCCACCAGCGAGATGGAACGCAGGCTGTCCGGGTAATCCTTGGCTCCGAAGGAGACGCGGTGGTTCTCCGCAAACGCCAGCTTCTCGAAGACCTTCGTGCGGATTTCCCGGGTCTTCTTGGGCAGCGGACGCGCCTCCAAAATCGCGTACGACTTGAAAAACGCGCCGTGATTGAGCAGCACCAACTTCTTCTCGCCCAGGTGCGCCTCCACCGCGAAATCCACCTGCGGCACCTGCAGCTTTTGCCCGATCTGCAGCATGATCCGCTCGAGATTGTTCGCGCGGAAGATGAGCTCCGGGCTGCTCCTGGTCTTGTGGGCGACGCGGTCCAGCACGTCGCCGCGCTGCACGATGTACTCTTGCTTGCCGGGACCCGGCGCCGGGGAGAGCAGGTCGTTAACGTTGATCTCGCCCAAAAGCGCCTCGGCTTCCGCGCGATGGGTGCTATCCGGGTAACGCGAGAGAAATTCCTCGAGCGTCTTGCGCGCTTCCGGGTAGTTGCGCTCCACCCGCAACTGGCGAGCCTTTTCAAAATCCGGCGTGCTCGGGTCGGGGGTGGGTTGCGCGCTGGCCTGGGCAAAGGCGGCGCGGTCCTTTGCGTCCGCTTGCTGCGTTCGGAGAAACAGGACGTAGTAAGCGCCAAACCCAGCCGCGCCCAACCCGGCCACCATGACCAGGATGATCAGCGCTTTGATCAGTCTCATTGCCCTTCGCCGCGCCGCTAGATCAATCCGCGCCGCCGGAAGTCCCCGAGATTGCCGGGCGCCGAGCCTTGCACGAGATCGATCGTGAATTTCAGCAGGCAAACTTCCCACGCGTCGTCCACGCCTTGCAGCACCGCGCTCAAAGGCTCATCGTCCTGGGTGGCCTCGACCTCGGCGCAGACTCGCTCGCTCAACGGCCCGAGCGCGCTCTGATGCACCGTCTCGCTGACGTTAGAACGCCGGAACTGAAAGCCATACTTTAGAAGCGTCATCTTCGGCCGGTCCGGTCCCGCCTGCCGCAGCCAATCGGCGAAATCGCCGGCCTTTTCGCCAAAATTTTCCAACACGAGCCGCGCGTGCTGTTCGGGCGTCATCAACAGCGGCCGCTCCGCGTGGATGGTCCCCGTGCGGATGCGCACCTCGTTCACCTTGTCCATCGACTCGGTGAGGAGATGGAACGCAAAGCGGGTGTTGCCGAAGGTCTCGATCTGCCGGCGCGGACCTAGTAATAGGCGGGTATTTTCCAGCGCGTACTGGAAATCGTCAGCGGTAAACATGCGCGCCGATCCTACCCGACAAACCGGCGGACCGCCAAAGGATTGTTCCCCGCCGAACCAGCGGCGGGCGCGAGCCTATTTATCCGACTTCTTGCCTTCGATGTACTTGATGACATCGCCGACCGTCTGGAGCTTCTCCGCGTCCTCATCGGGCACTTCGACGCCGAACTCTTCCTCGAAGGCCATGACGAGCTCGACCGTGTCGAGGGAATCCGCGCCGAGATCCTCGATGAACGATGCCTGCGGGGTCACTTGTTCCGGCGTAACGCCGAGCTGCTCGACGATGATATCTTTGACTTTCTCTTCAACGGATTTTTCGGACATAAGGCAATAGGTAGGGTAAAGGGATGGCGGTCGCAACGTTCGTTCTCTAATGGAGGAGGTCCATTATCCGCAACTAATTTCGTTTTGCAACCTCCAGACGCGGCTTTCCGCGCCGGTTGCGCACGGGGGCGGACCGTGGGATGCTCCGGCCCTCCAGACCCTCTTTTCTCTTCGCGCGTCACTTTGCCGTGACGCTTTTCCCTGTCCTTCCCGCCTTGGTCATGAACGATTCCGACTCTTCGCCTATCAATCTGGACGAGTTGCGCCTCCTGCCCGCCTGGCTGCGGGAAGGCGAGGCCGAACCGGCCAACCGCTACGCCTCGCATAATTACCCGCTGGAAGGCGAACGCGAACGGCGGGGCGGGAGCGGCGGCGGGCGGCGGCCCGATTTCGGAAACCGTGAA
>CAXUAZ010000226.1:0-4266 GCA_964249195.1 uncultured Chthoniobacterales bacterium
CGCAATACCTATTACAACGGCGAGATTTGGCCGTTCTTCGGCGGCCGCAGCGGGGGGGGACGCGGCGCGCCGGGCAAAGGCTTCGATTTTTTCGGCGGTGAAGCCAGCGCCGAACGGGGGGCGGACGTGGAGGCGGACATTTCCGTCACCCTGGAAGAAGCGCTCCGGGGTTCCCGGCGGTCCATTTCCTTTGGGCGCCGGGATGCCGGCGGCAAATCCAAGACGGAAACCTACGAGGTGAAGATCCCGGCGGGGGTGCATGAGGGCCAGCGCATCCGCCTGCGCAGCCGCGGCGAGGCGGGTCAGGCAGGCGGGGCGGCTGGCGACCTGTACCTGCGCGTGCGCCTCGCGCCGCATCCGGACTTCCGGGTGGAGGCGGGCGGCGACCTATATTATGATCTGACGCTCGACCCTTGGCAGGCCGTGCTCGGTTGCGAGACGAACGTCCCCACGTTGGAAGGACCGGTTAAATTGAAGGTCGCCCCCGGCTCGCAGGTGGGCAAACGCTTCCGCCTGCGCGGCCGCGGCTTGCCGACCGCCGGGGGCAAGCGCACGGACCTATACGCGCAGCTCAATGTCACGCTGCCGGAGAAGCTCACCGAGCAACAACGCGCGCTCTGGGAGCAATTGGCCGCGGCGAGCTGAAAAGGTTTCCCGCAGCCATCCCCCCAATGGCCGGTGAAAACTATCTTGCCCAAGCATTCGTCTACCTGACGGCTGCGGTGGTCTCCGTGCCGATCGCCAAACGGCTCGGGCTGGGCTCGGTGCTGGGTTACCTGCTGGCGGGCGCGGCGATCGGGCCGTTTGCGCTCCGGTTCGTCGATGGCGCCGGCGGCGGGGTCATGCACTACGCCGAGTTTGGCGTGGTGATGATGCTCTTTCTCATCGGCCTCGAATTGCGGCCGGCGCGGCTCTGGGAGTTGCGCGGACCCGTGCTCGGGCTCGGCGGCTCCCAGGTGCTCGGGACCGCGCTCGCCGTGATCCCCTTCGCCCTGATCTGCGGGCTGCCCTGGCGCGGGTCGGTGGCGCTGGGATTGATCCTGGCCATGTCTTCGACCGCCATCGTCCTGCAGTCATTGGGCGAACGCAAATGGCTCAAGACGCCGGGCGGCGAGGCGTGTTTTTCGGTGCTGTTGTTCCAGGATCTGGCGGTCATCCCGATCCTCGCGGCGCTGCCGCTGCTCGCGATGCCCGGCACGAGCGTCGCGCCCGGCGGCAAATCGCACTGGATCGATACCCTGCCGGGCTGGGCGCACGCCCTCGCGGTGCTCGGCGCCGTGGCGGGCGTGATCGCGGCCGGGCGCTACGCGCTGGCGCCATTTTTCCGCTACATCGCGCGCACCGACCTGCGGGAAGTTTTCACCGCGACCGCCCTGGGGCTGGTGGTCGGCATCGCGCTCCTCATGCAGGCGGTGGGGCTCTCCGCCGCGCTCGGGACCTTCCTGGCGGGCGTCGTGCTGGCCGACAGCGAATACCGCCGCCAACTCGAAGCGGATGTCGAACCCTTCAAAGGGCTGCTCCTTGGGCTGTTCTTCATCTCGGTCGGCGCCAGCATCGACTTCGGCTATTTCATTCGCGAACCGGCGACGATCTTCGGGTTGGTCGTCGGTCTGCTGGCGATCAAGTTCATCGTGCTGCTCACTTTGAGCCGGCTCTTCGGGATGACGCCGCTCGATGGCTCGCTGTTTGCCTTTGCGCTCGCCCAGGGCGGTGAATTCATCTTCGTGCTGCTCGCGTTTGCGGTTGCGCAAAACGCGCTGACGCCCGCAGTGGCCGAGCCGCTCGTGGCGGCAGTGGCGCTCACCATGGCCACCACCCCGCTCCTGCTGGTCCTTTACGGGAAAGCGGTGCGCCCGCGGCTCGTTCCGAGCACCCACCACGACGAACGCGAACCCGACAAGATCGACGAACACGACGCCCAGGTGATCCTCGCGGGTTTTGGCCGCTTCGGTCATGTCGTGGGCCGTTTTTTGAGGGGCAACGGCATCCGCTCCGTGGTGCTCGAGCATGACGCGGACTGGATCGAAACCCTGCGCGAATTCGGCCTGAAGACCTACTACGGCGACGCCACCCGGGTGGACCTCCTGCACAGCGCGGGCGCGGCGACGGCGAAGCTGTTCGTGGTGGCGCTCGATGAGCAGGCGGCGTCGTTGCGATTGGTGGAGACGTTGCAGAAATACTTTCCGCACCTGGTCATCTTCGCCCGCGCCATCGATCGGACGCATGCCTACGAGTTGATGCGCCGCGGGTTGCCGCTGGAACACGTGTACCGCGAGACCTTCGGCAGCTCATTGGAGATGGGGGTTGATGCGCTGGAGGCGTTGGGGGTTGATCCCGCGCAGGCCGAGCGCTCGGCCCGCATCTTCCGCAAGCACGATGAGAAAAGCATGCGGGCGCTCGCGCCGCTGTTCGATGGCGATCGCAAGGTCTACACCTCTACGGCGCGGCAGCATATTCAGAATCTGGAGAATTTGCTGCGCGCGGATCGGGAAGGATGAAGGCGGAGTGTTTGCGCTTGCTTCGGGATCGTCGCGGGGAAAGCGTATGGGCTATTATGCTTCTTCGTCGTCTAGCTGGCGCGCTGGCTGCGTTTGCTCTCGCAGGTCCGGTTTTTGGCGCGGTTGATGTCACGAAGACTCCCGACCAAATCCGGGTTGTCACTGAAACGGGCGCTTCTGATCAGGCGGTCAGCGATCAAGGGCGGGTAAGCATTATACCGTCGACGGATGGGCTTCATGTTCGTCTTTCGGCGCCGAAGACGGCGGTCAAGTCGATCCAATTGCACTGGACCGGGACCATCGACCCCAATGCGAAATGTCTGGGCGACACCTGGGAACGCGCGTATGCGGACCTCGGCTGGAGGCCGCTGGGCGAGAGCGGGGCGATGCCGTGGTATTTCGTGACGACGTCCCAAGGCGTCACCGATGGCTATGGCGTATTGACGGGCCCTGGCGCGATGTGCCATTGGACCGCCGACGCTACGGGCGTCACCCTCCACGCCGACGTACGGTGCGGCGGCCGGGGCGTGCAACTCGGCGAGCGAACGTTGGACGTTTGCACGGTGGTCTCGCGTCCAGGCAAAAGCGGTGAACAGGCGTTTGATGCGCTCGGGGCGTTTTGCCGGATGATGTGTCTCCACCCCTACGTGCCCAAGCTGCCCGTCTACGGCTACAACGATTGGAACAGCACCTACGGCCACAACACGGCCGAGCATTTCCTCAAAGACGCGGCTACGCTGTCCTCCCTCTGCCCGCCGGGGCCCAATCGCCCCTTCATGGTCGTGGACGACGGCTGGCAGGCCAACCGCCAAGGCGGTCACCCCCCGGGCAACCCGTGGGAGCGGACCAACGCCGCTTTTGGTTCCTCAATGACAGACCTCGCCCGGCGCGTGAAGGCCCTCGACGCTCACCCTGGCCTGTGGTACCGCGCGCTGGAGGCCTGGCCATCCGCCCCTAAGGACCAACTCCTGCGCGGCTCCAAGGATATCTTTGATCCGTCGATCCCCACCGTGCGCCAGCGGATCGCCGACGACATGCGCCGCTTTCGTTCCTGGGGCATCGAGCTGGTCAAGCACGACTACACCACGGTGGACTTGCTGGGGAAATTCGGCAACGCGTTAGGCGGCCGCGGGACGGATGACGGCTGGGCCTTCGCCGACCGCACCCGCACCACGGCGGAAATCATCTCCGAACTGTATCGGACCATCCGCGAGGCGGGAGGCGACGGCATGATCATCGACGGTTGCAACACGGTCAGCCATTTATCGGCGGGGGTGTTCGACCTGTGCCGGATCGGCGACGACACCAGTGGTGAGCAGTGGGATCGCAACTGGCAATACGGCGTCAACGCTCTTGCGTTCCGCGCGCCCCAGCAGGGGGCGTTTTACGCGGCGGATCCCGACATGGTCGCGCTCGCCAAAGCGGGCGCAATCCCTTGGGAAAAGAACAAGCAGTGGATGGAACTGGCGTCGCGCAGCGGCACGGTATTCTTCGTGAGTTGGAAGGTCGATCTGATGGATGATGCCATCAAGACCGCGCTGCGAGAAGCGTTCGCGGCGGCGGCCAAGCCCCAACCTCTGGCCCGTCCGCTGGATTGGATGGACACCCGCGTGCCGACCCGGTGGTCACTCGGCGGCCAGGACGTGACCTTCTCGTGGTAAGCCAAAGGTCGGAAATAGCTTGATGGCAATTCCATTCAGACTTAAGCATTTCGCCTTCTGCCTTCTGCCTTCTGCCTTCTGCCTTCTGCCTTCTGCCTTCTGCCTTC
>CAXUAZ010000227.1:0-4206 GCA_964249195.1 uncultured Chthoniobacterales bacterium
GGGGGTTTGGGCCGGGGCGAGCGTCGCGGCAAGGGACAAACCACTTATTACGACGGGACGCAGCCAGGGGAAAGCGCGCATGACCCAACGCTGGCAGCCGAGCCCTGATTGGGCAAGGCTAATTTTACGATCATGTATCTTTTCTGGCTGCGAGCCTTCGCGCGTCACGACCCAAAGACACGGTTGTGATAGATAAGCATTGACAAGCGACTCGTCCTGTGGTAGCGTGCAAAGAGCACCCGAGCCAAGGGTTCAGAATCGGTTCTTTGACATATTGCGGAGAGTAGACCGTTGTAGCGGCGGTCTGCGACCGTCGGTCGACGCGTCTTAATTAGAACGTCGTTCTCTCCTGGTAATCAAGTCACCGACGGTCATAGACCGCCGCTACAATTGGGCGCCGTTCGATGCCGATGCGCATCATGCGGGTGGTTTTTTTTTTGGGTTCGGCAAGATGGCCGGACGCTGTAATGCAGTCGGCACGGCGCCTTTTACTCGCCGTCCTCAATCTTCACCCGGTGCACATCCAGAGTCCGGCCCGACTCGCGTTCGTATGCCACGATCGCTTTTTGATAATCGGCCTGCGCCCGCAATGACGCGCTCTCGGCTGTCGCCAGGTCGTTCTGCAATTGCAACACCACAAACGACGTGCTCGCGCCCTCCGCCAGCTTGCGGTTCTCCGCCTCCAGAGTCTCGCGCGCCAAGCGCAACGCCTCCGTGGACGCCGCCACCCGCGCTCGCCCGGACCGCACCGCCCACGCGGCGTTATCCAGCAGCACGATGATTTGTTGCTCCAGTTGCTTGAGGCCCACTAACGCCTGCGCCACCGAAAGCTGGCTCGCCTCCACCGCGCCACGCCCAGCGCGGTTAGGGAAGGGGATCGTCAGGTTCAACCCCGCAGAACCCGCGAGATTCTCGCCGCTGAATGCCTGCGAAAGGCTCTGACCCACGGTCTGGGAAAGCCCGTTGCTGCCGAGACTCGCCGACAGATCCAGCCGCGCCAACGCCTGGTTGCGATCGAAAACGAGGCTGATCTGGCGGCGCTCCAGGTCCAGCAAACGTTCTCGGTAATCTGGCCGCCACGCAAACGCGTGGGGCAGATCGACGTTGCAATCCACCAACCCCGGATCGTGATCCACCGGCGGCGCGATGCGCAGCCGCACCGCCATAAAGCGCTCGACCGCGTCGGTCACCAGCAGCTTGAGCGTGTTCTCCGCCTGCCGCAGCGTCTGCTGCGCGTCGATGATCGCCTCCTGGCGCGACGCCAGCTGCGAGCGCGCAACGCTGATGTCCAGCGGCGTCAACACGCCGAGTTTTACGCGTTGGGTGTTGTCGTCGAGCAGGCGCGACGCCAGATCGCGCGAGCGCTCCGCCACGCCGAGATTCCCGCGCGCGAAGTACGCGTCCTCATAAGCCTGCGCGGTCTGCGTGATGATGTCGGTCAACGTCTGGCGAAAAGTCCACCGCGCTGTCTCCCGATCCTTTCGCGCCAGCCGCAACGGGTTGAACGCCACGCCGGGTCCGAAATCGCGCAGCAGCGGCTGCGTGATCGTCACCCCCGCAAACGAACTATACTGGTCGCTGCCTGATCCATACGTGCGTTCGGTCGACGCCCCGAGGCTGATGATGCCCCCGAGCGGGGTCAGCTCGCGCACGTTCGCGCTGGCGGATTCCTGCACGGTCTGGACGGCGCCGCCGAGGTCGATCGTGGGCGTGACCAACTGCGGGCTGCTATAGTCGCTGCGTTGCGCGTTGGCGGTCACGACCGGATCGAAGGCGCCGAGCGCTTCCTTGATCCGCGCCTGGGCGATCTTCGGGCCGAAAGCGTCCACGCGGATCGCGTAATTCTTGGCCAGCGCCATCGCGATGGCCCGCGGCAGGGTCAGCGTCAGTTCCTCCGGCGCTTTCTGGACGTCCGGCGCCGCCGGGGCGCCCAGGGCCCGGCCTGCGCAAATCAGCGCGGCAGCAGGCAGGAAAACGCGACGCAATAACATGCTGCATTTTCCCGCGCCGCGGCTGCCCGGCTCAATCCACCTTAAAGTCGAACGGCAACCGCGCGTACACGCCCTTGGGGTCGTTGAGCAGACGCAGGCCTTCGAGCCCCGTTTGCAAACGCTCCAGGCCTTGCGACCACGCGTCGGGCCGGCGACCCAGGAGCGTTTCGCTCAAGGGCTTGCGGCCATCGTTAAAGGCCTCCGCCAGCTTCTCCGCAAATTCCTGCGGCGCCGGGTACTCGACGATCTTCGCGTTCGAGGCGAGCCTCCCTTTCTCCTTGGCAAAAGCGATGGCGCTTTGCAGGCCGCCGATCTCGTCGATGAGCCCGATCTGGAGCGCCTTGTCGCCCGACCAAACCCGGCCCTGGGCAATCTCCTTGACCTTGTCGACCGGCAGTTTTCGGGACGCCGCGACCCGGCCCACGAATTGATCGTAGATGTGGTCGACGAGGTTCTGGACGATTTTGAGTTCCTCGTCGGTCTTCGGGCGCGAAATGCTGATGAGATTGGCGAACTTGCCGGTCTTCACTTCGTCGAACGTGATGCCGTGATCGTTGGCGAGCTTCTGCACGTTAGGCAGAATGCCGAAGACGCCGATCGACCCGGTGATGGTATTGGGCTCGGCGAAGATGCGGTCGGAGGCGGTCGTGATCCAGTACCCACCCGAGGCCGCCACCGTGCCCATGCTGACGACCACCGGCTTGCCGGCGTCGCGCAGGAGGACGAGTTCGCGCTGGATCACCTCGCTGGCGACGGCGCTGCCGCCGGGGCTATTGACCCGCAGCACGACGGCTTTCACCTGGGGATCGTTGCGCAGCTTGCGCAACTCGCGGGCATAACGGTCGCCGCCCACCATCCCGCCGCTGTCGCCCTCGCCGTCGACGATGTCGCCCTCGGCGTAGACGATGGCCAGCTTGGGCGAATTGTTCATGAAACTGTCCAGCGCGCCGCCGTTTTTGGTTTTACCGGCGATTTCCTTGGCGTAGGCGGCGAGGTCTACCTGGAGGAAGGAGTCGTTCGCGCCCGTCTGTTTGCGGAGATCGTCGAGCACGTCGGGCAGGTAAGCGACGCGGTCGATGAACCCTTTGGCTTTAGCCGTTTCCGGCGTGATGAGGCCGTCCGAATCGACCAGCGCCTGCAGCCCCTCGGCCGTCACGCCTTTGCGGGTGGCTTCGACGCCCGCCTTGAACTGGCCCCACACGTCATCGAGGAGGGTCTGCGTCTGCTCGCGGCTCTCGGGGCTCATGTCGGTGCGGATGTAGGGTTCGACAAACGATTTGTACTTGCCCACGCGCGTCACCTGCACGCCGATGCCGTACTTTTGAAAAGCATCGGCGTAAAACATCGGGCGCGTGCCGAGACCGACGAGCTCCAGCTCGCCAAAGGGGTTGACGCACAGGGGGCTCGCCACCGACGCCAGATAATAGTCGCGCGCGGTGGGTTCGACCAGGTACGCGGCGACGGTTTTGCCCTTGGCCTTGAAATCCGTCAACGCCTCGCGCACTTCCTTGATCGCGGCAAAGCCGGAGCCGTAACCTTCCGGCTTGAAGCCGCCGTGCAGAAAGATCCCCTTGATCCGGTCGTCGCCCGCGGCGGCGGCGATGGCGCCGACTGCCTGCCGCACGGAGAGGGGCTCGGCGCCGTTGTTGCCCAGCAGCTTGGCGATCATGCGCTCGCCGTCGGAGGGCGGGGGGGCGTCGGTGAGGTTGATGGACATATCCATCACGAGGTAGGCGCCTTTGGGGACGGTGAGGGTTTGTTTGTTCGTGCTCAGGCGCGCGAGAGCGGCAAGGGCGCCGATGCCCAAGAGCGCAATGCAGGCGCAGAAAACAATGAGCGCAAAGAGCGTGGCGAAGACCGTCTTGAAAAAGCTTTTCATCCGTTGGAAGGGCCGAACCTAGTCGAACGCTTCAGAAAAGTACAACGAATCGGCCCGAGACGATTGACACGATCGGCGGGTTTTGCTTTTCTTGGCCCCGTGAAATTTCTCCCGCGCCTTTGTCCCCTCCTGCTTTTGGCCCTCTCGCTTGCGTCGATCTCCTGCGCGACGCCGGCAAATCGGCGCGCGTTATATTTCTCCACCAAGCCGCACGGCCCGTGGAGCGATTACGAACGCCAGCGTGAAGCCGAGGCCGCCACGGGAGTGGTGGGAGGCCCCCGCACCCCGGCGGCGCCGCGTGGCCCGGTGACCCCGGCGCCCAAATCTCCGCTCGGC
>CAXUAZ010000228.1:0-4106 GCA_964249195.1 uncultured Chthoniobacterales bacterium
CCCCCGATCCCGTCCACCCACTGACCGCGCCGACCGATCTCGCGGGCAACGCCGCCGCGGCCGTGCCGAGCCTGACCGCCATCACCGCGGCGCCGCTCACGCCGACCTCGTTTACCCTGCCCTCGGCCGCGCCGGCGCTCGCGCCCAATGCCAGCCGCGTCCTGAGCCCGGAGGCGGCCGGCCCGTCGGTCTCGGCGCCCGCGATCAACGGCATCCCCGCCAACCTCGCCAAGGGGATGAAGAATTTCACCAACTCCTGGCGCGCCGCCGGCGACAGCGGCAGCGGCTCCGGCAAGGACCGGGTCTTCAAATTCACCGCGTACCTCGCCAAATACAGCAACGGCGATTGGGACTCGACGGTCGAGATCAACAACGGAAAAATCCGCTCCGGCAGCCTGCCCAACTTGCTTTACCTGATCCGCCGCTGGTCCAACAACAAGATCGACGCCCAGCCGCAGGCCGTCCCACTCGACATTTCAGGCGACGACCTGTTTGCGATCAAGCCGCCGTTTGTGCTTTTCACCGGGCACAAGGATTTCAAGCTCACGGACAAGGAAGTCGAAAACCTCAACAAATACGTGCTGCTCGGCGGCGCCATCTGGGGCGACAGCTCCCTGCCCGGCAGCCGGTCGCGTTTCGACATCGCGTTTCGCCGCGAGATGAAGCGGGTGCTGCCCGACCAGGATAAACAATGGGAAACGCTGCCGCCCAATCACCCGCTTTTTACCCAAACCTACTTCTCCGACATCCGCCAGGCCCCGCCCGGGATGAACTATTATCAGGAGCCGGTTTATTGCTTAAAATATCTGGACGAGATCGCGGTGATTTATACGACCAACGACTACTGCGACATGTGGCAGCTCGGGCTCAACGAGTTGGGCAACTACGATATGCGCAAGGATCAGGTCACCGGCGCCTTCGTGGCCATCAACCTGGATATTTATAATCGCCGGGAGACCTATTATCGAAACCTGGACGTCAAGCCGTTGGCGGATTCGTATCGTTTCGGCACGAACATCGTGCTGCATCTTCTAACCCGTTGGGACGACAAGCTGCGCAACGTGCCGACCGGCCTTTAAGTTGGTTGCAGCGGGAGTTTTTCGCCCTTCGCCCGGCCCGCAATCACCAGCGTGATCTCCCCCTTGGGCGGGTGCGCCTCGTAGTGCGCCAGCAACTCCCCCGGTAACCCGCGCCGGTATTCCTCAAATTGCTTGGTCAACTCCCGCGCCACGCACACCGTCCGCTCCGGGGCGAATCTCGCCAGCGCCGAGAGCGTCCTCACCAGCCGGTGCGGCGACTCGAACACCACCGTCGTCTCGCCCCGCGCCGCCGCCGCTTGGAGTTCCCGCTCGCGGCCGCCGCTCTTGTTCGGCAAAAAACCCCCGTAAAAAAATCGATCCGCCCCCAACCCGGACCCGACCAACGCCGTCAACACCGCCGACGGCCCCGGGATGATCGTGTACGCCAGCCCCGCCTCGACGCACGCCCGCACCAGCCGCACCCCGGGATCGGAAATGCCCGGCAACCCGGCATCGGTGATCAACGCGACGTGCCGCCCTTCCTGCAATTGCGCGACTAACTCCTGCGTGCGCCGCGCCTCGTTGTGCTCGTGGAAACTCACCAGCGGCTTGTGGATCTCGTGCCGCCGCAAAAGATTGCCCGAGTGCCGCGTGTCCTCCGTCGCGATCACGTCCGCCGCGCGCAGCGTCTCGAGCGCGCGCAGCGTGATGTCGCCCATGTTGCCGATGGGCGTGCCGACGACGGATAACATTTAGATATCGTAGAACAACACTTCGGGCGGCGGCGGCGAGGAAGTCGTCCCGCGCTTGGGCAGAATCTTCAACTGCGTCTCCTCGTACACCACCAGCGAATCGGGCGGGACGCTGTGGATCAAGAAGACGTTGCCCCCGATCGTGCTGCGCGCGCCGACCACCGTCTCGCCGCCGAGCACCGTCGAGTTGGGATAGATGGTGACGCCGTCATCCACGCGCGGGTGCCGCTGGCCCCCTTTAAGGATATGGCCCGCCTCGTCCTTCTGGAAGCTCTTGGCGCCTAACGTCACCCCATGGTAGAGCTTGACCCATTCACCGATCACGCACGTCTCGCCAATCACCACGCCCGTGCCGTGATCGATAAAGAAGTGCGGCCCGATCCGGGCGCCCGGGTGGATGTCGATGCCGGTGCGGGAATGCGCCCACTCGGTCATCATGCGTGGGATGAGCGGCAGCTCTTTGGTATACAACAGGTGCGCGAGCCGCTGAATCGTCACCGCCTCGAGCGACGGGTAGGAAACGATGATCTCCTCGTAACTATGCGCCGCCGGATCGCCCTCATACGCCGCCTCCACATCCGTGCGCACAATCTCCCGCAGCGCCGGCAGCGCTTCGATGAAGCCAAGGTAGATTTCGTTGGCCAACTCCCGCGGGCAGCCGCCGGGGATCTGCGCGCGCAGGCTCTTGCGAATCTCGGGGTTGAGCCGTTCCGCGAGCGAATCGATGCGGGCGGTGGTGATGTCGCGCAATTCTTCCGACGAAACCGGCCGTTCATCGTGAAAGCCGGGAAACAGGATGCGCAGCAGATCTTCGCAGATCGCGCCGATCGCCTGCTTGGAAGGCACGTTGACGACCTCGATGTTATTGATGCCTCCGACGTGCTGGTAGGAGGCCAGCAGGCGGTCGATCAAACGCGGCAGGATCTTATCCATATGGAACGGCGGATGCCGCGGGAGACGTTTCACCGGGCGCGGGCGGAATGCAAACGCCGCGCCAGCGGTACAGTCACGCGGCGCCGTCGGCGCTTTCGCACAGGTAGGCGCGGCCGTGCGCGCCGGTTCGCTTCGCGTAACGCCGGCCAAGGCTCTCGGCGATTTCCGCCGCGCGGGCGCGTTCGACGAGCGAGATCGTCGCGCCGCCAAATCCTCCCCCCGTCAGGCGAGAACCGAAGATCCCCGGTTCGTCATGCGCCAGTTCGACCAGCGTATCCAGCTCAGGGGTGCTGTTCTCGAAGTTCAGCCGCGAACTCTCGTGCGACTCGAACATCAATCGCCCGAACGCCGCCGCATCGCCGTTCAACAAAAATTCCCGCCCGCGCAGCACGCGCTCGTTTTCTCCCACGATATGAGAAGCGCGCCGGAAGATGACATCGCTCATCCGGTCGCGGCCGGCGGTTAGTTGCGCGGAACTCACATCCCGCAGCGCCTTCGCGCCGAGCGCGGCCGCGGCGGCAAAACACTGTTCGCGCCGTTCGTTGTACTCACCTCCCGCCAGCCGGTGCTCCACGCCGCATTGGTAGACGAGCAGACTGACATTGCCCGGCAGCGGGATCGTTTCCACTTCCTCCGTGCGGCAATCCAGATGCACCGCGCGCCCGGCCTTGCCAAACACCGACGAGACCTGATCGAGCAACCCGCATTGCACGCCCACAAATTCGTTTTCGGCCCGGCGGCAGATCTTCGCGAGATCAAGGCGCTCGATCTTCAAGCCGAATAATTTCGTCGCCAACTGCGCGGTGGCGACTTCCAGCGCCGCCGAGCTCGACAAACCGGCCCCCGCCGGCAGGTCGCTGGAGAACTCCCATTCGCCGCCGCCTAACGGGTGGCCGGCCTCCTGCAAAAAGTGCAGCACGCCCAACGGATAGTTCGCCCACTCGTCGTCGCCGCGCAGGGGGGAGAGGGAGTCGAGCGATGCGTCGATCGATCCGCTCGCAAAATCGGAACGCAGCTTCACCCGCCGCCCCGCGCCGGCCGCGCCGCGCGCGGTGACGGAGTGATTGATCGCGCAGGAGAGCACGTGACCTTCATTATAGTCCGTGTGATTGCCGAGCAGTTCGACGCGGCCAGGCGCCCGCGCGGTCAGGAAGGAGGGGGATGTCATGGGCGGAAAGGCCCCCAATGTAAACGCGCAACACTCTGCGTCAAAAGGGGGATTTGCCGTGTTGGGCGGCGCCGCCTGATCCATGATCTATCAATCTCTCCTTGCAAAGGTTTCCGCGCGCTTCTAACCTCGCCGTTAACATGTCTATCTCCAACTCCCTTCGCAAAGCCGCGGCCATCCAGGAACGCATTGAAACGCTGCGCCATGAACTGATCGAGTTGCTCTCGAAGGCGC
>CAXUAZ010000229.1:0-4073 GCA_964249195.1 uncultured Chthoniobacterales bacterium
GGTGGCGCGGTCGAGTTTTAAGCCGAGGCGACGGTGGACTTCCGAGGCGGCGAAGCTGTAAGAAGCGGCGGGGCGGCAGGAGAGCAACTTGCCAAGCAGAGCGGTGACTTCGGGAGACCAGGCTGGACGATGGGAGCCGCCGGAAGAGCCGGGTCGCCAGGAGCGTTGGCGGCGTTGAGCGCAAGCACGCAAGTAATCGGCGTAGAGGGAGTAGAAGCGACTGCGGCTCAAGGTGAGTTCCGCCGTGGCATCAGCGGCCGAGAGGGACTGCCGACGAAAGCGAGCCATCACATCGCGCACGAAGGGTGCGGCATGGCGTCCGCTCAACTGCTGGTACTTTTTTCAAGGCGTTGATCCTACCAACGAAATGGCGGCAAGCGCGCTTTTTGCGCCGTCTGCGCTACGCTCCGACAACGCAAAAAGCGCGCTGTCTTGGTTTGATCGCACAGCCTGTCCTACTTTGACCGCACACTGTCCTGGTTTGATCGCACCACGACATAAAAAAATAAACTGTCGGGATCCTCGGAGTTTTGCAGGCAAGCAGTTCGCTATTCCAATCACTGCCCCGTTGCCAAGCTTTGTTCGTGCCAAAGGCGAATCGGTTTATCGGCCTCGTGTCGCCGTCTATTGAATCCAGGCTGCAATTGGGATCGCAAACAAAGAGTCAGTTGTAGCGGCGGTCTATGCAAGCTGTCGGACTTAGCTTAAAAAACGCTTAAACACCTCAATGGTTGACTACTCAAAAAATTTTAGAACAAACGGTGAGGCTATTTTGCAGCTTTTTCGCGCAAAAACAGCCGATTTTCAGAGGTTTATAGCTAAGTCCGACAGCCTGCTATGATCGTCGGTAGATCGATTGAGGGAGAGGACGTGTGCCCCCTCCCACGATTCACCGACGGTCATAAACCGCCGCTACAACTGGAACGTGGCTCAACGCAGCCTAATCCGCTGCCCACCCTCCGGGGTGCAATTGACATCAAAGGCGACAAAAAAACTCCCGGACATGGAATTACCACACCGGGAGTTGAATTGAGACCGTTGAGCAGCAGCCTTGGTCTTAAACCGCCGAGCGGCGAACGCGGAACATGAAGAAGAGCGCGCCCAATCCGGCAAACATCAAGGCGTAGGTGGAAGGCTCCGGGGCCGGCGCCGGCGTGACGCTCAGAACAAGGTTGTCGACATTAGCATAACCGCCCGTGCCGAAAAGACTCACACCGATGGTCTTGCCGTTATCCGTAGGCAGAGCCGTGTAATTGATAAAGTACTGCTGGTAGGCTCCCGCAGCAGTGGTGATATTATTTCCCGTAAGCGTCGCCGCAGTCGCATACGTGCCATCCGTAGAAGAAAAGAGCCGGTACGTAAGCCCGCTGGCATTGTTGCCGTAAAACGTCAAACTAAATGCGTCACCCGTGTGGATCACAGTGCTAGTCAGGTTAAAAGCGCCGCCATCGCCACCGTGAAAGAACACGAATTGAGCGCCATCTTCGGCCCCGCCCCCGTTTTGAGAACCCGTGTCGGTGTAAGGTGCGGCCACGCCGTTGATGTCCGTGTTCGTATTGGTCCAATTCGTCACATCGGCGCCGGCGGTATCGAACCCTTTATTCGACTTGCCGCCGGGCGCAAGTACCGTTTCAAAGCTGCCGTTTAGGAGGGTCGCATCAATAATGTCGGTCTGAGCTTGCGCGCAGACGCTAACGGCCGCAATGGCGAGAGAGGCAAGGAGGAGTGTTTTCATCGTTGGGGGGAACGGATTATTGTTAGGTTTAGTAGTTCAGTTGAAGAGTGAGATTGCCTAGTTTCGTTCATCTGGTCAACAAAAAACGCCCATCTCTTGTATTTTATCTTTTGCCGCGTTCGCAACTGTTGACGCGATCTTGCGCACCGCTGAATCAGCGATAGCCGATGATCAAGGGCTTACGCCTTGCGCCACCGAGACTTGCAGGCATCGAGAAGTCCGGGAGTCGAGAGCGATTCACCCCCAGAGGCAAAAGAAAACTCCCGAACATGGAGTCAACACGTCCGGGAGTTTAAATTGAAACCAGCCGAATAAGAGCCTTGGCCTTAAACCGCCGCGCGACGAATGCGGAACACGACGATCAGCGCGCTTAACCCCGCAAACATCATGACGTACGCGCCCGGCTCAGGGACGGCGATGAGTTCCAGGCCATTGACCGGGGAACGAAAGGTTGCATCGTTGGAATTGGTCACAATGGTGATCGTTCCGCCCAAGGTGGGCACCACTCCGGGAACGTAGACGTAATTTCCCTTCGTCGCCGGACCGCCGGGGAAAGCCGCAAGTTCGGTCGACTGCGTTCCAGCCTGCACCAAACTTCCGCCATACGCTCCACCGAGAAGGGCCGCGTAATAGCTTGTCCCGTTCACGGTGTATTCAGGCAAACCGTCTCCGAGGTTTGTCGGACGAGCGGCATCACCCTGCGCATACACGTAAAGATCATACGAAGAACCAGTGAGACCAGCCAAGGTCAAGGTCACCGAACCCTGAGTCCCCGAATTGCCGGAATCGATGTAACCATGAATCAGCGAGTCGTTGCCTCCGGTTCCGGTTGGACCTCCCGTCGTCCAGCCTTTCGCCGCCGCCGGCCCGCTTAGAGTCAGAGTGGCGGCGCTCAATGTTCCCGCCGAGTTGTTCAACACGAAAGTGTTGGCGGCTTGGGTAATATTGTTATAGTTGCCGATAGGGACGACACCCGCAACACCGGTCACCGAATCGGTGGTACTCCCAAGGAAATGGACACCATAGCTTTCCGCATGAACAGTGAGACTGCTGGCAACGGCTAACGTGGCAAGAAGTAGGGTTTTTCTCATAAGGAGGAATATGTAACTGACTAGGGGAAATGATTGTTTATGATCCGATCAAGACAAAATTCGGAAAAATAGCTCGGCGAGTCAATCAGAAAGTTTTGTTTCTCCAAAGAATAGTTTAAAAAACTCCCGCATATATAACTGACCACCGGCGGGAGTTTAAGACAACCACCGTTGGCCTCAGACCGTCGCGCGACGAATACGGCACATCAAGAACAGCACGCTCAGTCCTACGAACATCATGGCGTACGCGCCCGGCTCCGGGACGACGGCGACGAGTTCAAGTCCGTTGACCGGGGAACGGAAGGTTGCATTGTTGGAATTGGTCACGATGGTGATCGTGCCTCCCAAGGTGGGCACCACTCCCGGCACGTAGAGATAGTTTCCTTTCGTCAACGGGCTCGGGTAGGACGCGAGTTCCGTGGACTGCGTTCCATCCTGCACCAAACTTCCGGCATATGCGCCACCGAGAATAGCGGCGTAGTAGTCGGTCCCGTTCACCGTGTATTGAGGCAAACCGTCTCCCAAGTTCCCGGGACGGGGAGCATCTCCCTGGGTATAGACGTAAAGGTCATAAGAGGAACCAGTGAGACCAGCCAGAGTCAACGTCACCGAGCCCTGAGTTGCCGCGTTGCCGGAATCGATATATCCGTGGATCAGCGAGTCATTGCCTCCTGTCCCGACAGGTCCCCCAGTGGTATAGCCCTTAGCGGCGGCTGGTCCGCTCAGCGTTAGCAAGACCGGGTTCAATCCCGAAGAATCCGTGATCGGAAAAGTATTGGCGGCCTGAGTGATATTGTTAAATCCACCGATCGGAACGACACCCGCGGTCCCGGTCACTGGGTCAGCGGTCGTTCCGAGAAAATGAACGCCGTAATTCTGCGCGTGGGCAGTCAGGCTGCTGGCGAGGGCTAACGAGGCAAGGAGGAGTGTTTTTTTCATTTAGGGGGGATTGTGCGAGTAAGGGCACTTTGCACCGGCTGGGCAATCAAGCGATTGTTTGTCCAGCGCGTACGACCTTTACCCAAATTGCCCAACGCGTCAATGAAAAATGGCTAATTCGACGCTTCCCTGATGGGATGAATCGCGCTTTTCCGAGCGCGATGGTCAAATTACGCCGCCGTGCCGCGTCGAGTTGATGGCGCCCCTCGGCTCCAACGAACTCAGAACGGGATGTCGTCGTCCTCGTCGGGATCCGGTTTTGCTGGAGCGGGACTCGGCTTGGGCGACCCCCCCCCCTGCGGCCGGTT
>CAXUAZ010000230.1:0-4063 GCA_964249195.1 uncultured Chthoniobacterales bacterium
ATCTGACGCTGGACTTCGAATACCAGGCGTACCTGAACTTCAAGGGCGACACCCTATAGCTGCCGGGCGGAGTCTCGGCCTGAGCGACTTGATCAATAATTAAACAGCTCGCCCCGCGAGAACGTCCGCCCCGCGGCGGCATTGGCGGCGCGCACGATTTTCCCTTGCACGTTGGATGTCAGCCGCCGCCCTTTGCACGCGCGGGCGACCATCTTGTGCGTGATCTGTTCGGTGGAAGCCGCCACCAGATCGTGCGATTTCAGCCCAAGTTCGGCGAGCACCCGGGCGAGAGGTTGTTCGCCCAGGTTTCGCGGTATTTCACTGGAAGGAGCAGTCAGATCAGACATCTAACTCAATGCCGCCTGGCGGGCTTCCTCGGCCAACGCGGTCGAGAGATAACGCTCGCCCGTCGAGCATCCGATCGTCACGATCAGCTTGCCCTTGTTCTCGGGGCGTTTGGCGGCTTCGATCGCGGCGAAGACGTTCGCGCCGCTGCTGATCCCGGCCAGGATGCCCTCCTCTTTGGCCAGCCGGCGCGCCATCGCGATCGCTTCGTCGTTCGTGACTTTAATTACGTCGTCCACGATGTCGAGATGCAGGTTGCCGGGGATAAAACCCGCGCCGGTTCCTTGAATCTTGTGCGGGCCGGGCTTGAGCGGCTCCCCGTTGCGCGTTTGCGAGATAACTGGGGAATCGGTCGGTTCCACCGCAATCGCTTTGAACCCCGGTTTGCGCAGCTTGATCACCTCCGACACTCCCGTGATCGTGCCGCCGGTGCCGACCGCCGACACCAGAATGTCCACTTGGCCATTGGTGTCCGCCCAGATCTCTTCGGCCGTGGTGTTGCGGTGAACCTCCGGGTTTGCCGGGTTGTTGAACTGCTGAGGCACCCACGCGTTTGATTCCTCCGCGGCCAGCGCCTGGGCTTTGGCGATGGCGCCCTTCATCCCTTCGGCCGCGGGAGTCAGCACGAGCCGGGCGCCGAGCAGCGCCAGCAGGGTGCGCCGCTCAATGCTCATGCTCTCGGGCATCGTCAGGATCAGCCGGTAACCCTTCGCGGCCGCCACGAACGCCAGCGCGATCCCCGTGTTGCCGCTCGTCGGCTCGATGATCGTCGTCTCCGGGGTGAGCCGGCCGTCTTTCTCCGCCGCGTCGATCATCGCCGCGCCGATCCGGTCTTTCACGCTGCCGAGCGGATTAAAGAACTCGGCCTTGAGCGCGATCGTCGCGTCGAGCCCGGCGGTGACCCGGTTGAGCTTGATCAACGGGGTGCGCCCGATCGTGCCAAGGATGTCGGGATGGAAGTTGAGGAGTTTGGACATTGATAAGAGAAGGTAAATTTGAACGATTGCAGTCGACCGCATATTGTCTATTTGCTAAGTAGACAATGCAAACACGAATTTAACTCTTCCAAGGATTCACATGTCTCCCACCGCCCTGCGCCTGAATGGCTTCACCGAATCGGTTATCCGCGAAATGACGCGAGTTGCCCGGCAATACGACGCGATCAACCTATCGCAGGGTTACCCCGACTTCGATCCGCCGGCGGAGCTGCTGGCGGCCGGCGCGCGGGAGATGGGGAAGGGGGATCACCATCAGTATGCGATCACGTGGGGCGCGCCGGAGTTCCGCCGGGCGTTGGCGGAGAAACAATCGGCGTTGATGGGCCTGGACCTCGATCCCGATGCGCACGTGCTCGCGACCTGCGGCGGCACGGAGGCGATGATCGTGGCGTTGATGACCGTCTGCAATCCCGGCGACAGCGTCATTATCTTTTCGCCGTTTTACGAGAACTACGGCGCGGATACGATCCTTTGCGGCGCCCGGCCCATTTATGTGCCTTTGCATCCGCCGGGGTTTGGTTTCGACCGCGAGGAGTTGCGCCGCGCCTTCGCCCAACGGCCGCGCGCGATTGTGGTCTGCAACCCGTCAAATCCATGCGGGAAGGTGTTCACGGAGGAGGAGCTGACGTTCATCGGGGAGTTGGCGCGAGAGGTGGATGCGTTTATCATCACCGACGAGGTTTACGAACACATCGTGTACGCGCCGCATCGGCACGTGTACACGGCGGCGTTGCCGGGGCTTTTCGAGCGGACGTTGACGGTGGGGTCACTTTCCAAGACGTACGCGATCACCGGCTGGCGGCTGGGCTACGTGATCGCGCCGGCGCTGATCATCGCGCAGGCGCGCAAGGTGCATGATTTCCTGACGGTCGGGGCGCCGCATCCGCTGCAAGTCGCGGCGGCGACCACCCTGCGTTTTCCACCGGCCTATTACGAGCGGCTTACCGCTGCCTATACGAGCCGGCGCGATGTCTTCCTGGACTATCTGCGTCGCGCGGGACTGAAATTTTCCGAGCCGCAAGGAGCGTACTACGTGCTTGTCGACATCGCCGATTTTGGCCACGCGGATGACACCGCGTTTTGCCACTGGCTGGCCAAAGAGATCGGCGTCGCGGCGGTTCCCGGCTCCAGCTTTTTTGCCGAGCCAGTGAATCATCTGGTGCGTTTCCACTTCGCCAAGCGGGAGGAGACGCTGCACGCGGCGGGGGAGCGTTTACTCGCGCTCTCCAGCCTCCGGTAACAGCGCGGAGCATAAAAGTTAAACTTTTTTGTTGACCGCTTCGGTAGACAATACGATTATTCGTATGTCTACTGAATTGATCGCCTTAAGTTTTGCTTCACAACCCACGCTTCCGATGTCCCTGCAAGATAATCTCGTCGTCCAAACCTTTATTCATGGCGGACCCATCATGTGGCCCATTCTGGCCACCGCCGTCGTCGCCGCCGCCGTCCTCGTCGAGCGAACCCTATGGTGGGTGACCGAAAGCGCCCGGCGCCGGCCCAACCAGGTCAATGATGTGCTCGAACGCATCGAATCGGGCGACGTGGAAGGCGCGTCCAAGATCGCCCGCAACTCCCAGGACCCGTTCCTGCGCGTCATCTGGCACGGGTTGAATCACTACCATTCGTCGCTCGGCGGCGCGCTCCAGCAGGCGGTCGACGCCGAGGTCGAGCGCGCCGAGCGATTCCTGCCCGTGCTCGACACCGTGGTCACGCTGGCGCCCTTGCTCGGGTTACTGGGAACGGTCACTGGCATCATGGGCACGTTCCAATCCCTCGGCAACGACAGCCTCGCGGTCAGCAAAGTCACCGGCGGCATCGGCGAGGCGCTCATCGCGACGGCTTGCGGGTTGATCGTCGCGATCGTCAGCCTCCTGCCGCTCAACTATTTCACCCGGCGCAAGGACAAGCTGCAATCGCGCCTGGATAACGTCGCCACCGACGTCGAACTGCTCGTCGACAAATCTCGCGTGAGCCTCGTATGAAGACCCGCCCCCGCCGCCGTCGCGAGAACAAAAAGGCGCGCATCGAGATCATCCCGCTGATCGACATCATGTTCTTCCTGCTCGCCAGCTTCATGCTGGTGAGCCTGAGCATGGTTCAGATGCGCGGCATGAAAATCAGCTTGCCCACCGCCGCCGCCGCAACTTCCTCGCCCGAGCAAAAATCGGACTTTGTGACGATCACCGTGGATGTTCAGGGCAAGATCTACCTGGAGAAGGACGAAGTGGATCCCACCGCCCTCTACGAGCGGGTCAAGAAGCTGCACGATGAGAACGCCGACGTGCGCATCTACATCCGCGGCGACAAGGACGCGTTGCATGGCGAAGTCGTGACGGTGCTCGACCGGATCCGCGCCGCGGGTGTGCAAAAGGTGGCGTTTGAAATCAAGGCGCAGCCGACTTCCGCCGCGCAGACCACGCCCGCCGCCGGAGCGATCGCCGCCAACCGTTAACCGCTGACGCCGTGAGCGCAACTCTCGATCATCAACCGCCCCGCGGCGCGCAACGGGCGCCGTCCTCAACGTCTTACGCGCTGCCCTCGGAGCGTCCATTCTGGATGTTCCTGGCGGGTTCCGCGGTGACGTTTGCCTTGGCCACCGTGGGCTACGGCGTGGTGTTTCGCGCCGAACCGCCGCCGAAGATCATGGAGGTGGAACTGGCCGACATCGCCGCCGTGCCGGGGGAACTGCCGCCAAAGGCCGAGGCGCCGCCCGAGCC
>CAXUAZ010000231.1:0-3947 GCA_964249195.1 uncultured Chthoniobacterales bacterium
CAAAAAATGGCGGCGGCGCCAAGTCCGACAGCTTGCATAGACCGCCGCTACAGCTAAGGACCGCGGCGGCAACTTCAGGGGTCGACCTGCACGCGGTAGAAACCTTGGGCTGACGACGGACTGGCATCCTGGAAGGTCAGGACCGAGCCCGTTGCGCCGGTCTGGGAGGCGCCAAGATTGGTGAACGCGCCGCCCGCCAGCGAATCGCTCCGCTGCAACTGGTACGTGTGACCCGTGTAACCGTCGACCGTCAGCGTCAACGCGCCGCCGACCAGGCTGACGCTCTTCGCCGCCACCACGCGGGAATCGATGACGACGCCGTTGTTAGTGAAACCCTCGGGCGCGCTGATGCCGCCGCTGATGATGTCCAACGTGCCGTTGTTGATGAACGCGGGAACAGACGCCGCGCCGCGCGCCTGCCGGGCCGCCACCTTGCCGTTGCTGGCGGAAAGCGTGTCGCCGTTCACGGCCAGGACCGCGCCGTGGGTCAGGCGGACGGTGCCGTTGTTGACCACCCCGCCATTGGCGACCAGCGTGCCGCTGGAAAGGTCGACCAAGCCGCCCGCGTCGATGCTCAACGTGCCGGCGATCGTGGCTGCCCCGGTCAAGGCCCCGCCCCGGTCGACCGTCACCGCGCCCGCGAAGGCGCCCGTCCCGCTCGCGATGCCGTCGACGGTGACATCGCCGCTGATGCTGCCGCTGTTGATCAGGACGCCCGACTTGCCGACGCTCACCGGGCCCGAGCCGGCGGTGGTGTTGACGATCAGCTTGCCGCTGTCGACGGTCACCCCGCCGGAATTGGTGTTGGCGCCGCCGGACATGACAATCGTGCCCGTGCCCGTGCCGGTCTGGGGCGCGGTGGCGCTGCTCGTGGCGGACACCGGCGCCTGGATGGTGTAGGAGTTCGTCGTCGTGATCTTACCCGTGCCGGTAATGTTGCCGCTGATGGTCAAAGTGTTCGACGAGACGTTGCCCCACGTCTGGGCGACCCCGGCGACCACGTTGGCCGAGATGGTGTGGGCGCCGGTGTTTTGTTGCGCGGTGATGCCCCCGGCGCCGATGGTCAACGTGTTGTTGCCTCCCACGGTGACGGGACCGGCGGCGCCCGCGGCGAAGTTGACGCTGCGCACCGACAAATCGGCGCCCAGCGTCGTCGGCAGCGCCCCGGCGTTGTTGTTGAAATACACGTCCGCCGCCGCGTCCGGCGCGGTTTGCCGGGGGACGGCGCGTTGATAATTCTGGGCAAAATTCGATTGGCCCGCGTTCACGGTGCTCCATTGGCTGTCCTGGCTGCCCGTCCAGTAGGCAGAGCCAAACGCGATGGCGTTATACCATGCGCCGGCCATGATTTGATAGCCGGAGACGAGGGGGTGGATGCCGTCCCCGCCGATGTTGACGGTGCTGTTGTTGGGGGTGACGGCGGTGGTGTCCACGAAGGAAACGTGCTGACCCGCGAGCACGTGGTTGTACACGACCCCGGGGATGGCGGGGTTGTAGTAGGTATTTTGCAGGTCGCCCACGAGCACCGTCTGACCGCTGGCGTTGGTCGTGGTCTGGGTGCGGTAGAACAGGTTGGCGATGAGAACATTTGACGCGGGCCGAAGTTGCTGGATGTACGTGGCGATCGCGTCGGTGCGGCTGACGGGCTGGGTGGTCTGCGTGCCGTCGCCGCCGTAATCATTGCCGCCGATGCTCAAGGTGACGTAGTCGGGATTTACGCCGTTGTTGGAAGACGCCAGCCAGAACCCGCCGCCGTTGCTCCCCGTGCCGGCGTTCGCGTTCAGGTTGGTCAGAATCTGCGAGGTGGTGTACCCGCCGTGGCCTTCATGATGCAGTTGGTTGGCCCCGCTGAGCACGTTGTAGCCGGAGGGGGTGGCGTTATCCAGGACGGTGTTGCTGCCCTCGAAGTTGGGGCTAAAACGGCCGTCGTTGACCAGGGACTGATAGAGTTGGCTGCGGTAACCTCCTCCAGCGTAGGCCGGCGAGGCGGAGATGCCTTCTGTAATGGAAGAGCCCAGCGGCATGACGTTGATAACCGTGGAAGGCGCCGGGGTGACCGCGTATTGAATGCCGTTGCTGGCGGGTTGCGGGGTTAGCCGGTAAAAGGCGCCGCCGGTCGTGCCGCCCGTGCTGGCGCCGTTGCCGTCGGGAATGGTCGTTCCCCCCATCTGGATGATCGCGCTGGTCGAGGGGACGGTCAGGCTCGCGCCGCCGTCCAACTGATAAGTGCCTGTCAGATTCAAGGTCCCGGCAGCGGTGAGCACGGGATACGTGCCCAGGGTTAGGCTGTTGAGGTTGCCGGGGGCGAGCCGCACGTAGTTGAGCCCGGCGGTGGTCAGGTTGCCCTGGATGGCCAGGCGATCCGAACTGATGCTGAGGTTAAATTGCACATAGCCGCCTTGCAGGCTCAAGGTGGCGCCCGGAGCGACGGTGGCGTTGGTATTGGGCAAGGCGCCGCCGTTGAGCAGCAGCGTGCCCTTCTTGACGGTGGTCGCCCCCGTGTAAGTGTTGGGCGCCTGGAAGACGGTCGTGCCAAAGCCATTCAACGTCACGCCGCCGGGGCCGCTAATGACCGCAGTGCTCTCGAACGTGCTGGTCGTGCCGGCTGGATTCGAGAAGTAGAACGAGGTGTTCGAGCCCGCGTTATCAACGATCGGGCCGTCGAATTTATTGCCGCCCGCGTCGATGATCGCCCCGCCGGCGGTGCTGATTTTAGTGGTCCGGGTCGTGCCGATGGCGAACGAGTTTGTGCCGGTGAACTGGAGCGTGCCCGCGTCGAGCAGGAACTGGACGGCGGCGGCGGTGGGCGCGGTTCCGAAGGCATTCCCGTAAGGGATCGAGAGGATGCTGTCGAAGTAGCCGTTCGTGCCGTTATACGTCCCGCCGGTTACGATGCCGATCGTGGGACTGGCTGCCGTTCCCCCGGTGACGCTGCTGACGGCCAGCGCGCCCGGCCCCGTCTTCGTAAGGATCGTGCCCGGGACGCCCGCCAAGGTGCTGCTGAGGGTATCCGTGCCGCCGCTGGCGGCGGTGGTGACGACGAAATTCGGCGTCAGGGCAGGCGGGGGGCTCAGAGTGATCGCCCCGCTGCCGCTCAACGTATAGCCGCTTTGATTGAAGGTGATGGCGCCCGCGTTAACTGTGCTCGGCAACGTGATCGTATAGGCGCCCGCAGTCCCGGCGCCGAAGACGGCGGTGTCGGTCGCGTTGGGCCAAAGCACGTTGGCCGTGCCGTTGTACCAGTTGGCGGTGGCAGTGTTCCACGTTCCCAAGCCATCCTGGGCGCCGGCCGTGCCGGTATTGGCGTCCCAGGTCAGGGTGGCGGCGCGGGCGGAGGTTGAGAGCGCGAGGGTAAGCGCGAGGCAGGCGAGTCGTTTCATGGGGGGAGACAGAATACTGGACACTCAGCACGCCGTCGCAGTATGGCTTACATCCTAACCGTGCGCGGGTCGAAGACAAAAAGCTCCCCATCTTTACAAAAGTCAGCCAAATTTCGCCGCCCGCCGCTGGTTTCCTGTGCCGCAAGAGGCCATTATCGTGTAATTCTTCTGTAACATTCCGCCTTTCCTAGAACAATGGATATAGATAATCCGATGCCCTTGTCCGACCTCACGCCGCCGTCGCGGGGGAAACCGAATTGGTGGAACTGGCGGCGTTGGGGAATGAACTTCCTCACCCTCTCGATCCTGGCGCATCTGATCTTCCTGGGGCTGGCGGCAAAGTTCATCGTCCAGATCTTCACGCCGCGGCAACCCTTTACCCCGGCGGCGGCGGCGAGAGGTTCGAGCGTGCTTTCGCATGCCGTGGAGCACAAGGTGGCCCTCGCCCGGAAGAAATTTTCCTCCGGCGCGCCGGTGGCCGCCAAACGCGTGACGACGACCAGCATGTCGAAGGTGGCGCTGCCGGCCATGCCCGCGCTGCCGGCCATGAATTCGCCGATCGTGCCC
>CAXUAZ010000232.1:0-3921 GCA_964249195.1 uncultured Chthoniobacterales bacterium
CCACCGATGTAAGGAGCAGCGTGCCGCTCTATTCTCCCTTGCCGCCGGCGCGCGCCCGGCTTACAGCCTCGGGCATGACCGCTGACCCACGCCGGGCTGCGCCTCCCTTGGACAAATGGCGGATCGGCGCCGCCGCCTTGCTCTTCGCCGCCGCCGCCGGCCTTTCCCTCTTGCTCGCCCGCCATACCGTTTTGGGTCATCCGCTCCCCGGCGGGTGCGGCGGCCCGGAGGATTGCGGAGCGATCACCGCCACGCGCTGGGCCTATTGGGGACCGCTCCCGGTGATCCTCCCGGCCGCCGTCGTTTATCTGACCATCCTGGGCGGGCTCCTCGCGCTTGAACCTCTCCGCGCCGCCGGGAACGCCTCTCGCGAGCGCTGGGTGTGGAGTGGATTGGAAGCGCTCGGACTTATCGCGCTGGGCGCGAGTCTTTGGTTTGGGGCGGTGCAGGGCTTCGTGCTGCGACGGTATTGCCCGTTTTGTTTGGCGACCCATGCGTGTGCCTCGCTGGGGAGCGTGCTTCTCCTGCGCATGGCCCCGGGGGCGACGTGGAGACGCGCGCCGGCGTGGCTTGCGGCGGGCGCGTTGACGCTGCTCATCGGGGGTCAGCTTTGGCTGCCGGCGGCGCCGTGGAATGCGCCGGAGCCGCCCCCCGCAAACCTGCGCTCCTGGGCGCTTCCGTCGCGCAAGATCGCGCTGGCCGACGGCCGCGTGCGCCTGGACGCAGCGGCTTTCCCGGCACTGTCCGGCTCGGCCGGGGCTTCTCAGGTGGCGGCGGTGATGTTTGACTACACCTGCGCGGTCTGCCGAGCCCAGCACGCGCTCTTGACCGCCGCGCTGGGGCGGCATGGGTCGGAGTTGGCGATCCTCTTTATTCCCACGCCAATGGACCCCGCTTGCAATCCCGCGATTGACCGGCTGCGGCCCGAACACGCCAACGCGTGTCTGTATGCCCGGTGCGCGCTGGCCGTGTGGAAGGCGGCACCGGAGAAATTTGCCGCTTACGACGCATGGCTGATGGCCGGCGGCGATCAACCCCCGGACATCGCGCAAGCCCGGCGCCGGGCGGAGACCGCCGTGGGGGCGGAAGCATTCGCGCGCGCCCTGAAGTCAGCCGATGTGGACCAGGCGCTCCGCGAGGCGGGCCAACTCTACCAGACGCTGGACGCCGGGGAAATTCCCAAGGTGCTGCTGGCGCACCGGGTGGTCGTTGGCAGCCTGGAGTCGCGCGCGCAACTCGAAACGATGTTGGGATTGGCGCAGACTCAGCTGGTCGGTGAATTCCGATATTCATTGAAGTGAAACAAATACATTGACATGCGGCTCGTCCTGTGATAATGTGCAAAAGAGTGCCTGCGCCAGGGGTTCAGGACCTGTTCTTTGACAATTCACGAAGGAGTCGGCCCTTGTCGGTGGAGGCCGTCTTAATTAGAACGTTGCCCTCCCGGCAATCGAGCTGCTGACGGTCACAGACCGCCGCTACAACTGATGATGCGCATCACGCGTGTTGGTTTTTCTTGCGACAGGGCGTTTGGCCGGAGGCGTTACAACACGTTACAATACGTATT
Organism: uncultured Chthoniobacterales bacterium; assembly: GCA_964249195.1. Taxonomy (GTDB): domain Bacteria; phylum Verrucomicrobiota; class Verrucomicrobiia; order Chthoniobacterales; family SZAS-18; genus CAXUAZ01. The sequence continues at coordinate 1,568 of CAXUAZ010000232.1, forward strand.
CCAGCATTGAAAAAAATGCGTTTTCGCTGGCGTTGACTCATCTTCCTTGGGCGCGAAAAGCGGCTTTCCTCGCGGGGCGTCCCTTTCTAGAGTGTCGGCGCGCATGAAGATTTTAATCGCCGCCAGTGATCTGACCCCGCTGTTCTCTCCGGAATCCCGCCGGGTGGCCGGGGCCCTGCCCGCCTTGCCCGCGGAGCTCGCCCGCGGCGGGCACGAGGTCAGCATTGCCGGGCCCTGGACGCCGGTCCTCGAAGCCTTGCCCACGATGAAGATGCGGCCCACCGGGGTGCAAATCTCCCTGCCGCTTGGGCATGACCGGGTCAGCGTCGAGGTGCGGGAGACGAAGGCGCCCGGCGCCTTGCAGACCTTCATGTTTCGTCATGATGCGACGTTTGGAAAACTCGAGCGGCCGCTCGCGGAGGCCAATCATGCCCAGGCGGCGACGCTGTTTTCCAAGCTGGTTATCGAACTCGCCCGCCGGCTTAACCCGGCGCCGGATGCCGTGGTCGTTCTCGATTGGCCCGGGGCTCTCGCGCCGGTGTTCGGGCGGGCGCAGAATCTGCCGTTCGCCAGTGTGATCCTCGTGGGGAATCCGGCGGCCCAAGGCAGTTTTCCGATCGAAGAGTTTGGGTTGCTCAATCTTGGGTGGGAATATTTCCGGCCGGAGGGCGTGGAGTTTTTTGGGCGCGTCAATTTCCTTAAATCGGGCATCCTGTATGCGGATGGCGTCATCGCCGATGGGAAGCTCGATCGGGATGCGCTCCTGACCCCGGCGGGGGGCAGCGGGCTCGATGGCGTGTTCCGCGAGAATGTCGGGAAGCTGCGCGGCATCCCGGCCGGAGTCGACGATGCGGTGTGGAATCCGGGCACGGATGCGGTCATCCCGCGCAAGTATCGTCCGGCGAATCTCGTGGGGAAGGTGACGTCGCGAAACGTGGTGCTGGCCGAACACGGGTTGACGAAGAATCCGGTCGGGCCGGTGTTCCTGCTGGACCGCGCGCTGCCGCAGGATGCCGCGCTCGTGGGGGTGCTCGCCGAGAGGATCAACGAGTGGCTGGCCGATGACGTGCGCTTGTTTGTGCTCGGCGAAGCGGCGCTGGATGACTCGAGCGATGCGCTGTTGCAGATCGCGGCCAAGCGTCACCCGGCGAAGCTCGCGCTGGCGCCCGAGGCCGATGATCGCACGCGGCACATGGCGTTGGCGGCGGCAGATTTCCAGTTGTTCCTCGGGCGGGGGTTGGGGCTGACGGCAAGCCTGCTGCGGAGTCTGCGCTACGGCTCGCTGCCGATCGCGCCGGCGGGTGCGGGATTGAGGCAGATCATCGAGGATTACCAGCCCGGCGGTGAATCGGGACAGGCGTTGATCTTCTATCATGCGACGGGTGAGGCGCTTTTTGACGCGGTGGCGCACCGCGCGCCGGCGCTGCTGGAGCCGGCCGACCGCTGGGAGGGTTTGCGGCAGCAGGCGATGATCCATGGCGGGGGTTTCTCGTGGTCAAAGGCGGCAGGCGCTTACGCGGAATGGTTCGGGCAACTGCGGCGCTGAAGATGGGTCTTATAGGTCCCATGGGTCTTATAAGACCTATTCTGAGAACCGCGCAGACCGGAGGCCGCGCGTGCTGCCAGAACTGACCGCCGCCATCCCGGGGCCGCGCTCCCGCGCGCTGGCGGCGCGCCTGCGGGCGGCCGAGTCGCGCAATGTCACCTATGTCGATGCCGGGTTTCCCGTGTTCTGGGAACGCGCCGAAGGCGTCAATGTCTGGGACGTGGACGGCAATCGCTTCCTCGACCTGACCAGCGCCTTTGCCGTCGCGGGGCTGGGACACGGCGCGCCGGCCTTGCGCGAGGCGCTGCACGCGCAAGCGGATCGACTCATTCATGGGATGGGTGACGTTCACCCGACCGAGTTAAAGGTGCGCCTCTGCGAAGAACTTTGCGCCGTCACCTTCGGCCGTTGGACGGGCGAACCGGCGCGCGTCATCCTGACCAACGCCGGCTTCGAGGCGGTCGAGGCCGCGCTCAAGACCGCCCTGTTGTATACCGGCAAAGCGGGCGTGATCGCCTTTGATGGCGGTTATCACGGTCTTGGGTATGGCGCGTTGGAGGTCGGGGGGTTGCCGCGGTTCAAGGAGCCCTTTCGGGCGCAGCTTCGCGAGTTCGCCACGCTCCTGCCTTACCCGCGGGGAGGCGCGTTGGACATCCTGGAGGGACAACTCCGCGCCGCCATGGCGTCGCACCTCGTGGGCGGCGTCCTCGTTGAACCCATCCAGGGGCGCGGCGGAGACATCGTGCCGCCGCCGGAGTTCCTGCCGCTCCTGCGGCGCTTGTGCGACGAGTACGGCGTCCTCTTGATC
>CAXUAZ010000233.1:0-3894 GCA_964249195.1 uncultured Chthoniobacterales bacterium
CAGCTTGAATTGCACTGCTCAACCACATACCCTCAGCGAACAGAGGCTGGCGGTCGGCTCTTTTCTGTTTATCATGCCTCTTCTCGCCAGCCTCTGTCGCTGAGCTTGGCTTCGTTAGGCCCTGCTCGTCACATCTCAAATCCATGAAGAAAGTCCCACTCGACAGCGTTGCTTCCAAGGTCGCTGCCTTCGGTATTCCCGGCTTAGTTCTGGTCGCCGCGATGGCATTCACCGGATTCGCTGGTGCTGCCGCCCTCACCACAGCTCTGGCCGCACTCGGTGGCCCGCTTGGTATGCTTGGCGGCATCGCTGCCTTGGGCGTCATGTTTCTCATCTCGCAGGCTCTCACCAACTACGGGTTTGATGCGTTGTTCACCGCTGTCATACGCGAGCTTCACAAGGAGGGTCTCTCCAACGCCGACATCAACGCGAAGATCGACAGCTACCCAATCTCAGCCAATCTGAAGCGGAAGCTGAAGGACGCGCTCCTACGCACCCAGACATGACCTCGCCGCAGGGCCTAACAACGCGCTCCAGCGAACGGAGGCTGGCGGTCGGCTCTTTTCTGTACTCCACGTCTTGCGTCGCCAGCCTCCGTCGCTGAGCTTGGAGGCGTTAGGCAGAGTCGTGCGCCCACTGCTTAGGGCTGCGAGTGGGGCAGTTCCCGTAAGATCAAAAGCGCCCACATCAGCCAGAGGGGACGCGCCGCTTTGATTCAGAGCGGCTTGCGCTCGGGCTTTTAAGCTTTGAGTTCGGACTTCCCCCGTCCCGCAGAGAGATGGTTCGGCGGGGAGAGCACTTCGCATCCACGCGCGGCTGAGCGCAGAATAACCTTCCCTTCGGTCGCCTCCTTCGGCTACGATCACCGCCATGCCTAACCATGCGCTCCAGCGAACGAGCCATGGCGATTACGGTTTTCATTCCAATTCATGCTTGACTCCGCCATGGCTCGTCGCTGAGCTTGTTCCGTTAGGCCTTGCAAACTCCACGCCTTATGCCCATAATCCGCGCCTACACCATGACAAAACTCCTCCGTGTACTCCTTTTCGTCTGCTTGTCGTCCCCACTGGCGCACGCTCAACAGCCCCTCCAACTGTTAATTTCCTCACCATCCCCGAATAATTACACGCTTTCTTGGCCAGCAGCCAATCTCCGACCCTACCAGCTTCAGAGCAGCTTCGACCTTTTGAGTTGGACGGATTTCGGATCACCAGTGGTTGGCACGGGCGCACAGGCGTCTGTCACCGACGGCCCCATATTTAACCCAAAGAAATTCTACCGGCTCCGCACCGGCGTGGTACGCCCAGGCTTCGATCAGTTTTTTCTTAACCGAAACGACGACGGATCCACCCAACTCGTGCCCATCGGATTTCTGGTCTCTCTATTCGGCAAGGATTTCACGCAATGTTACGTCAACAACAACGGGAACATCACATTCGACAGAGCACTCCCGACATTCACGCCGTCCCCTTTGCAAGAGTTGGGGTTTACCATCGTTGCGCCTTTTTGGGCTGACGTGGACACCCGCCCTGGTGGCTCCGACGTAGTTCGCTATTCCTATGGTTTTGAGACGGTCGACGGCCATACCGCTTTCGGGGTTAACTGGGTTAACGTCGGCTATTTCAGCTATCATGACGATAAACTGAACAGCTTCCAGTTGGTCCTCATTCAGCGCACTGACACGGGTACAGGCAATTTCGATATTGAGTTTAATTTCAATCAGATTCTTTGGGAGACTGGCGACGCCAGCAGTGGCAGCAATGGATACGGTGGTTTTCCTTCCCGCACCGGATTGAGCAATGGATCGAACCGAACGATTGAACTGGCCTATTCCGGTCAGACTCTCGTGCAACTGGACGCCAACCCCAACACCAGCACTCCCAACTACACGACCGGCCTAATCTATCGTTCCCGGAACAGCACGCTGCCGGGCCGTTACGTATTTCAGGTTCGCGGTGGGGTCGTTGTTGGCGCACTCAGCGTCAATGCCGGGCCGGATCAAACCCTCGCTCCCGGCGTCACAACCGCGACTTTGGCGGGCAGCGCCTCCGATCCGGGCGGTGGAGCCGTGTCCGTCCATTGGTCTGTCCTGCGAGGTCCGTCCAACGTCAGTTTTTCCGACCCAAATATTCTCAACCCGACTGTCACCATCCCAACGGGCGAAACTACGGTTCTACAGCTTACGGCCACCAGCGTGACCGACCCGAGCATCACCGCCGCAGATACGATGACCATTAACTGACTCATACAATGAAACCCATTTTCCTGTTTGCCATTGTCCTGCATTTCGCATTTTGCCATGGTGCAAGCGCGGCTTCTACGCGAGTTGAATGGCACAACGCTCCCGGAACCGAGCTGGGAGATTTCTTGGGCAACCCACTGAAGACCGGAACCCCCGCAGATTACGACGGCGCGCGTTTGCAGCTCGGTTACTATTCACTGGCAACTCTAGCCGATCCATTCGCGGGCGATTGGATGCCGTTGACCGGCCTTGAGGGCGATTTGTTTCCCACCTCAATTGGAGACAAGGGAAATCTCGGTCGCGGCCTTTTTGGCCTTTCATCCAGCTTCGATGCCGCCTCCACGCTCAGTTTGCCGACAAATAATATGCCTCTGAGCATTCGATTCTACGATTCAGCCGATCCCACTGCTTCCGCTTTTTTCAATGCAGTATCCAACGATGCGGGGGCTTGGAATTGGCTGACTCCGTCCGACCCGCAATCGGTGATCAACATTTCACTTTCCGACGCTGGCCTCATCTGGCAAGGCGGCCCCGGCAGCGCGTTCAGGACCACTATCAATAATGTCCCCGAACCGGCTTCGTGGGCATGGTTGCTCATGGGCGGTTTCCTCGTTTGGATGAGTCGGCGAGCGATAGGCGGGGCCACTATCCGAACTCCACATCCACGGGCCTAACCACGCGCTCCAGCGAACGGGCAGGGCGGTAGAACCTTCTCTGTTTTTCCACGCTTGTCTTCGCCCTGCCCGTCGCTGAGCTTGAGTCCGTTAGGCTGAGTCACGCTGCTCCTCCGAACGATTTGGTCTCGAATACTGGTCCTGGATCGAAAGCGAGGAAAGCAGCATCAGTATGCGCTCCTTCACCCGCAAGACCGCCGGTGTGCGGAGGAGAATCGAGGTCGCTGTAAGCGACGGAAACAGGAGAAAGGAGCAGAGCGGATGCAAGTTGCGATGGGAACGTGCCCCGCAGAAAGAGCTTTCCTCACCGCTGGCTCTTCGCATACGATTACCGCCATGCCTAACCATGCGCTGCAGCGAACGAGCCATGGCGATCAGGCTGTTCATTCCAGTCCACGCTTGCACCGCCATGGCTCGTCGCTGAGCTTGGGCCGTTAGGCCCATACGATCCTCGCCCTATGACAAACAAGCCTCTATCCCGCAACGTGGCCCAGCGCCTTGCTTTATCAGCCCTCGCAGCCGTGCTGATGTTAGCAGGCTCGGATGTGCTTTTGGCTGGCGATTACTACGACGCGCAGGGGGCAGACATCGTGGACGTTTTGCGCCGAGACTTTCCCATTCCTGTCGATGGCATGTCACATCCCACGCCGGTCAAGGGAGTTTACTGGCAACCATACACCTATTGGAGTTGGGGCAGCTTCAGTCCCGTACACAGCTCCGAGATCGTGATCTACGGCGTCAAAGACAGGGCGGTTCAGGACGCTATCTTCCAGCGCATCACTGCCCTAAAGCAGCGACGTGTCTTGGTCACTTTCTACGACGACTCGCGCTTCACCGCACGCTACGACCAGAAAGGCAACGGAGGGTCGAGCCGGTTGCCGACACCAAAACTCAGGCAGGAGCTTCTCCAGTGACCGCCTCCCGGCCTAACCACGCGCTCCAGACATGTGGTTAGTTATGTCAAGGGTAGGATTTGAG
>CAXUAZ010000234.1:0-1277 GCA_964249195.1 uncultured Chthoniobacterales bacterium
TGCCGGGGCGGGGCGCGCTCGGCGCGGCGGCGCTGCTGGCGCTGGGAATGTTGAGCTGGCAGCGGAGCGAGGTCTTCAAAAACGAAGAGACTTTCTGGAGCGATGCAGTCGCGAAGAATCCCGATGCCTGGCTCGGCCACGGCAATCTCGCCAACGCGCTCATGCTCCGAGGCAACGTCGATGACGCCATGGCGCACTACCGCGCGGCGCTGGCCCTCAACCCGCGCGATACGATCGCGCACAACAATCTCGGCGCCGCCCTTTTGCAACGCGGGAGGATCGCCGAAGCCATCGAGCACGAGACCGAAGCGATCTCGATCAACCCCGGTTACGCCGAGGCTCACAGCAATCTCGGCAATGCCCTCTCGGCCGAAGGCCAGCTCGACGAAGCCATCTCCCACTATAATAAGGCGCTGGCGCTGAGCCCAACTCACGTCGAAGCCCGCGGCAACCTCGGCATCGCGTTGCTCGCCAAGGGCGAAGTCGACACCGCGATTGCGCAGTTCGAGGCGGCGCTTGCCGTCAATCCCGCGCACGCCGCGAGCCGGAGCAACCTCGGGAACGCCTACCTGGCGAAAAGGCAACCGAACGAAGCCATTCTCCAATATCGCAAGGCCCTTGCCATCGACGCCAATTACACCGAAGCCCACTATAACCTGGGCATCGCGTTGATGAGGACCGCCCGTTTTGCGGAGGCGGCCGTCGAATTCCAGGAAGTCCAGCGGCGGCGGCCCGACTACCCCAACATCGACACCGACCTAGCCGCCGCCCTCCGTCTGGCCAGACCATGATCCGCAGGCGTTTCGCGCAGAATGCTCCCTTTCCTTTTTACTCGTCCCGGTTCATCTTGCGCGCTTCCGCACTTGTGACCCCCTCCGGCGCCGCGCCTTCCTCCACTCCCAGACGCCGCACCCGCCGCCGCTTCTGGTTTTTGCTGTTTGTCGCGCTCCTGGCCGCGGCCGCGCTCTACCCGCCCGCCTGGCACGCCGCCTTGCGCCAGTTTATCGCCTGGCAGGCAACGAGCCGGGGCTGGACCGTGAACGTTGGCGCGATTGAAGGCGGATTATTCGACGCCACCGTGTTGCACGACCTTCGATGCCGCAAGGTATTCCCCTCCGTGGGCGACGTCGCGGGCGGGGTGGATCTGCGCGTCGCCCGGGCCGAGGCGCAGTTTGCCTGGCGCCTGCCGCTCTCGGGCGTCGATGCAAACCAGGGATTCCTCAACCGCCTGACGCTCGACGGCCTAACCGGCACGATCGATTTCACTTCGGCCGGGC
>CAXUAZ010000234.1:1287-3894 GCA_964249195.1 uncultured Chthoniobacterales bacterium
GGCGCCCGCGATCCGGACCGCCGCGCTGACCCCCGGCTTCGTGCTGCGGCTATGGCCGGTGATCACCGCGCCGCCGGCAAACTTCGAGTTGTTGCGCGTCGACTGCCGATTGCGCCGGGGTCCGGTCTCCGTTCGCGTCCGCAATGCCCGCCTGACCGCGTATGCCGGCGCCCCGGGCGAGTGCCTCGCGCGCCAGGTGGAAATGGTGGGGCCCGGCTTTGAAAACACCCTGGATAATCGCTCCGGGGTCACCGCCTGGAAAGACGGCCGTCTCACCATCGCCAACCTCTCCCTGGGCAAGGGACTCGACCTCCCGCGGGTGACGATCGACGGCGCCCGGCTGCGCAAGCGCCAACTCGATTGGGACGGCGAACTGCACGCGCTCGGCGGCAGCGTCCGCGGCCAGGGGACGGTGCGGTTTGCCCATGGGCGCATTGGGCTCGATATCGCCGGGTCGTTTCAGCAGGTCGCGGTGCGTCCGCTCGCTCGCCTGCTGGGCGTCGAGGGCGCCACCGATGGCACGGTCGACCAGGGGCAATTCAGCTTCCGCGGCGATCCGGAGCGGTGGAAACAGGCGACGATTTCCCTGGCGGGCCAGGCCACCGATTTCCGCTGGCGCCAGCGGCGTTGGGAGAGTCTCGATCTCGCGGCCATCGTGCTCCACGAACGGGTCACCGTGCGCAAGATGGAGCTGCGCCAGAGCCGCAATCAACTCAGCTTTAGCGGCGAATGCCCCCTCCCCTCCGGCGGGCCGGGCGGCTGGAAACTCGACGGGTTTACCTGCCAGGTCGACGCCAAGCTCGACGATCTTCGATCGCTGGCCCAACTGCTGAGCCCCGACCTGCCCGAGGTGTCGGGCCGGATGTCGGTGAACGGTTCGTTGACCGCCCGACCCGCCGGCGCCGGGCTCGACGGCTATCTCAACGTGGAAGGCAGCGCGCTCTCGATCTCCGGCGCGCCGCTGGATTACTTGCGGTCCACGCTGTTGTTCCAGGGCGAAGAACTCAACGTGGCCGATGTGCAGGCGACCCGCGGCCGGGATAACCTTGAGGGCAAAGGAACCGTGCGCATCTTCGGCGGGCCGCGTTACCAGGGGGAACTCCATGCGTCGGTGGCCGATCTCGCGGTTTATCACCCGGCCTACGCGGGCATCCTGAGCCCGGAGCCGTTAAGCGGGATGCTGCAGATCAATTGGAGCGGCGACGGCACGTCCGGCGCGCACAGCGGAGCGTTTCGCGGGAGAGTGGCGGATTTTGTGGCAAAATCGGGGCCGGCCCATTTCAGCCGGCCGGTGACCGTGCAGGCGGATGGCACGTACTCGCCGGAGAACCTGTCCTTCCGCCAGTTGACGCTCAAAGGCGGGCCGGCGGACAAACCGCATGACGCCATCCAGTTTGTCGGCGCCGTGCCGTGGACGCGCGACCCGGCCGCGTGGAACGCCGGGCATTGGCTGGATTTTTCGCGGCCGCTCTCGGTGCGCATCGCCTGTAATGAGGCGCCGCTGGATCTGATCGCGGAGGCTCTCAACGCGCCCGGATTCGATGCGGCGGAGGGTCAGGTGGGCGGTTGGCTGGATGTCTCCGGCACACCGGAGGCGCCGCATGCCAATGGCGTGCTGCAATTCCGCAAGGCCGGCCTCCGCTGGAAGGAGGGCGCCGCCGTGGAGAAAGGAAACGCCGACGTGCGGATCGAGGACAGCATCGTCAAAATTGATACGGTCAGCGGCGAACGCGCGGGCGCGGCGTGGCAGGTCGGCGGGACGGTCGATCTGCGCCAGCCCGCGCACCCGCTGCTCGACTTGTCCCTGCACAGCCCGCGCGTCCCCGGCGCCGTGGACAACGAGACCCTCCACGCCGACGCGGAGATGACGCTCGCCGCCCGCGGCCCTTGGCGGCAAGCGGACATTTCGGGCGAGGCAGTGCTGCTCGATGGCGCAATGCGGCGTCATCTCGACTTGGGAACCGGGGACGGTGACGACACCTGGAACGCTCTCGCGAGCGGCGTCCCCTCAGGGTTAGGCAACGACCGGCTGACGTTGCGCGTGACGTCCGCAAAGCCGCTGCGGGCGGCTTACGGCGGGGAATTTTTGCCCGACCTGACGATCACCGGCCTGGGCGCGGCCCCGCGGATCGGGGGCCGGATCGAGTTGCGAAACGTGCGGATCACCGCGGCGGAACAGGGAGGCGTCGTGCTCGATTCGGGGGCGATTCTATTGAACGCGGGTGACCGCCCGACCTTGAACGCGGCGATCCAAGGCGGCGGCGCTCTCCTTGGCACGGTCGACAACATACAGGTCCTCGAACCGGAAGGGGACAAAGTTCCCGCTTCTGAATTGCTGCGCCACGCCGGAGAGCTCGCCGTTGCCGGAGACTCTCCGCCGCCGCTTGGACTGACCTGGCGCTAGTGCCGAAGGCCCCATCTGTAGCAGCGGTCTATGACCGTCGATGAACCCGCTTGGACAGGGAAAACGTCCTCCCGCAAATCGATCTTCCGACGGTCATAGACCGCCGCTACAGCGCTACCTTATAGAGGAGGCGCAACAACCGGGGCGCCGGCGTCGGGCGCGGGAGTCGCGGCAGGCGCGACCGCATCCGGCGCGGCGACCCC
>CAXUAZ010000235.1:0-3871 GCA_964249195.1 uncultured Chthoniobacterales bacterium
GGATCATGAGATGACTGGAGTTGGGATGAGAGGCTCCAGTCGTTTAAGCATCATCCGGGCCAGCTACTCTGGAGAATTGAAATTCATGGCGGTCCAGACGCGCAGCCGCGCCTCGACCGGCGATTGCCAGAGTGCCTCGCGCGAACTTGCGAATCAGCTTTGCGCGATGAGCGTCCGGGCCTGACGCACCGCCGCGAAGAACGCGGCCATCCGCGCGGGGTCCTTGCGCCGCGGTTCGCCGGGACGCTCGAGGCCGCTGGCGACATCGACCCCCGCCGGGCGCACCTCCGCGATGGCTTCGGCCACGTTCTCCGGGGTCAGACCGCCGGCGAGGATCACACTATATTGCCCCTCATCGACGAGGCGGCGGGCGAGCGTCCAATCGAGCCGATGGCCCGTCCCACCGAAGGCATCGCCCCGGTAGGCGTCGAGCAGGATCGCGGGGCTGCCAAAGCGCTCGAGGCGTTCCAGAGAGGCGGCGTCGCGAACCCGGATGGCTTTCACAAACGGGATGCCGGCGGCGCGAAGCTCTGCGCAGAACGCCTCGGACTCGTCGCCGTGAAGCTGGATCAGATCGATGGCGCCGGTTGCGAGAAGGCGATCGACGAGCGCCCGGTCGGGATTGACCGCGACCGCCACGCGCTGGATGGGGCGCGGCAGACGCCTGATCCAGTCGAAATCGCGGTCGGGATCAAGCGCGCGGGCGGAGCCGGGATAGAAGTTGAACCCCAAGGCATCCGCGCCGGTGGCAATCGCCGCGCAGGCGTCTTCCTCGTTGGTGAGCCCGCAGATCTTGACCTGCACGCCCGTCGCATTCGGCGCAAAGGTCACGGGTGCGAATAAATTGCCGGCTCCGAACTCATCGTGTGCTTGTCGCTGCTGCCTCGCGGGTGCTAGGCTACGCGTGGGCGCCCGGCGAATCAACTCGGCGGGGCGCCGTTCTTTCATGGACCCTGCCTTATTTGGTGAACTGGCCGATGCCCTGCGTCGGCGCCTGGAAGTCATTCGCGACACAGCGGCGAGGGATCAGGATCCGCCGGCGCATTTGCAGCGGCTGCAGCGGGTGTCGGAGGAGATCGTCCGGTTGCAGAGCCTGCTGCCACCTGGGGTCGATCCGCAATTTACCCATTACCTTCAGCGTTGCAGCTATGACAAGGCGCTCGCCTGGCTCGAAGAAAACGTCTGAATCTATTCTGAAATCTCGCGCGCGTAGACGTTCAACGTTCCGTCGGCCACCTGCCGCACAGACGTGATCTGGTACGGGCGCTGTTCGTCGCGGCTGACTTCCTCGTTCTCGGCGGGCGCCGGGCGGTCGGGCGGGTACTCGACGATTAGACGCACGTTGCTCCCGCCGCTGGGGCGCATCACCGCGTTCTTGACGCCCTTGAGCCGGTTCTCGCCGACCGCGCGCACGATGAACTGACCGCTAAGATAATACGGCGGCTCGCCGCTCTGCCCGATGCGTTGGGCGTATGCGGCGATGTCGTTGACCCGCAGATTCTTTCCGCTCGGCGCCCGGCCGGCGGCATACGTGGGCCACGAACGTTCCGGGCCGGCGCTGACCGCGGGCCCCGCCAGGAACGGCTGCAAGGCCGCCCCGTTGGCGGGTTGCGGCAAAGGCTTGAGCGCGGCCGCGGCGATCGTGGGCTTGTCCACGGGAATCGCCTTGGCAACTGGAATATCGCGCGGAGGCGCCGGCTTGTTCTGCGCGACCGGCGTGGGCTTGGCGCCCTTCCGGGCGGGAGTGGGAGTCGCGAGCGCAATTGCCGCCGTCGGCGAAGGCTCCGCCGAAGGTTGGGGCAGGGGAACATCCACCCCTTTGAGCGCCGCCTCGGGCGGCTTGGCTGTCTCGGCGATGCGGCTGCGAAAGAAGGAGGTCCCCAGCCCGTTCTTCTGCCGATAGGCGGAGTATGCCTTCTCGGCCGCGTCGCGTTCCTCTTGGCGGATGATCGGGAAACCGGCCGCGACGTGCAGCTCCAGCGGGGGGGCCAGCGAGAACCCCCCGTTTGCCCCCGTGAAAGCGTACGACCCGTAGTTGATCGGCGCCGCCGTGATCTGGATGTGACCGGTTGCTAGCCGTTGCACGTGCAGCACGGTGGTCAGGTCGTACGTCCGCCGGAAATCGACGTCCATCCCCGTCTGCAGATTCGCTTTGACGACCGGCGCGACGGAAGCCTCGGCGCTGTAGATGTGCTCGATCAGCAGCTTGGGCTGATCGGCCGAGACCGCGAGCACCACGACGCCGCTGGGGATGAAATTCTCCGGCTTGAGCAGGTAGGAATCCAGGATCGTAAACCGCCCCGTGACGTACGCCACCTGCTGGCTGCCCGGCGGATAATTGCGCAGGTAATTGCGTTCCAGGCTGTGGTTGAGCTCGCGCAGGGCGACGGGCGACATGGCGTTGTAGCGGTCGAACAGCTTGCCCGGGGTCAGAAACTCGCCCGCTGGCGCCGCGTTCACGGCGAAACGTTGCGGGAGATCGATCTTCTTGAGTTTGCGCAAGATCTTGTAGCTAACCGAGAGCTCCGGACGATTGAAGATGACATAGCTCCCGACCCAGCACGCCATCGCGACGCCCACCAGCAGGAGCAGGAAGACCGTCCAGAGAAACAGGTTGTCGCCGCGCTTGCGCTGGTCGTACTCGACCGGCGGGCGCAACAAGTCGTCCTTGACCGTCTGGCGCGCGTCGAGCCGATGGTAACCGTTCGGGGGTTCGGGCGGCGTTGGCACGGGGGGCTGCTAGGCCGGTTGCGCGGCCGTCTCCGGCTCGAAGGAGGTCCCACACCCGCAGGTGCGCTTCGCGCCCGGGTTTTGAATCCGGAATCCGGCGCCCGTCAGGCCATCCGCATAATCCAGCACCGAGTCGCGCAAATAACCCGCGCTGGCGGGGTCGACCAGCACCTTGACCCCGTCGCGTTCGCTGACTTCATCCTCGGGTTTCGCGCCGTCGATGCCCATGTTGTACTGCATCCCGGAGCAGCCGCCCGATTCCACCGCGATGCGCAGGCCGGAACCGGCGGGCGCGTCGTGCTCGGAAAGCAGGTTCTGGAGCTGTTTGGCGGCGCTTTCGGTGACCGTGATCATGACGGAGTCTATTGCCCGGCATCCTAACAGCCTTTAGGGTGGATGGCCAATGCAATTCTCGTCATGAGCCGCGTCGCTTTGCTGTCGGAGACGGTGGCCAGCCAGGTGGCGGCCGGGGAGGTGATCGAGCGGCCGGCGTCGTTGGTGAAAGAGCTGGTGGAAAATAGCCTAGACGCCGGGGCGGGGTCCATCGAGATCGCCATCCAACGGGGCGGCATCGCCCTGGTGCGGGTGACCGACGACGGCTGCGGCATGGATCGCGACGACGCGCTGCTCTGCCTGGAACGCCACGCCACGAGCAAGATCCGCACGGGCGCGGACCTCGCGGCCATCGCGACGCTGGGATTCCGCGGTGAGGCGCTCCCCAGCATCGCGAGCGTGTCGCGTTTCCGGTTGTCGACGCGCGAGCCGGGTGCGCTGGCGGGGACGGAGGTATTGGTTAACGGCGGGAAGATCGAGACGGTGCGCGACGCCGGGGATGCGCCGGGGACGGTGGTGGAGGCGCGTTCGTTGTTCTATAACTTGCCCGCGCGCCGCAAGTTCCTGCGGGCGGAAGCCACGGAGGCGAGTCATGTCGAGAACCAGCTTCATCTGCTGGCGATCGCCCATCCGGCGGTGCGGTTTACCTTTTTGCGTGACGGCAAGTGCATGTTCCAACTCCCGCCCGCCGCCGGGTTGCTCGAGCGCATCCGCGACCTCGCGGGCGACGAAAGCGCGGATGAATTGCTGCCGATTGACGGCGGGCGGGGCGAGATCAACTTGAGCGGGTTCATGGGCCGGGCGGGGG
>CAXUAZ010000236.1:0-3832 GCA_964249195.1 uncultured Chthoniobacterales bacterium
TAATACATCAGGTTGCGCCGCTCGGCGGCGACTTCCGGTTTGCGCAGGAGGATCTCGCCGGTGCGCCAGAGCCGTTCGAGGGTCACCTTGATCTCCTCCCGCAGATTCGCAAATTCCAGCGGGGCGCCTCGCGGGTCGTCGCGATCCTGCAACAGGTGGAACAGCCGCCGATGCTGCTCGAGCGTCGCGGCGCGCTTGGCTTCCGTGGGGTGGGCGGTCAGCACCGGCTCGACGATGACTCTACCCAAGCCGTCCGCGATCTCGGCCGCGGACAACCCCGCGGCCACGAGCCGTTGCAGGTTGGCCCCCCAAAGCCCCGGCTCCGCGGCCGGACCGGAGGCTTTTTCCCGCGCTCGGCGCACCTGGGCGGACACCGTTTCCTCGATCAGATTGAGCAGTTGAAACGCCGTTGCGTACACCTGCCCCAGCCGCGCGGGGAGTTCCCCCTCGTGCGGCGCCTCGGGCCGCCCGGTCCAGGGCACAAGCGCGGCCAGGCGCGGTTCATCCAACTCGACGAGCACCTCGCGCAGGCAATCCATGACGAACTTCAAATCGTCATCGATCTTTACCAGGCCGGCGTTGAGCAGATCAGTCGAGGCGGAGCTCATGATGGGATCCGATCCTCGCATTCACGCGATTTGGCCCTGCGCGCAACCGCTTTCTGACCGCTCGAGGGCGTGCCCTTTACAAAGCCGCGCCGCTTGGCTATCAAACGGTTCCGATGCCCGAGGATGAGCCCAAACCCAACCCCGCCGGCGTCGACCCGCTCATCCTGCCCCGCCGCCGCGCCATGCCCCTGCGCGAGGCCGCGGAAGACGACCTCGCCGAAAGCGTCCCTCCTATCTCGCAACGCCTGGAGGTCAATCGCGGCTCCAGCGGCGATTTCCCTTCCGCCCGCCGCGGATGGAAGAAAACGCACGAGCGAGGATTGGACGACGCGGCCAAGTTCCGCGGAAAACTTCCCTCCGCAAAAACCCGGAACTCCCCCAAGCGCGCGCCCAAGGGAGGCGGGTTGGCGGTCTGGATCGTCGGTCAGGCGTTCTGCCTTCTCCTGATCGGCCTCGGGTACTTTGTGGGGCAACTCGGCAACGACGCGAACCCTCCCGCCGGCCCGGCCGCGGCCAGCCCGGCCGAGCCGGAACCGCCCGCCCCCGTGAAGCCCAGGCGCGGCGTCTCGCAGAAAGCATTCGACGTGATCAACAGCGCCATGTCGTCGGCCCGCAACGGCGACGCCCCGAATGCCCGGCAGACCCTCGAAACCGCCCAACGCCAGGAGCTCATCATCCCCGGGCTCGACTACCGCCTGGCCCTGCTCGCGCTCGAGCGCGCCGACATGCGCGAAGCCAAGCTGCGCCTGGATGCCGCCATGGCCTCCGGCGACGAACTCGCGGCGTGCTGCTACGTGCGAGCCATGCTCGCCGGCCGGATCGGCGACTACGGCCGAGCCAGCGAAGAATGCTCCAAGGCCGTCTACGCGGAGCCGTTCAACGCGCGTTACCTGTTCTTCTGGGCGGAGTGTCTGCGCCGCAACGGCCGGCTCAAGCCGTCTCTCGAACATTTTGAAGAAGCGCTGACCCGGCCGGCGAGTCCGCTGGACCGCGAGTTCATCGCCTTCAAATTCCGCCTGGCCAAGATCGAAGCCGGGCGCGCCGCCGACTTCTCCGCGGACCTCGCCCGGCGCCTCACAACCGAGCCGGGTGATCCCCTGTGGCTTCTGACCGCCGCGGCCATGGCGCTCGAGGCCGGCGACCCCGGCGGCGCCGCGACGCTGTTGGAGAAGGCGTCGCACCTCTTGCCGGCGGCGGATTTCGACACCTACATCCGCGATTACCTTCTGATTTCCCACTCGGCGGAGAAGGAAATCGCCCCTTTCTTCCGGCGGACGGCCGCGCCGGTGAATCCCTCGCCCAACGTCGCGGCGATCACGGTGGACCCGATCTCGTGGACGCTCGAGGCCGCCGACCCCGGCGCCTGGCCCTCCGCGGCGCTCTCGCGTTGAACCGCTCATCGGCCCGGGACCAGGAGCAGCGGCGTGCCGCAGAGGCGCCGGGTTAAATCCACGGGAGCGTCGAGCGACGCGTTGTCTCCGGCCGGATCGATCTGGTAGCTCCAGACCTCGAATCGTTCCCAAGTCGCTCCCCCGTAGATCGTGGCAAACGCCACATCCACGGCGTCCAGGCCGTGCGCGATCTTCACCCGGCCCACGCGCCGCTGGTTGAACCGGGCGTCGAACGTGTGCCATCGGCCGCCCAGGTAGACCTCGAAGTACGCGTGGAAATCCATCGGCGTCCCCAGATCCGGCACCGCGATGTCGGGCACGAACCCGCTGACGTATCGCGCCGGCAGATTAAACGTCCGGCACAGCGCCACCGCCGTATGCGCAAAGTCGCGGCAGACCCCGTAGCGTTGCGCCAGGATGTCCGACGCGGAGGTCACCGGCGAGCCGCTGCACGTGCGGTACTCGATGTTCTTATGCACCCAATCGCAGATCGCCTGCACCCGCTCGACCCCGTGGGGCGTCGCCCCGAAGGTTTGGTACGCAAAATCCAGGAGCTTGTCCGAATCGCAATACCGGCTGGGGAGGGTGTAACGCACGAGGCTGTCGGGCAACCGCTCGATCGGCACGGGCGGCCCAAACGCGTCCCAGTTTTCCGGCACGGACGGGGTCCACACGAGCGAGTCGTACCGGATGGTGTTGAGCCCCTCGTTAAGCACCGCGCGATGGATGACGTTGCCATGCGCATCCTCATACTCGAGCGGTCCTTGCCGCGGCTCGAAGGTGAAACGCTGGCTCGCCGTGTACTGCGCCGGACCCTGGCGCGGCTGGAGCGTGATGAAGATCGGCGCGCGCGCCGGGGCGCGGTAGCTGATCTGGCAGCCGCAACGCACGAGCAACTCCAGCGGCGGGCTTTCCGCGGGAGCGACCGAAAATGGATCGATGGCAGGCGCAATCATAGAGCTTCAAAAAACGACTCGAACAACGGGCGGTAGAGTTGATCGCGCTCCGGGTGATACTGCACCCCGAGGCAAAAGGGATAATCGCGCCGGCGCACCTGCTCGACGATCCCGTCCGCCGAGCTCCAGGCCTCTACGACGAGCCCATCGCCGAGCCGGTCGAGCGCCTGGTGATGGGAGCTGTTGACCCGCTCGAAGCGCGCCCCTTCGGCCGCCGCCGCATCGTAACGCACGGGCTGGACGTTCCCAAAACGCGCTTCCTCGTCGCGATGCCCCGGGATGTCGAGGAACAGCGTGCCGCCAAGGGTGACATTGAGCGCCTGGACGCCTTTGCAGATCGCGAAGATCGGCAACCCGCGTTCGAGTGCGGTGCGCGCCGCCTCCATTTCCCAGCGGTCACGCGCGGGCTCGGCGTCCTCGATCAACGCCGGTTCCGTCACCGGCTGCCGCAGGAACTCCGCCGAAATATCGGGACCGCCCGTCAGCAACAGCCCATCGGAAGACGCGACATCGGCGCCCGTCGTCCGGGCGTTGTGGACCGTCAACTCAGGACGCCCGGCAAACCACGGCGCGAAGCGCGGTTCGTCTTTCACACGGATCCAGGTGGCAAGTACAGGCATGGCGAAAAAAAAGCGGGAACGGAGGAGGTGGGATTCGAACCCACGGAACCTTGCGGCTCTCCGGTTTTCAAGACCGGCGCAATCGACCACTCTGCCACCCCTCCCTGGGCCGACCCGAAGCCCGTTGAGTTGCGAGGGTAATAGGATGGGGAACGAGATTCAAGCGTCGGAAAATTTTGGGGTCGATGATGCGCATCGTTGAAATTGGTCAGAGCCTATCACGGGAGCAACCGCTTGTCAATGTTAAAGTTTCATTT
>CAXUAZ010000237.1:0-3753 GCA_964249195.1 uncultured Chthoniobacterales bacterium
CTTGTTTTCACCATCGCTTTCGATGGGAAGAATGGATTATTTCAACAGGCTGTTAAGCACATTGTTAGGCGTGTGCTCACGCAGTACGGAAATGCCGCGCGAAAAGTCAATAAGTCCAAGTTCCGTAACGCAAATAAATCCCGTTAGAGACAGTTTGAGCAGCTATCGGTGGCATTGACGCCAATTGCAATGCGTCAAAGTGCAGACCGAACAACGGCTCCGAACTCCACCCCTTGGTACCAGAAGGGAGGTAATGCTGCATCACGGTGATTAAATCTGATGTCGGAATGGCATAATGCTGACGAACCTTGTCGAGCGCCGCCTGAGCTTTTTGGCCTTCGCTTTTTGCTTTGTTGGCGACGGAGCTGCTTTGCTTTGCTAACTCAAGTCGAGCTTCATTGTTGTCGCGTACTTCCGCCGCTGCATCTTCACGAGCATGGGCAGCAGCTAGGTCGGCCACAGAACCGCCATTTCGTAGAACGTCCAAGGGAGTATCGCCGGTATTTGTTAACGGTCCGGCGCTATACGCACGCTGCACAAGCGAAAGTTGTGTAGATGCCTGCAAGACACGGCCGTATTCGGGTGAAGAGCCAATAGCGTTTTCTGCGGCCTTCATCTTTTCATGGAGTTTGATCAAATCGGGATCGCCGGAAGACATGACAATCCCGTCGGCATCACTTCTGCCAAGCACATCACGAGCAGTGGCAATCTTGGATTTCTCCCCTTCTGTTTGTGTCAGAGTTATTTTCAGCATGTTGCCGGAGAATTCCACATGCTTGTCGGGCACACAATGAGCGTCCAAAAATGCAATCCAGACCATTTCTTTATGCTGCACTCGAATGGAAGCCCCGCTCGGACTGTCGAGATCAACGCATGCAACGAGTAAACAAGCCACCGCGCATACGGCAACTCCAAGAATTAAGGATCGAATCATTGGTTGTATTTTAGCTAGTTGTTGTTGGTAAACTTTGGACGCGCTGGACCAGCGGGAAGGTTTCTGACAAGCGAAAAGGGCAAGCGTGGGTCAAAAACAAGGCTTCCTGGTAGCGAAGCAGGTCTGTTCCGCAACCGCGCAGCACTGGCCCGTCACAGAGTAGCTCTGGTTCGGCCAAGAAGGCGCCGGCGCCGGAGGGCAAACGGAGTTTGCGGGAGTCAGGGCACGTCATAATCGGAGTTTGGGCACGAGGGGACTTGCAAGAAGACGGCCGGCATGGGCTTGGATGGACAACGGTCGCTTCGTTGCCCGCGAATATTGTCGAACGTCGCCGTCGCTGCCTATTCCCCAGATCAGGGGGTCGACTCGCCAACGATAGAAGGCCCCAGGAAGCCTTTTTGGCTCAAAACCGCGCCGAGGTCGGCCGGCTATGCGGCAGGCAACCTTCCGGGTTAGTTGGGCCGCCGGAGATCGGCGCAGGAAACAGTACGCTGACCGTGACAATCACGGATGATGACTGTTTCGTCGCGGAAGATCACCGCCGTCGCCGGATTGGAAGCGCGACATTAGCTCGGCGTGGGATTGAACTTCAAAATGCCGGTAAACGTCCTTTACATACCCGGCGACCGTGTTGACGGAGATCGTCAGATGATCCGCGATTTCTTTGCGGCTCTGGCCGTCCAGGAGCAGATTCAACGTGACCCTCTGCCGGGGGGAGAGGCGCGGCACGTGCGAGCTATGCTCCTCGGGCCATCCCTGCTCGTGCAGCCAGCCCACTTCGCTCAAGATGATATGCGCCATGCGCGATTCACGAGGCGTAAACGGCGGCGCGCCGACGCCCCGATAAACGCCGATCAGACTTTGGCCGTTGACGCCGATCGGCCGCAGCGACATAATCACCGCCCCTACGTCCGCTCGTTCCCACAACCCCCTTAGTTCGGGAAGGTCGGCGTAACGGTTCTCGGGATCGATCTCCTCCTGACGACGGGTCAGATGCGTTTGCCGACGACGGAATTCTTCGATCAGGCGGCCATTTGTCTGTTGCGTATCGGGATGCTCGCAGGCGCGCAGGAAGCAGGCGAACTCTTCTTTAGAGAAGCCCCGGTGAAGAAATCCGACGTAGACTGGCGGTCGGTCGGCGGCGAAATTGCAACTCAGCGCCCACGCCCACTTCTCGGCTCCGATCAGGTCGCATAATTCACGCATCAAAGATTGCTTCTTCGCCGCATGATCGCCGGGCCCAGCGATGCTGCCGACCAGGCGCACCATGGCGCGCACGTCGCTGTCGGCTAAAATATCGGCAGACACCGGGCTTAAGAACTATCTCTATTGAAGGTTGTCAATGGACCAATGATGACTCGCGGCAGTGGGCTCGGCGTTCCAAAGCAAGGGATGCCCGGGGGCATGTCTGGCGAGGGCTGATCCCCTGCGAGGCGCTGCTTTCCCGCAATGACCGACAGCCGCCGCTGATGTCTTGCTTGAAAGCGGCGCGGCAGGTACGACCTTCGGGTTCGTTCCCGCCAAAGCGATGTATTTACGCCAACTGGAGATTTTCGGCTTCAAGTCTTTTGCCCAGAAGACGCAGCTCGATTTTCCCCACGGCGTGTCGGCCGTCGTCGGGCCCAATGGCTGCGGCAAGAGCAATATCCTCGACGCGATCCGTTGGGCGCTCGGCGAGCAATCGGCCAAGGCGCTGCGCGGCGGGGAAATGTCGGACGTCATCTTCAACGGCGCCGACAGCCGGGCCGCGGTGGGCGTCGCCGAGGTATCGATGACGTTTGGCGATTGCGAGGCCGACCTCGGAACGGAGTTCAACGAGGTCCGCATCACGCGACGGGTTTACCGCGATGGCCGCGGCGAGTACCTTCTTAATAAGACGGTCTGCCGCCTGCGCGACATCCAGGAGCTGTTCATGGACACCGGCATCGGCCGGAGCGCGTACTCCATCATGGAGCAGGGCAAGATCGATCTGATCCTGTCGTCGCGTCCGGAAGATCGGCGCGCTATTTTTGAAGAAGCGGCCGGCATCACCAAGTACAAGTCGCAACGCCGGGAAGCCACGCGCAAGCTCGAGCACACCGAGGCCAACCTGCTCCGGCTCAACGACATCTTAGCGGAGGTCAAACGCCAGCTCAACGCCCTCCAGCGCCAGGCGGCCAAGGCACGGCGGCATCAGGCGTTGACGGCCGACCTGCGGCTCCTCGACACGCATTTTAGCCACGACCAATTCGGCCGGCTCGATCACGAACTCAAGAGCATCAGCGAAGAGCTCGCGCGCTTGCGGATTTCACAGGCGTTGGCGGAGGAACAGGCCGGCCTGGGCGAGATGGAATTGCAGGATAAGCGCGCTGCCTTGGAAGTTCTCGCAGGGCGTTTGCAGGAGATTCGCGCCGCCGCGCAGGAATGGCGCGACAAGCTCCGCGGCGCCGAGAGCAAGCTGGAGTTCAACCGCGAACGCGCCGCCGAGAGCGAGTCGCTCCTCCTGCGCTACGAGTCCGACGTCGCCACGGCCGAGGAGAAACTCCGCGAGCAAGAGGAGCAGCTCCAGGCCGCCGAGGAAGAGCAGCGTCAGATTTCCGGCCTGCTCCAGACCAACCAGCAAAGCCTCCGCGAACAGGAGCGCCTCGCCCAGGAGGCAAGGAACCGCCGCGCCGAGGCTGACCGCGCCCTCCAGACCGCCCAACGCGCCGCCTCCGAGGCCGACAGCCGCATTGGGCTCCTGCGCGGTGAACTTTCCCGTCTGATTAATCAACAGCAAACCGGCGAGGTGCGCCGCGACCTGCTGGCCGCCGAGGCGAGCCGGCTCGAGCCCGCCCCCC
>CAXUAZ010000238.1:0-3728 GCA_964249195.1 uncultured Chthoniobacterales bacterium
CGTCGCTTGATCACGAATTCTCTAACTCCGACAGCTTGCATAGACCGCCGCTACAGACAAAAAAGCCCCCGCGCCACGGGGACGCAGGGGCTTTCGTTAATCGTTGAAGGCAGAGGCCTAGAACTTCGCGGTCACGTCGACCTCGATCGTCTGCGACGAGTTCGCGTTCGCCACGCCGATGTTCACGTCCTTCTCGTTGCCCAGGTTCGAGTTGAAGAACCCGGTCACGGTGCCGATCAACCACGGCTGGAACCCGTAGCTCGCCGCCACCTTCACGCCCCGGAAGTCCAGACGGCTCAGGTTGAAGTCGGAGTCGTTCAAGTTCGGATCGATCGAGCCCAGACCCACCTGGCGGTATTCGGCCAGCAGGAGGTAATCGCCCTTCTTCTTGATCGTGTAGTCCGACCCCACCGTCACACCGGTCGCGAACGCTAGCTTGTCGATGGTGTCATCCTTCGCGATGCCGTACTGCTCGAAATCCCGCGAACCGCCGCGGAAGTTGTACACGGCGTCGCCGTAGAGCTTCACCTTGATCGCGCCCAGGGAGAGCTTCACGTCGGCGCTGACCGTGCCCAGATCGAGGTTGCGCGTGGCCGCCGCGGAGTTGAACGCCGCGGAATTCAGCAGGGTGCCCCCGCCGGCGCTGGCGCCGCTCGGAGCCGGGTTGACGGCCGTCGTCGATCCCGCGCCGCCGTGGCCGGGGTAGAACAGGAAACCGCCCGCGCCGGTGACCGCCAGATCGTTCGTCGGCTTGAAGACGCCGACAATCTGCGAGTAGAACTGGTAGGAGTCGGTCTGGTTGTTGCCTTCTTCCACGAAGGCCGGATTGGCCGTGCCGTTGGGCAGGGTGCGCGGGTTGTTGCGAATGGCGTTTTCCGCGTTGTCGTTGAAGATGAACTGGCCGGCGTTGAACGTGAGTTCAAAGTTCGACGAGACGGGCAGCTTGACCGACTCAAAGAGACCCTGCGGGCTGATGTCGGCATCGTAGAGCAACTCGGTGTTCGAGTAGAACTGGTTGGCCTGCTTGCCGCCGACGACCTGCAACCAATCGTTCTTGTACCCGACGAACGCGCGCCAGATGTAGATGTTGTAGTTGTCGAAGCCTTCGGTGTACGTCTGGTTGCCGCTGTCGGCCGCCTGGTTGGTCTGCAGGGCGACGCCGGCGAAGAAGTTATCGGTCAGCTTGTAATCGGCGAAGAGCCGCAGGCGGAAACGCTCGCGGCTGGATTGCGCCGCGCCGGAGCCAAGCGGCTGGCCGTCGAGATTGTCGTACGCGTAGCGGAACCGGATCTCGCCGCTGACGACGAGCTCCTTGACGTTGGCCGCGCCGGCTTTGACGAACGTGGGCACGTCGGTCGCCGCGGCGTCTTTGCCTTTCTTGTCGCCTTCGACGAGGTTCAATTCGCGTTCGAGGGCTTCGACCCGGCTTTCGAGGGTGGAGTCGTATTTATCGGCGGCGCGCGCGGGGGCGGTCAGCCAGCCGCTGGCCAGAAGGCCGGCGCCAGCCACGAGGGTGGCGGGACGGGCGGCAAGTCTAAGTGGTCGTTTCATGTCAATTAATGGGGTTTGGTTGAGATGCTGTCTATCAAATCGACTTTTCTATATACGATTCCCATACGCGCAAGAACTTCTTTTCACTTTGGAGCGCACGGTCACGGTGACAATAATGTCACCGTCTGTCCGGGGCGCCGGCGCGAATCGGTTGACGAAGGCGACATGACTCCCTAGCCTTGCTCTCATGTTTCGCCGCTTCGGGCTCCTCTGCGCCGCGCTGGCGCTGTTTGGCATCGCGGGCGGGCAATATGGCGTGGCGCAATCGGTCGCGTGGGCCCGGATGTTGCGTGACTATTCGCGGCAGACCGGCAGCGTAACCCAGGCGGTCGCACGGACCTTCGACGGCCAGCACCCGTGCGCGCTTTGCTTGCAGATCGCCGCCGCGAAGATCGGGGAGAAACAGGCGGAAAAGAAAGCCTCCGAGCCCTCGTCGAAGAGTTCGAAGCGGGGCAACGTCGAAAAGAGCGCGCTTCCGAACGTCCCGACGTTTCCCGCGCGTCCCGCCATCGCGGACGCCGGCTGGGCCTCCGCGAAAGGCGCCGGCTGGACCGCGCGCCGCGAGCGCCCGTCAACGCCGCCGCCGCGCGCCTGACGGCCGGCTTCCTTTGCGCAGCAGCTTCGGCTGCTCGTGCCCGCGGGCTTCACGCGGCCCGCGAATACGCGCTCCTCCCTCTGTTGGGAGCGCGACCCATTCAACCTCAGCCTGATTTCTTTTTACTCACATGCAATTTCATCGTTCACTTTTGACTTCCATTCGCCCTCTCGCGTTCGTGGCCGGCTTGGCCTTTACCGCTCACCTGGCTCACGCCCACGGCTTCGCCGGCCCGCGGTTTTTCCCCGCCACGCTCACAACCGACGACCCGTTCGTTGCCGACGAAATGTCGCTCCCGACGCTCCAAACCTTCCACACGCCCGACGACGGCGGCACGCGGGAGTTTGACGCTTCTTTCGACATCGCCCGCCGGCTGACGCCTTACCTCGACATCGAACTCGGCATCGACGAGGTCAATCTGTTCCCGAACCAGGGACGCAATAAAACGGGGTTCAGCAACCTGGAGATCGGGTCCAAGTTTCAGTTTTACGTCAATGCGCCGCACGAGATGATCTTCTCGCTGGGCATCGAGGTGGACGTGGGCGGCACGGGCAGCCGGCAGGTGGGGCGGGATTCGTTTACCACCTGGTCGCCGGGGGTGTTCTTTGGGAAGGGGTTTGGCGATCTGCCGGAGAGTCTGCCCTACCTGCGGCCGTTCGCGTTGACGGGCAACATCAGCGTCGGCATTCCCAGCAGCGCCAGCACGCGCTCGCCGGGCGAGGCCGATGTGGACCGCAACGCCGTGACGTTGGAGACGAATTTTGCTCTGGAATACAGCTTCATCTATTTGCAGGAGCACGTGAAGAACGTGGGGCTGCCGCATCCCTTCGACCGGATGATCCCCGTGGTGGAGTTCGCGATTGAGACCCCGCTGGATCGCGGCCAGAGCGGACAGACCACGGCTTCGATGAACCCAGGGGTGATTTGGTCGGGGCAATACTGCCAGTTCGGCATGGAGGCATTGATCCCGCTCAACGCCCGCAGCGGCAGCCATGTCGGCGGGATCGCGCAAGTGCACTTCTACCTGGACGACCTGTTCCCGAAGCTGTTCGGAAAACCCCTCTTCGGCGGCGCCTACAAGCCCTCTGCTGACATCAAATGAGACGGTTCCTACTCGTAAGCGTCTGTCTTGCGGCGGCGGCGGCAGCCCAGGCGCACGCGTTCATCGACAAAACCCAGCCGGCGGTTGGCGGCACGGTCAAGCAAGCGCCTGCGGAGGTGAGTCTGTCGTTTACCGAGGCGCTGGAGGCGAAGTTCAGCCGCGTGCAGGTGTTCGACGCGTCGGGCAGGGAAGTCGACCGGAAGGATGGCCACGCCGATCCCAAGGACGCGAAACGTCTGCTGGTCTCGCTGTCGGCGGGGTTGGGCGCGGGCGCGTACAAAGTCGTGTGGCGAGCGGTGTCGGTGGACACGCACGTCACTGGCGGGGACTTCACGTTTCGGGTGCAACCCTGACCGGTGCTGCCGCTGATCCTCTGCCGGGCCGTGCAAACGGGCGCCGCCGTGCTCCTCGCGGGCGCGGCGGCGGTGCGGATCCTGGCATGGCAAACCGGCGCCGCCGGCGCGATGCGCTGCAACCGGC
>CAXUAZ010000239.1:0-3711 GCA_964249195.1 uncultured Chthoniobacterales bacterium
GCGCGGAAGCCATCCGCCCCGCGACCGCGATGGCCTGGGCTGCTCGCGGCGCGCGCTCGATCCGGAGCACGAGATCGGTGGCGACGAGCAGGAGCAGCGGATGATAAAAGTTGCGCCGTTCGGTGATCAGTTGCGCGACCTTGCTCGGCTCGTCGTTATGATAGTAATACGGGAAGCCGTTTGCCCGTGTGTAGAAGACCGCCAGACCGGCGATGAACAGCAGCAACGCCGCCGCGAATGGGGAACCGGACTTCATGGCTGGGGCGAAGATGCGGTATCCCTTTGGGCGCGCAAAGCGTAAAACTATCCCAGTGAACTACGCCGACATCCGCAAGGAATACCGCCGCTCGCAATTGCGCCGCCGCGATCTGCTGCCGGATCCCATCGCGCAATTCGAGCGCTGGATGGAGGAAGCCGAGCGCATGGAAGTCATCGAACCGACCGCCATGAGCCTGGCGACGACCGGCGCGGACGGGCGCCCGCGCGTCCGCACGGTCTTGCTCAAAGGGCTCGACGAGCGGGGGTTTGTCTTCTTCACCAACCTCGAGAGCCGCAAGGGACGGCAGATCGCCGAAAACGCGCAGGCGTCGCTGTTGTTCCCGTGGCTGCTGCTGGAGCGGCAGGTGCTGGTGGCCGGGGCGGTGGAGCGGGTGTCGGATGCGGACGCGCTGGCGTATTTCACGAGCCGCCCGCGCGGGAGCCAGTTGGCGGCGTGGAGTTCGCCGCAGAGCGAGCCGGTGGAGTCGCGAGAGGCGTTGGAGTCGGAACTGGCGAAAACGCGAGAACGTTTCGGCGAAGAACCGCTGGCGCTGCCGCCATTCTGGGGCGGCTATCGGGTCAAGCCGGATTTGATCGAGTTCTGGCAGGGGGGGCCGGAGCGGCTGCACAATCGCTTCGAGTACCGCCGAGAAGGAGGCGGTTGGTCACTCCAGCGACTGGCGCCGTAGTCTTTTGGCGTTAAGGCGTGGTTAAGCCTAGCGCTTGGATTGTTGCGCCTGGCGGGCCGCCTTTTTCCGGCCCGCCCGATTCAGGTTAGCCACCACCTGCGCCTGAATCTCGTCGGCCATCTGGTCCAGCGTCTTTCCCAAGGATGCGCCTGCGGAGAGCTTCGGTGAGCGCAGGGTTGCTGGCGGCGTTGTCACGAAAGTGGGCATTAACGTAAGCCTGCGCGCGCCTGCGCAGATCGTCAAGGTCTTCCGGTTTCTGCGCGCGCACCTTGTTCAGGGGCATCGGCTTTCCTCCATCGCCAGTGTTGTCTACGGCCCGCACGGTAAAATTCGGATCGCCCGCGCGCTCTTCGGCCAACCGAAGCACGTTTTCCAGAGCTTGAATACGCCCTTGTGCTGCCATCGGCGTTGAAACGACGCGGCCGTTGTCTGGATCAGCCGCGCGATCAATGATGTTCTGAACTGTTTCCTCGAACGGCCGGTAAGTGAAGAGGACGAGCACCTTCTTTCCATTAGTAAGTGCCACCTGGATGTTGGCGTTGCTTTTTTCGTAATTGGAAAGCGTTCCATCCATCACAAACTGCGCGTAAGGCAGGAAGGCTTGGGTGCCTGTGCTCTTGCCTACGCCTGGACCGCCCGCATTGAACATTACGAGGTTGTTGTCCGTCGGATCGGACTCAGCCACCGCGCGTCGGAAAAGCTCGTCCGTCAGCATGCCCGCCGGGCGGTAGGTCGCGGGACCAAGAGCTTGGCGGCTTTCTCGGTTCCAGGCGTAGTCCGGGAAAAGCTCGCGCGCGTTATCGCGATCAATGACGTTGCCAAATCGCTCCTGGTACTCCGCCAGAGCGCGCTCAGGGTCGGCCGCGAGTTGCTCGTGGAAGCGGCGTTCCGCATCCTGCAACTCGGGCGAAAGCTGCGGAGACGGCTCGTGCGGCGGGAACACAGTAGGCGGTGATATCACGTCCAATATGATTCTGAAAAGTGAATCGAATGGCGGACGTCACCGCTCTCAGCCTTGCCGCAGTAACGCGAGCAACTCGGCATCCAACCAATGCCCGTGCCAAGCCGTGTAATTCACATCGGCGCGCTCCGAATCCAGCACGCCGAAAGGCCCGCGCAAATTCCACATCGCCCAGCCGATCCCGTGCCGTTTGAGAACCTCCAGCACGTCCCGAAACCACGCCAAAAACACCGCGTGCGGCGTGTGCCGATGACACCCCGCCTCGCCGCAATGCACCCCGACCCCGCGCCCGATCATCTCCGCCCAAGGCGCGTACACCCGTTCCAGATTGGCGCGTCCCGACGGCCAGCGCGGCGTCGGCCAACGCCCGGCGCCGCGAATCCAATCCGCGCGATAATGGCTGACCGACAGCGGATCGTACGCGCGGCAGCTTTGGGCGACGTTCGGCAGATCGGCCAGTTCCAGGCACGGCAAACGCCCGTAGTTCAATCCGTCGAGGATGAGCAATCGCGAGGAATCGATCTCCCGGATCGCCGCCACCGCCGCGCGCATCACCCGCGCGTGCCGCCGCCGGTTGAACCCGCCCCATGGCAAAGGACGCGGCGGCTCGTTGAGCAAACCAAAGCTCAGCCGCTCGCCTGGAATCCCTTCGTAACGCCGCGCCATGGTCCGCCAGTGCAGGCAAAAGGCCTCCCGCGCCGCGGCATCCCTCCACAGATTGAACGGCTCCTTGCGTTCAGCGTTCACGCAATAGCCCGGCGCGCGATGCAAGCACAGGCTGACATGCACGCCATGCCGCTCACCGAACTCGATCGCCTGATCCACCCGCGCGAACCCGGCTTCGTCGATCGCAAACGGATCGCCGCGCCGGATCCAGTGCGTGTACGACACCGGCAACCGGACGAAGTTGAACCCCCAGCCGGCAATCCACCGGAAATCCTCCTCCCGAAACGCCTCCGCGCCGCCCGCGAACTGCATCTCCGTCAGGTTGAACCCGCGCCAGCGCGGAATGGGATTGGCCATGTTCGGGACCAACATCTTCCTCGACGATGTCAGTACGGACTCAAGCTAAAGCCCGACGAAGCGGCTTCCTCCAGATGTTGCATTCTCATGTCGAATCGATTCCACTCAGGAATGATCCGCCGGTTGAACTCGGGGATCTTGCAGCGTGATTATGCATCGATTATTACGCAACGTAGCTTCCTTTCCCTCTGACGCTCGTGTAACGCGGGCACATCGCGACTCTCATCCATGAGAGTTCCCTCCCGCAAGGAAGCCCGTCTACTCCTCTGTTTGAATTTCAAAGAACCTGCTCACCCTGTGGCAGCCGGTCGGGGCAAAGAGTGGGAGCCCTGGCAACCCACGACCATCCTTCTCGACCGTGCCAGATATTCACGTGTCTGTCAAGGAGATTCGATCATGAATGAGGAGCAACGCGGTTCACTTCCGCAAAGGTGGATCGTGCCCTCCGGGCGCGATGCCAAATCCTTCAGCGGCCTGGCCGCTCATTTCTACTGTCCCTTCATTTGCGCGTCGCGAGTTGAAGAGGTGGAAGATAAACCATGCCGCCGCCGCCGGGTGGGAGGCTGCGCTATCGGATGACGGCGCTCCCGCCGTCATGGCGTTCCAAAGGTAGGGACGGCTCTCCGCGGCCGTCCCTACCTTCGGATGGATGGCGGTGCGCGTTGAAAGGCTATCGGCGCGTTCCCCTGCCCCATTCCCGATGACGTGCATTGAAGCGCCGGGTGTACGCATTTTGCAGCCACTTCATGCCGACCACCAGATTAGGCTCGGGCGTTTCGA
>CAXUAZ010000240.1:0-3706 GCA_964249195.1 uncultured Chthoniobacterales bacterium
TTGATCACGAATTCTCTAACTCCGACAGCTTGCATAGACCGCCGCTACAACTGGACAGGCGCGCAGACTCAAAAGGGCCGCAGATTGGAGGGCGCAGGGATCGTTTTGGGTGCTTCCGGCGCCGAGATCTGACTCTGCGGCGTCCGGCCTCCCCGAAACGCCAGGTACGCAACAAACGCCACCGCAAAACCGAGAAACCACGCGTAGTCGTAGGCGCCCACCAGCCACGCGGGCACGGCCGTCTTCGGCAACAATTTTACCGTGACGAGGAAGCCGGGCAAGTTCGGCAACACGGCGAGCGTCAACGCGCCCAGACCGGCAAGGCTGAACCCGTTTGTGTAACGGTATTCCCCATGCTCCGAGTACAGCGCGGAGACACTCAGCTTACACCGGCGCAACACAAAATAGTCGGCGATCAAAATGCCGGCGATCGGTCCCAACAACGCACTGTAGCCAAGCAACCACGTGAAGATGTAGCCGCTCGGATCGGCCACCAATTTCCACGGCATCATCAACACACCGATCGCCGCCGTGATCAAGCCGCCCGTGCGGAAGCTGATGCGGCGCGGGGAGAGATTGGCGAAATCGTTGGCCGGGCTGACGACGTTGGCCGCGATGTTCGTGGCGAGCGTGGCCAGGCATAACGCAACGAGAGACACCACCAGCACGGCTGGATTCTTAAAGCGCGTGAGCACGTCCACCGGGTCCCAGATCGTCTCGCCGAAGATGATCGTCGTGGCCGAAGTCACCGCCACGCCGATGAACGAATAAAGGGCCATCGTGGGCGGGAGACCGATTGTTTGCCCGAGGATCTGATCGCGTTGGGTGCGGGCGTAGCGGGAGAAATCCGGGATATTGAGCGAGAGCGTCGCCCAGAAGCCGATCATGCCCGTGAGCGCCGGCACGAAGAACGCCGCGAAATGCCCCTCCTTCGAACCGCCCGGCGCAAAGGCGGACCGCTGCGCGAGGATCGGCCCCAAGCCGCCCGCGCGCTGCATCGCCCAAAAAAGCAGCGCGAGCCCGAGCGCGATCAAGAGCGGCGCCTTGATGCTCAGCAGGACCCGGATCGAATCGATGCCCGCGCAGATCACCGCCACATTGATCCCCCAGAAGAACAGGAAGCAAGCAAACTGCGGACCGGTAATCCCAAACGCGTTGTGCGCGACCGCGCCTGCCATTGCCGGGTAGAACACCACGAGAATCTTGTAGATTGCCGCCCCGCCGATCCACGTCTGGATGCCGAACCAGCCGCACGCCACGAAGGCGCGCAGAAGCGCCGGGACATTCGCGCCGACGGTGCCGAAGGCCGCCCGGCAATACACGGGAAACGGGATGCCGTACTTCGTGCCGGCGTGGGCGTTGAGAATCATCGGCAGCAGCACGATGAGATTGCCCAGGAAGATGGTGAGGATCGCCTGCGACCAGTTCATGCCGCCGCCGATGAGCGACGAGGCGAGCATGTACGTCGGGATGCACGCCGACATCGAGATCCAAAGCGCCGCGAAGTTCCAGAGCGTCCACGTGCGGCGGATGGCAGGAACCGGAGCGAGGTCTTCGTTATAGAGCGGACTGCCTTGAAGCCCGGCGAGTTCAGCGGATTCTTCGTGGTGTTGCATCGTGGTGAATCGCTATAACACGATAGTGACTAAATCAGACTCCGGAGCAAGCTCGTCTCTCGTCTTCCCCTTTGCGGCTTTGCGACCTTGGCGCGAGGCTTTTCCGCGGCGAACGGTTATGTGACTCGTCGAGAAGCAGCATCACAAACGCCTTTAACATTCACGCTGAGCTTGCGGCCACTCGTCTTCCGACGCGCCCTCCATCGGATCATAATGAAATTCAAATTTCAGCTCCGGATGCTGAACGAGAGGATCGGGATAGCCTCGCATTTCAAACGTGCCTCGCAATGCAGCAATCGGCTGGCCTTGGCGGCAAATGATGACCGCCTCGCCGCCATGCTCCACCGCCTCGAGCAAGCCGGCAAAGCCAGCAGCAGCGTCTACGGAGTCGATCGTGATCATAACGTCAATGTTAGTTGCGCTGCATTCTCAAGTCCAGCTTGCGCCGTTTCAATGAACCGCCGGCCGCGCCAGGAATTGACCGCGGCCTACCGTGCCTACAAATAGGCCGTCGCGCACCGCCACTTCTCCGCGCACCGTGACCGCACTGGGTCGCCCCAACAGCTTCCAACCCTCGAACGCGCTGTAGTCGACGTTCATCGTTTGCGTGCTCGCGGAGATGGTCCCCTCGTATGACGGATCGTACACGACGAGGTCGGCGTCCGCACCGGGTTGGATGGCGCCTTTGCGCGGGAATAATCCGAAGAGTTTTGCCGCCGCCGTGCTCGCCACGTCCACAAACGTATGAAGGTCAATCCTGCCCGCGCGCACCCCGTATGTGTAGAGCAGGTTGACCCGGTCTTCGAGCGCCGGGATGCCGTTGGGGATGCGGGTGAAATCATCGGCGCCCATCGGCTTTTGCCCGTCGAAATCGAACGGCGCGTGATCCGTGGCGACGGTCTGCACGAGTCCGCTGCGCAGCGCATTCCATAGCACCGGCTGATTGCGGGCGTCGCGCAGCGGCGGCGACATCACGTACTTGGCGCCCTCAAAATTGGGTCGCTCGGCCATTGTTTTATCGAGCAGGAGATATTGGATCAGCGTCTCGACCGAGACGCGCACACCCCGAACGCGCGCCGCGAGCGCCTCCCGGAGCGCCTCCTCGCAGCTCAGGTGCACGATGTAAACGGCGGCCCCGGTCAGTTCGGCGAACGTCATCAGGTGATGCACCCCCTCGGCCTCGACAAGCGGCGGCCGGCTCTCGTGATGGCCCTCAGGCCCGATGATGCCAGCGGCGAGCAATTCCCGTTGACGCTCCGCGACCAGCGTTTCGTTTTCGCAATGCGCGCAGACGATCACGCCGAGTTCCCGCGCAAGCTTGAGCGCGCGATAAAGTTCGGTGTCATCGATGCCAAAGGCGCCTTTGTACGCCAGGAAGATCTTGAACGAACTAACCCCCCGGCGAACGATCTCGCGCAACTGCCCTTCGGCCGCGTCATCAAATTTCGTGACGCCCATATGATACGTATAGTCGCACGCGGACCGCCCCGCGCTCTGGGCGCTCCACGTTTCAAAACCATCCATCGCGTCCTGCGAACGCGCGGGACAACACATGTCAAAAATGGTGGTCGTCCCGCCGATCAGCGCCGCCTTGGAGCCCGACTCGTAAGTATCCTTCGCGAACGCCCCCATGAAGGGCAGGTAGATGTGCGTATGCGGATCGATGAACCCCGGGAACACATATTTGCCCGTGGCATCGATGACCTCCGCGCCTGCGGGCGCGGCGATGTCGCGATCGATGCGGGTGATCGTTTCGCCTTCGCACCAAATGTCCGCAATGTAGCGAGCATCGGCCGTGATGATTTCACCGTTTTTGATCAGGAGGCTCATGGGGAAGGCGGAAGGCAGAAGGTAGAAGGCAGAAGGCAGAAGGATTAGGAATTAAGAAAAGCCGTCGACTCTGGATTTCCTTCTGCCTTCATCCTTCATCCTTCTGCCTTCTCTTCACCGGTCCGCCCAAATACTTCCCTCGCCTTGCGCGAACCAGCGGCTCGTTGTCACCTTGAGCTGCGTAAAAAACTGCACCCCCTCCCGCCCCTGCATGTGCAGGTCGCCGAAGAACGATTCGTTCCAACCGTTGAACGGAAACC
>CAXUAZ010000241.1:0-3655 GCA_964249195.1 uncultured Chthoniobacterales bacterium
GCGCCAGGCGCGTGCTCGACGGCATGAAGGCGCTCGGGGTCGCCGTCGCGATCGGCCTGGAGGAAGAACGGGGCGCCGTCGGCCTGGCTGCGGAAACGGTTGCGCACGTGCAGGCGGTCAGTGAGCTGCACGCGCCCCGTTTCCGCCGCGCGGAAGAGCGCGAGGAGGATCGCGAGCTTGACGGTGCTCGCCGCGTGAAACGGCCGGTCGGCCTGCCAGGAAAACTGGACGTCCGCGCCGTAGTCGTAGAGCGCGACGGCCACCGCGCTGGCCTGCGCGGCCGCGGCGCGGATCGTCTCGAGCAGCGGGCAATTCATCGGGCGTTTGTCGGCCATGGGCGGCGTTGCGTCAAAAAAATCGTCGATTGTTACGTAACGGCCGGCGATTTACGCTGGGACAGGGCAAAAGGTGGAGAAGGAAAGGGATGCATGAACAACCCACATCATACACGTGGGCAAGATACATGTCAATACGATTCTTACATTTTCGTGAACGGCTTGGTCGACGGAGCGGGCTATTCAACGCAAAGGCGCAAAGACGCAAAGACTCGCAAAGAAGGGAACAAAGCAGGAAAACGCCACATACCGGCAGTTACACCGGCTAGCTTGTGCGTCAGACGGTGGTAACGTCAGGGCATCCTGATGACCATGACCGACCCGACCCATCCCACTGACGCCACCGACCTCGGCGGCAGCTTCTCCTTTCCTGGCACGGAGTTGACCGTGCGGCGCCTGGGCTATGGCGCCAGGCAGCTCGCCGGGCCCGGCGTTTTCGGACCGCCGCGCGATCCGGACGCCGCCGTGGCCGTTTTGCGCGAGGCGATCGCGCTCGGGGTCAATCATATCGACACGAGCGACTTCTACGGGCCGCACGTCACCAACGAGATCATCCGGCAGGCGCTCCATCCTTATCCGGAAGACCTCGTGATCGTGACAAAGCTCGGCGCGCGGCGCGGCCAGAACAAATCATGGCTCCCGGCGCTCTCGCCGAAGGACCTGACCGAGGGGGTGCACGATAATCTCCGCCACCTCGGCGTGGAAGCCCTCGACATCGTCAATTTGCGCGTGGGTGGGATGAGCGGAGCGATTGAAGGAAGCCTCGCCGCGCCCTTCACCGCGTTGGCGGAGCTCCAGCAGCAGGGGCTCATCCGGCATTTGGGCGTCAGCAACATCACGGCGAAGCAGCTCGCCGAGGCGCAGGGAATCGCGAAGGTCGTGTGCGTCCAGAATAATTACAACGTGGCGCATCGCGGAGACGACGCCATGATCGACGTGCTGGCTGCCAGCGGGATCGCGTACGTGCCGTATTTCCCGTTGGGCGGATTCACGCGGTTGCAATCGGCGACGTTGGACAGCGTGGCCAAAGGCCTGGGCGCGACGCCGATGCAGGTGGCGCTGGCATGGCTGCTGCACCGCTCGCCGAACGTGCTGTTGATCCCGGGGACCTCGTCGGTGGATCATCTGCGCGAGAACGTGAAGGCCGCAGACCTGCGGCTCTCGCCCGCGATCCTGGCGGAGCTGGATTCAATCGGCGCAGGCGCGGCGCAATAAGGGTTGGGCCGAATGGAGGTCGCGGGTGTAAAAGAGCACCCCGACCCGGCGGATGTGGGCGCGCACGGCCGGATCCGTCACGCAGCTTGGAATCACCAGGCTGAAGCGGTACGGCAGGAACGAATCGTCGAGAACTTCCTCAATCTGGCCGAGCGTTTGGCTGTTCAATCCCTCGTCTCCCATCAACGCGAGATCGATGTCCGAACCGTTCCGGTGAACGCCTTTGGCCCGTGATCCGAAGAGCACGGCCTTCTCGACCTGCGGAAAGCGGGCCAAGATCCCGTGGATCTCGTTGACCGTCGGCTGGGACAGGCCATGATCGAGAACGCTCATGATGGATAAGCCTCCAGTTGGGTAAAACGCTCTAGAAGCTGTGCAAAGGCCGCGCGATAGCTGCCGGCTATTTCAGCGGCGATTTCATCGGCCGTGGCGGCGTTATACGTGTGGGTCGTTTTGTTGCGGCTTTGGATCATCGACATCCAGCGATCGCCGTCTTCGATCAGCCCCTTTGCGAACGCTTCGCGCGTGACGTCCCTCGATCCATAAAGGTTGTGGGCGCCGCGCGATTCGAGAAAATCCTTGAGCGTGTTCCAGGCAAGTTCGTGTGTGAACTCGAATGCTTGAATCAGACCCTGTTGCTCCAAATCGGACAGCTTTCGCTCGCGGGAGAGCACCACCGCACTTTCGAGTTGAACGAAAGCTCGGCGGAAGTTCTGCAACCGCTGCCGCCAACGGATGTCGTGGTTGCTGGAGTCAGGCGGCATGTCGTCGCAGCATACCAGCGGAGCTCATTGCGTGTCGAGCCGGGCAGATTTTCCTCAGATCAGCTTAATCTCCTCCTTGGTCAACGCCGCGGCCAGCTTGAGCGACAGGTCGCTGCGGACCTTGATCCAGTCTTCGTAGTGGTTGACCCACACGCGGACCACCAACCCTAATCCGGTCGCCGTCAGGCCCGTGATGTACGCTTGGGGCGGCGGTCGGTCGTCGGCTTCGGGCTCGCCGGCGGCGGCGGCTTTCAAGAGCTCCAGCACGTGGCTGGGGTCGGGGCCGGGCGCGATCGTCAGCGCGATCTCCACCGCGCGGCGGCGGTCGCCGTAGGTCCAGTTCACCACCTGGTTGGAGATCAGGTTGCCGTTAGGCAGGATGAGATCCGACCCGTCGCGGATTCTGACAATGCTGGCGCGAATGCCGATCCGCCGCACCTCGCCGACCGCGTCGCCAATCTGGATCACGTCGCCGACTTTCACCGGGCGCTCGAAGAGCAGGATGATGCCGGAAACAAAGTTATTGATGATGTTTTGCAACCCAAACCCCAGGCCCACGCTGAACGCGCCTGCGACGATCGTGACCTTCGTCAGGTCCACGCCCAGCAGGCCGAGCGCGATCAAGAAGCCGACCAGGAGCACCAAGTAGTTGAGCATCGTCGAGATCGCGTAGGGCAGGCCCGGCGAGAGGTTGACCCGTTCGTAGACCTCCTCGCTCAGGAAGAAACGCAGCACGCGCGACACCGTGAGCGACACCCAGATCGCAAGCACGAAATTGACTACCTGACCCAACTTGACCGTGAAGGAGCCGAGCGTGTGCTCCTGGGTGAACGCGTGCTGTCCCCAAACCCACAGCGGATCGCGCAACTGAAAGAAATCGAGGGTCAGATAAAGCCACAACAACACCGCTGCGGCGCGGGACGCCCGGTAGACCTTCGTCTGCACGAGGTCGCGATGCTCGCGGGCGATGCGCAGCGCGGTCACCGGCGGGACGCGCAACGCGATGAGGGTCAACCCTTCGATCACGCGCAGCAGCGCATACAGGAACACCGCCACGTAACTGCTGCGCAAGGTCGCGCCGCCGAGCAGGTCGCCCAGCCGCACGTACCCGAGCACGCTGGCGCCTAACGCCGCCGCCAGGGCGGCGATGGCAAGCGCGATCAGCGGCGGCATCCACCGCCCGAGCGACGCCCGGGCGCCCGCGGCCAGCGAACGTTGCGCGCGGGCGAGCAGCAGGAAGACGCCGATCGCGCCGGCCAACTCCACGGTGAAGATCCAGCGGTTGAGCGCGGGGAAGCCGGCCGTGGCAATGCGCAACTGGTCCATGCTGTAAAAGACCAC
>CAXUAZ010000242.1:0-3600 GCA_964249195.1 uncultured Chthoniobacterales bacterium
ACGGTCATTGGCCCTTGGGCCTCTCAATCCGTCGCTTCCCGCCTACTCTACACAGCCCCTTCTGCGGTTTGCGGCACCGCACGGGTTCCGGTTCACGTTTGTGGCGCTTTTCATCGTTAATAACGAGGGTACTCGAACCTATTACACTGCCGCTTGACGTTGTTCAACCAATTTTTGTCAAGATATGTTGACTGACCCGAATGGCACTAAGATAAGGCGGATTTAGGATGTTTTGTTCTGGTCAGGCGACCCGGGGAAGGGCTAGAACAGGGCATGGCCTTGGCAACTCCGTTCTTCCGCGCGTTTGGTCCTCTCTTGTTCGGTCGCCCGGCGCAGCGCACGTTGCGCAAGATTGGCCGGATCGACTCGCTGGCCGAACTCTACGAGATCTT
Organism: uncultured Chthoniobacterales bacterium; assembly: GCA_964249195.1. Classification (GTDB taxonomy): domain Bacteria; phylum Verrucomicrobiota; class Verrucomicrobiia; order Chthoniobacterales; family SZAS-18; genus CAXUAZ01. Next base: position 393 of record CAXUAZ010000242.1, read on the forward strand.
CGGCCATTTGCTGCCTGATCGTTTGCTGGCTCCCAGCGAGGAAGGCCCTGGCAGCCGGGAACGGGACTTCAGTTTGCAGGTCACCTTCTGGACCTTTGCCGCCCAGATCTTGAGCCCCGGCACGGCCTGCCGCGAGATCGTGCGTCGGGTCGAAGCCTGGCGTCAGGAGACCTTTGGGTGCGACCAACGGGCCGGAAGTTCATCCACCGCCGCCTACTGCCAGGCGCGGGCTCGCCTGGAACCCGTCACGCTCGAACTCATCCGCGCCCAGATCGCTCACAGTCTGGAGCGCAACGTCCTCTCGACCGAGCGTTGGGCTGGCCGCGCGGTCAAGATCGTTGACGGCACGGGCTTGAGCATGCCTGACACGCCCGAGAACCAGGCGCTCTGGCCCCAGCCCAGTTCCCAGGCGCCTGGCTGCGGCTTTCCGGTCATGAAGCTCGTGGGCCTCTTTTCGCTCTCCAGCGGCGCGCTCCTGGAAGCGGTCACCGGGCCGCTGCGCGCCCATGACAACACGCTCTTTGGCGGCTTGTGGAGCAAGCTTCAAACGGGGGACGTCGTGCTGGCCGATCGTGGCTTCTGCTCCTACGCGACGATGGCCTCGTTGCAGCAACAACGCGGCGTTGACAGCGTCATGCGCCTCCACCAGAAGCGCTCGGCCGACTTCCGGGCGGGCAAGGCGCTGGGGCCCGACGACCGGCTGGTGATCTGGCAAAAGCCCGCGCAACGCCTCGACACCCAAAGCGCGGAGGAGTTCGCCGCCCTGCCCGAGACCTTGACTCTGCGCATGATCCGGCTGCGGGTGGCGGCGGCGGGCTTTCGCACGCGCGAAGTGGTGCTGGTCACCACCCTGACCGACGCGCAGGCGTACCCGGCCGACGCCTTGCGTGAACTCTATGGAGAACGCTGGCAGGTGGAACTGCACTTTGCCCAGATCAAGACGACGCTGGCCATGGACGTGCTACGCTGCAAGAGCCCGGAGATGATCACGCGCGAAGTGCTCATGCATCAGATCGCCTACAACCTGGTGCGCAGCTTGATGCAGCGCAGCGCCCACGTTCACCGGGTCGCGTTGGGGCGCATCAGCTTCAAGGGAACGCTCGACACGTTGCGGCACTGGTCAGCGATCATCGCGGCGGCCGGCAAAACGCCGCGCCAGCAAGCCAGACTCATCGACCAAATGCTCGAATTCATCGCCAAGGATGAAGTTCCAGAACGCCCAGGTCGCAGTGAGCCGCGCGCCAAGAAGCGACGTCAGAAGAACTACCAACTGCTCACCAAGCCAAGGGCAAAGATGGGCAACCTTCCCCGCCGCAACCGCCCGAAAGCAAAACAACCGAAACATCCTAAATCCGCCTTATCTTAGTGCCATTCTAGACTGTCTCACTTTCGGCGTCAGGTCAGTGGGCAGGTGCACGTCGATCATTTGCTCGCGGCCAGGACCTCCTAGGTGGGGATGCCCCGGTCCATCACCCACACCCGATCCGCATTGCCGTACTGCGTTTCGATCTTGGCCAGGAAGCCTCGCAGGGTGGTCTTACCGGCCGTGTTGCCGGGCATGACTTCGTACGCCAGCGGGAAGCCCTCTGGGATGATCACCATGGCGATGACTACCTGCACGCAGTCGCTTCGCTTGTCGCGACTGTAACCGAAGCGGCGCTTGCCACGCCCGTCCTCCGGTGGGTCACTCTCGGGAGTACGTGCTCGTCAGGTCGTAGAGCAGCACGTCGAAGCGTGCGTTGAAGAGATCTTTCCAGCACGCTTGCAGGTGTGTGAAGAGCGCGGCTTTGTGTCCCAAAGTTGATCGTGACAAGTGTAGAGCTTGCGGGGCTCGGCCAGCGCGAAGTCGCCCCCGAGCAGGCGCAGATCGGCCCGCGCATCGAAGCCGTCTTGAAACGCCATCGCCGCCGCTACGGCTACCGTCGCATCGGCGCCGAACTTTCCGATCACGGCGTGGTCTGCGCCCCGCGAGAATCCGCCGCCTCATGGCTTCCCGGGGACTACGCGCCATCCAGCCCAAGAACTACGTGCCCAAGACCAGCGACGGCCGCGCCGACAAGCCCTCGCCTAATCTCCTTGCCGGCCGACCGCTGCCAGCAGTTCCCAACCGCGTCTGGACCGGCAACATCACCTTCATTCCCACTAGCGCCGGCTGGCTCTACCTGGCCGTCGTCATTGATCTGTGCTCGCGCCGCATCGTCCGTTGAAGCTTGGCCGATCACCTGCGCAGCGACTTGGTCGTCGCCGCCCTGCGCCAGGCGCTGGGCACACGGCCCGCCAAGAACATCATCTTCCACAGCGATCGCGGCAGCCAGTACGGCAGCGCCGCCTTCCGCCAGGCGCTCGCTGGAGCGGGCCTGCGCCAAAGCATGTCCAGTTGCGCCAATCCTTACGACAACGCCTCGACCGAGTCCTTCATCGGCACCCTCAAAACCGAAATGCTTCAAGGCGACTGCTTCCAAAACCCCGCCGATGCCCGCCTCGAAATCTTCGATTACATCGACGGCTACTACAATACCCAGCGCAAACACTCCGCCCTCAATTACCTCACCCAACCCAGTTCGAAACCCAGATTTACTCCACAACTAAGACTCACATTGGTCCAAAAATCAGTTGCACCTCAGACTTGCGAGCGAAAGACTTCTTAAACGGAGGTCGTATCCGCGAAGTCGGGTTAGCGCTTATGGGGTAAAGACCCCTCTTAATTTTAATTTGACGGCATGGCGCATCCGTTCATTATGGGGTTTGATTGGTCTTGATAACACTTTGTCCTATTCCCAACCGATGAACACTTTGCGCTTACTCGCAGCCACGGTGGTGGTCGGTCTCGGCCTGTCCGGCTGCAATACCATTGCGCCGTTTGATCAGGCCGCTTACGACAAGACGACGGGCGCCAAGGCTGAGGCACTCGCCCTCATGGATAAAGCAACCACTCCGTACGCAAATCATATGAAGGAGATTGACGCCGTCTCGCTCACCGTAAACAAAGCCTACGAATACGACGCTGGCCGGCCATTGAACGCGATCACCCTTCAACAGTGGCAAATCCTCCGTGATCCCAATCGCAATCTCTTCGGCGCGTTCCTTCGCCGCTGGCGCGAGAAGGGCACGCTCAAGCCCGACTACGTCGCCGAGAAGAAACCTGATGTCGCCGCCGCCTTTGACCAGATCACGGGCCTGGAGATTGGGAAGCCGCGGCCTAATTAAT
>CAXUAZ010000243.1:0-3588 GCA_964249195.1 uncultured Chthoniobacterales bacterium
CTCCGCCCTCCCCGCGACTCCCGCTCCTCGCCCATGAAAAAGCCGCCCCGGCCATCCCGCGCCCGCTCCAGCGCTCAGTGTAACCCAGACACGGGTTACTTACTGAAGCTGCGCCCGTACCAGGATCGCGTGTTCTACTCGCAGGCGGGCGTGCTCGTCCTGCACTGGAGCCGGCAGATCGGCAAGAGCTACACGCTCGCCGCGTGGGCCGTGCAGCGCCTGCTCACCCGGCCTGGGCGCCTGGTCACGGTGCTCTCCAATTCGCGCGACAATGGCGCCGAGTTCATCCGCAAATGCGGTGAGGTCAGCACGCTGCTCGGCGTCGCCTATGAGGAGCAGGATCTCTCCGCCGGCGATCTCATCGAGCACATGCGCATCGAGTGCCGCATCCAGTCCGGCGGCCGCTGGGGCCGGATCAAGGTGCTCGCGGCCAACCCGCGCACGGCCCGCGGATTCTCCGGCGACCTGATCCTCGACGAATTTGCGTTTCACGAAGACAGCGAGGCCATCTGGGACGCGGCTGAGCCGATCATCAGCTCCAACGCCGACTTCCATTGCCGCATCGCGAGCACGGGCAACGGGCGTTTCAACAAGTTCTACCAACTGGCCGCGCTCGGCGCCGCGCCGGAGTTGGACCGGCATGGGTTTGCCCTGTCGCCGGGCGGTTGCAAGGTGAGCCGCGTGCGGCGCTCGGATGCCTGCGCCGCCGGGGTGCGGATTTTCGATCCCGCCACGCGGGAAGCGATCACGCCAGACGAAGCCCGGGCCCGCGCGCTCGACAAGCGATCCTACGATCAAAACTACGAATGCAGTTTCCACGAGGAAAACATGGCGCTGCTCACCCTCGAGTTGATCGCCGCCGCCGAGTCCGCCGAGGAGCCGGCCGCGCGGATCGAGGAGCGGCGCTGGAGCAGCGATACGCTGGAGTATCTGCGTGGGCTGCGCGGGCCGCTGGGCGTGGGGATCGACGTGGGGCGTTCGCGAGACCTGACGAGCATCTGCGTCGGTGAGCGCGAGGAGGGGCTCATCCGGGTGAGGGCGCTCTTGCGGATCGCCGATCTGCGTTTGCCGGATCAACTGCGAGAGATCGAGCCGCTGTTGGCGATGGGCAATTTCGGCCGGGCCGAGATCGACGCGACGGGCATTGGGTTGGGTCTGGCGGAGTTTGCCCAGGAGCGGGCAGGCGGGAGCCGCGTCGGCGCGCTGAATTTTGCCCGGCGCGAGCGGCGCCGGGACGCGCTGGGCGGGTCGCCGCACAAGAGCGACACGGCGCTGGTGACCGAGTTGATGGCGCTGGATTTGTTGCGGGCGTTTGAGGATCGGGCGATCCGGATCCCGTGCGAGGCGGCGTTGCGCGAGTCGCTGCGCAAGCCCGAGCGCGTGCAGACCGCCAGCGGCGTGCGCATCGCGGTCGAGCGCGACCAGGCCGGCCACGCCGATGAATTTTGGTCGCTGGCGCTCATGGTCCGGGCGCTGAGCGCCGCAGTCGAGGGTCTGTCGGATCTTTCGCTGGTGCGTCTCGACGACTGCTCAGGCGAGCGCGCGTTCCGGCCGCGGCGGCTGCCTGCCTCCCAGAGATAGGTCCTATAGGACCCATAGGACCTATTTTTCCCCCTCACTGACAACTTGCCCTTTTATGAATCCCCAAAATCTTCACACCATCATCCGGCCCGAGGCGCGCGATCGCTTCACCGGGCTCGTCACCCGCGGCATGACCCCTGATCGGGTCCAGGCTATTCTCACCGGCGCGTTCGCCGGGATGCTCAGCGCGCAATTCGAACTCTTCGACCTGATGGAAGACACCTGGCCGCGCCTCAAGAAAAATCTCAATGAGATCAAGCGCGCGGTCGTCCAGGCCGAGTGGCGCGCCGAGGCCACGGCCCGGCCGCAGTCCCCGCCCTCCGCGCTCGCCGAGCGCAAGCGTGATTTCCTGGCGGACGCCATCAGCGCCTTTCGCCCGTCGCTCGAAGACGACGAGAACGGCTTCGAAGCCATGATCTACGATCTCTGCGACGCGGTTGGCAAGGGGATCAGCGTGCAGGAGATTTATTGGGAGACGCGCGACGGCGCCGTGATGCCGCGCGCCGCCCGCTGGATCCCCAGCCACTGCTACGGTTACCCGCCAGAGGGTACCGCGCTGCAACTCTGTCCGGACGGGCCGCTGGCGCCGTATCAACCGTTCCCGCCGGATAAATTCATCGTCGCGTTTCTCAAGACGCGCACCGGGCACCCGATCGGCGCCGGCATGTTGCGCTCCCTCGCCACCATGTGGATCGGCGCGAATTTTTCCTACGATTGGGCGCTGAACCTCGCGCAACTCTTCGGCCTGCCCTTCCGTTGGGTCGAGTACGATCCGGCGCAGAAAGGCTTGCTCAATCAGATCTGCTCCATGTTGGAGAAGATGGGCAGCGCCGGCTGGGGCGCCTTCCCCGCGGGCACGAAACTCGAATTGCACGAGGCGGTGCAGACGGCCGGCAACAGCCCGCAGGCCTACCTGATGGCGCTCGCCGACACCGCGTGCGACATCCTCCTGCTCGGCCAGACGCTGACCACCGATTCTGCCAAAGGCGGCGGCAGCCTTGCGCTCGGGCAGGTGCACGAAAAGATCCGCGAGGATGTCCTGCGTTACGTCGGCCATTGGGCGGCCACGGCGCTTAACTACAGCTTCGTCCCGTCCTTGATGCGCCTGAACTTTGGCGACAACGCCGAGGATCCCTACCTCGTGTGCGACCTGGTGGAAGTGCGCGACGCCACGGCAATGGCGCAACGCGACGTCCTCCTCCTCGGCCGGCTCGGATTGCCCGCGCCCAAGAAATGGTTCTACGAGCGCCACGGCGTCCCGATGCCCGGCCCGCAGGACGACGTCTTCACCGCTCCCTCCAACGCTTCTAACTCCCCCGACTAACATGAACGCGATTACCATTCCCCTCCCCACTCCCCGCGCCGGCGCCCGCACCGCGCCCGCCGATCTCCAGTGGATGCCGCCCGGCGAACACACGATCAACGGCACGCAAAACGGCGACGCCATTGAACGCACCGTCCGCGTGGACGCCGACACCGCCGAGCGGATGCAAGCCGCGCTCGAGGAGATGCTCTCCGCCGCGACGCGCGGCGAAGGCGACCGGCCGTACTTCGACTTCAATCACGATGACGGCCCCGCCAGCGCCTGGCCGCTCGAGTTCACCTGGGCCGGCGACGACCCACAGCAGGGTGGCGTGCGCGCCCGGCTCGAGTGGAGCGCGCTCGGTCGCGAGGCGGTCCTCGGGCGGACGTTTCGCCGTTTCAGCCCCAGCTTTTTTGTCGATGAATCCGGCGTCGTCACCGGCGCGCCCGTGAACATGGGCGGCCTGGTCAACCGCGCGGCCTTCCGCGGCATCCAACCCATCTGGACCAAAGAGAGTCCCCAACCCAACCCCACCATGAAAGACACCCACACCCCCATGAAATCCCTCCTGGCCCTTGCGGCCAAACTCGGGTTTGTCGCCGACGCTGACGTCGACGAGGCCACCGCCATCGTGCAGTTCAACGCCAAGGCGAGCGCCCTGCTCGGCGCCCGCGCCGAACTCGCCACCCTGCGCGCCCAACTCC
>CAXUAZ010000244.1:0-3514 GCA_964249195.1 uncultured Chthoniobacterales bacterium
ACCATCGCTCCCGCCGCGCCGAGGCCCTCGGCCAGCGCGCCGCCGAGCGCGCCGGTGGCGCCGATGACGACCGCCACGTCACCGCTCAGATCAAACAAATGATGGCTCACGATGTCAGCCGAAGATGGGTTGAAGGTGGCGATGGAACAAGTTGTGCGTCACGTTGCGGGCCACGAGCGCCTCGTTGGCCTCCAGCGCGGCGAAGTATCGCGCTTTGATTTCCGCCGCCACCTTGAAGCCCACGTGGATGAGCTGGCGAAAATTCGGATTGTACCCGGCGCAACCCGGCTCGTGCCGGAGCGCTTCGACATACTGGCGCGAGTCCCAGCCGGCCACCTCGGCGGGGGAGAGGAGCTTCGTTTTATCGATGTCGATCACGGTCGCGTAGGGGCCGGTGAGTTCATCGAAACGGCCGTGCGCCCCGGCGTAAACTTCTTTCGCGATGACAAGCGCTTCGCCGCCCGCTTCCGCGAGCCCGATGACTTCCTCCAGCCACGTCGTCCCCGCCGTTTTTACGTGCAACCCGGCGCCGTGTTTGTGGATTAAGCGGTTGATGATCGGGTAGAGGGAGAACTTGTCGCTGCCCGAGTGGACGCTCAGTTTCAGCGTCTCCGGCAGGCCAAACTCGCGGATGGCAAAGGCGATCACGCTCAGGTCTTCGTCGAATTCCTGTTCGAACCGCGCCAGATCGCCCACGTAATCCACGCCTTTGTTGAAGCGCCCGGTGAATTTTGGCGCGACGGTTTGCGCCGGGATCTTCTCGCCGGCGAGCATCGCCAGGATCAGGAAGAGTTCCACCGGAGTTTGCGGGGTGTCCGTTTCGTCCACCGAGACCTCGGTCACAAAGCGGTCCCGGCCTTTGGCCTCCGCGATATGCCGGTAGATGCGGCCCGCCTCTTGCGCCGCGAGGAGGAACTTGCCGGCCGCGGCGCGCACCGTCGCTTCGGTCAGCTCGAAAGGACGCGCGATGCCCGGGATGGCGAGTTCGCCCACGTATCCGGCCACGCTTTTCACAAACGCCTCGATGGCGGCGGCGTCCGCCGGTTTGCCCGTGAAATCGGCGACGTCGAGCGTGTAGAAATCGCTTGCGCCGATGAAGCCGTCCACGGTTTTGAGCCCGATGTGGTCGGCGTCAACGAAATAGGGATCGGTCCAACCTAGCGCGGCCACGGCGGCGTCGGCTTCGGCGCGGAGATCGCCGGGCTGGCTTTTGACGATCGTGTGTTCGCGGTTGGATTTGTTCCAGACCGGGTAAACGTCCAGCCCGGCCGCGCGCGCCTGCACGATGGCCTGCAACTGCGCGCGGCCCTGATGCGCGAAGCGATCCCCCATGCCGAGGGTAAATTTGGGAATTTTCATCGAATGGGAGTTGGGGGAACGCAAAAACTAGCGTGACCGGCGAATCGACGCCAGCAAAAGCAAATCTCACGAAAAAGCAAGAAATGCATTGACATGAAAGCAGGTTTATGGCAGACTGCCATCCGTGCCGATCGACTCCCTTCCGCTGCCTCAGGCTGGTTGCCGTTGCGCATCATACGGCCTGTTTTTTCACGCCCGAGACGTTTCCGGCGCGAAGCATTCGACCCCCTCCGGGCGCGCTGCTATAGTCGCTCGCATGTCGTCCCCCCGATGGATCTTCGCGTGCCTGGCCATCCTCTTTGCCCCGGCGCTGGCTCGCGCGCAGCAGTTGAAGATCAACGAGCTCACCAACGGCGGCTTCGAAGCACCCATCCGCACGATCGATAACCTCTGGGACGGCGTCGACGGCGACGGCAATCTCGCCACGCCCACCTTCAGCGCGCGGGTGCTCACCGAAGGCAGCGCCCTCGGCGCCCTGGCGATGCCGCCTTCCGTCGCGGTTGCCGATCTGACCGGCAGCGGCAAACTCGACATCCTCGCCGCCGCGCCCAACGGATACTATTTCTATTACCAAAACCGCGGCACGCCCACCGAGCCGAAGTTTACCAACGCGGAGGTCCTGCCACTGTTCCTGTCGACGAGCCCGCTGCCCAAGGATTTCTACCGCCCCTACCTTCACGACCGGGAAGACGACCGGTTCTGCCCGCGCATCAGCCTGGCGAACTGGCGCCAGCGCGGCGTGCTCGACTTGCTCATTGGGAATTTCTTTGGCGAGATCCTTTTCGTGCCGAATGCCGGCTCCGTCCGCCAGCCGGTTTTTGCGCAACCGGCGTCCGTCGAGAAAGCCCGGGTGCCGACCGACGACCGCAACCGCCTCTGGGCCAATCTCCTCGCGCCGGCCGGGGCCGATTGGAACAACGACGGCAAAATCGACCTGCTCATGGGCGAGGGCACGTATTCGGCCAATTCCATCCACCTGTTGGAAAATATCGGGGCCGAGGTTCCGAAGTTTTCCGACGCCCGGAAGTCGATCGTCGCCTATGGGGACGGGCGCGAGCATCTCATCCCGGCGGTGGCCGACTTCAACGGCGACGGCAATCCCGACCTGCTCGTGGCCGATCGGACGGGCGAGATCGGCGTGTACCTCAACCCCGGCGCGCCGAAGCCGGGCGTCGAACTGAAGCGGGTGTCGACGATCAGCTTCGGCGGGATGTCGAAGTTGCCCGGCCTGGTGTCCCCGTGCGCGGCCGATCTCAACGGCGACGGGCTCTTCGATTTAATCCTGGGGATGCCCAACGGCCGGATCGTCGTCGCCTACAATACCGGGACCAAGACGGAGCCGAGCTTCGGCGCGTGGCGCGAGATCAAAGGCGAGGATCGGCTCAAGCGAAACATCCGCGTGCCGCCCGAATGGGAACTGCTGACGAGCTCCGAGGCCGGCAATGCGCTGGCGTATTTTCAGGTCGTCAACGCGCAGGAGGATCCCGCCAGCCAGCCGCCCGAGGGCGCGAACTGCCTGAAGGCGGCGTACTGGCCGCCGGCGCCGGGAGGGGTGTTCCCTTACCCGGACACGGGCATCCCGCAGAGTCTCCAGCGCTTCCTGCTGGTCCACCTGTTTACCGCGAAGGTCGGGGTGAATTACAAGGTGAGTTTCAAGATGAAGGGCTCAGGCATGGAGAAGTGTCACTGGGGCTTCGCGCATTATGAGGACACGTATACGGGCGCGGCGAAGCTGGAGCACGGCGAGCGGGGCGAGGGTGTCCGCGAGGGCAAGCACGCGACCGAGGTGGTCCGGGTGAATAACGAGTTCAACCCCGGGTCGAATTGGTCGACGGTGGAATCGTCTTTCAACGTGCGGTTCAAAAATTCGGACTTGAAGGAGAAGACGGAAATGAACGGGGCGTTCCTCATCGACTTTTACGGCCGGAACCTGTCGAGCGTCCTGTACATCGACGACGTCAAGATCGTGCCAGGCGGGTAGAAAGCTGTAGCGGCGGTCTATGACCGTCGGTGAATCGTTTTCTGAAGATGGTGCCTACCGCAAACATCCGGTCGACCGACGGTCATAGACCGCCGCTACAGCTTTGGGTCAACGGGCCGCTAACAGCCTGTTGAAGAATTAGAGTCTTTCAGTCTGGAAGCCATAAAGCGCAGG
>CAXUAZ010000245.1:0-3511 GCA_964249195.1 uncultured Chthoniobacterales bacterium
ATGAAGGATGAAGGATGAAGGATGAAGGATGAAGGATGAAGGATGAAGGATGAAGTCGCGGGCAGTTTGCCCTTCTGCCTTCTGCCTTCTACCTTCTGCCTTCTGCCTTCTGCCTTCTGCCTTTCCCCGTGCTCTATCGCGTTCTTGCCACCGGCATCGTCCTCTTCTGGGTCGTCATGACCGGGATGCTCGTGCGCTCGGAATTCTTCGGCGGGTCGGCCACTCGGCAGGCGATCCCGCCGGCGCATGTGTTCAAACAGATCTTCCTCCATGAACAAAACTCGGATCTTGTCTTTTATCGTCAACGTCAGCGGCTGGGGCTGTTCCATGTGCAGCCGCGGCGAGATGGCGCCGCGAACTTGCTGGTGATCACGGGCGGATCCACGCTCGATTTCTTCGGCGCACCCAATCAGCGAGTCGTCCTGCGCGCCACGTTTGAGCTGGACGCCCAACAAGCCGTCCGGCGCTTCGACGTCTCGGCCACGTTTCGCGAGCCGCACCAGAAAGATCCAAGCCTGGGCGTCTCCGTCGACGGCACGCCGCCCTCCAATCATTATCATTACCTCATTCGACAGGGAGATGCGGTGAAGAAAGAAAGATCGGGCACGCCGGACGAGATGCTCGACGACCCCGATCTGCGCACGTTCGGGTTTGATCCCAGGAACGTCATCCGCCAGGCATTCACGCAGGGTGCAGCCTCGACGGTCGACGCCCGGCGCTCGACCATGGCGTTTAACGGCGAGACAATCGACACGTACCTCGTGACGTTCCACGGCATGTTCGAGTCCACGCTGCAAACCACCCAACAGGGCCAAATTCTCGCGTTCACGACCGGGGCCGGGTACGACTTCTACGACGAGACCCTCACGCCATGATCCAGACCCATCAGTTAACGAAATCCTTCGGCGCGTTGACGGCGGTGAGTGCCCTCGAACTCGACGTGGCGCAGGGAGAATTCTTCGCGTTCCTCGGGCCGAACGCCGCCGGCAAAACGACCACGATCAAGATGCTCACCGGCTTGCTGAAACCCAGCGCGGGGTCCGCGCGGGTCGCTGGATACGATATCCAGGAGCATCCCACGGCGGCCAAGCGGCTGATCAGTTACGTGCCCGATTTTCCTTTCCTTTATGACAAGCTGACGCCGCGCGAGTTCCTGCGCTTCGTCGGCGAGATCTACGAAATGGACCCCGGCGCAATCGAGCGGGGCGGGGAAGCGCTCTTCGAGCAATTTCACTTGAGCGAATATCATAACGAACTGATCGAGAACCTCAGTCATGGGACCCGGCAGCGGGTAGCCATCGCGGCGGCGCTGTTGCACGACCCCAAGGTGCTCATCATCGACGAGCCCATGGTGGGGCTCGATCCCATGCATGCGCGCATCGTGAAGGATGAATTCAAGGCGCGCAGCCGGGCGGGGTGCACCATTTTTTTGTCGACGCACACGCTGTCGGTCGCGGAGGAAATGGCGGATCGGATCGGCATCATCCATCACGGGCGGCTGATCGCGCTGGGGACGGTCGACGAGCTGCGGCGCCAAAACGTCGAGGCGGGCGGCGTGTTGGAGAAGATTTTCCTGTCGTTGATCGACGCGGATGAGAAACATCGCGAAACCGTGGCGGCGCTCCACCGGTGACCCATGGCTGAGGTGCCTTTCGTTCCGTGCGATGTCTCCCTGGTCGCGCGCTTCGACCAGTGGGAGCACGCGGTGACAACCGAGGCGCGCGCGCTGTTTTTCCTGGCGTCGTGGCTGGAGCTGACAAATCCGCGGGTGCGGGCGGCGTTTCCCCTGCACCTGACGTGCGTGGGCGAGCCGCCTGGCAGCGTGCAAGGCCTGGCGGCCGCTTGCGGCGCCCGGATGCGGGTCGCCGATCGGTCCACCCCAACATGTCTCCTGGCGATCGATGTTGCGGTGGTAACGGGACGTTTGTTCGTGGTGGAAGGCGGCACGGTCATTCTCCGCGGGCCGGAGCACTGGGATCATGCGGGCGCGACGCTGTTATTGACGCCGGCGAGCAAGCCAGCGGAGGGGATGGATTGGCCGGGAATTTACGCGGGGGCGGGAATCCCGGCGCCCTCGGAGCGGATCAACAGCGCGCGCGCCGATCTGCGCGGCGTTTGGGAACCGATGTGGCCGTTTTACCAATCGCGGAGTTTCTGGACGTCGGAGCCGGCCGGTTTGCGGGAGGCATGGGCGAAGCAGCTCGAGGCGCAGCCGGATGAACGGGTTGCGCTGACGCTGGCCTCGCAAGCGTTAGGCGGCGCGGGGCGCCTGCCGGATTCGCATTGCGCGCGCATCGCCCATTGGGAGGCCGGTGCGTTATTGCCAGGCGAGGCGGCGTTGTTCCAGGCGTCCGGTTTGTTCCAGGGGCTGACGGATCCTTCGGAAATCCGCCCGCGCATCGATGCGTACGGCGCGCGGGTAAGTGCGGCGATCGAGAGCGGGTTTGCCGCGCGGCCCTGGTGGACCCGGCAGCGGGCAAGGCGCGGGGGCGGCAGTTTCCGGTCGCGGTTGCATGGACTCTTTCGCCGTCACGTCGCGCCTGCCTTGCGCGCGAGCGGGGCGTATGTTTGATGGCGACATGACGAAGTTCCCCACGCAACGGCCGGACAGCGTGCTTTTCATCACGCTGGACTCCTGCCGTTACGATACGTTCGCGGCGGCGGCGGCGCCGAACCTCAAGGCGCTGGGCCCGCTGCATTGCGCGCAGGCGCCGGCGACGTTTACGTATGGGTCGCACATGGCGATGTTCATGGGTTTCACGCCCGGCATAGGGACGGTGCGGGCGCCGTACGTGAACCCGAAGTACGGCAAAATTTTCCGCATGGCCGGCGGCGGGCTGGCGGGGCCGGGCGGCGAGTGGATCGCGCTCAAAGGGCGCAACATCATCGACGGGTTCAAGAATCGCGGGCACCGCACGATCGGGTGCGCGGCGATGAGCTGGTTCAACGACACGAAGCCCACCGCGCAGGCGCTCACGGCGGATTTCGAGCGTTTCTGGTACAGCGGGAATGCATACTCGCTGGGGCGGCAGTTGGAGTGGATCGCGGGGGAACTGGCCGCTTTGCCGGCAGAGCAACCCGCGTTCGTGTTCCTCAACGTCGGCGAGACGCACGTGCCGTATTTCCACGAAGGGGCGGCTTGGGATCGGGAGGTGAATCCATGCCAGGCGTTCGCGGAGAACAACGATGCGGACGAATGCCGGCGGCGGCAGTTGGCGTGCGCGGAGTTTGTGGACGGACGGATCGGACCGTTGCTCGACGCGTTCGCCGGCGCGAACACGCTGGTGTGCGGCGACCACGGGGATTGCTGGGGGGAGGATGGATTATGGGAACACGGGATCTCGCACGCGAAAACGCTGGACGTGCCGCTGCTGTTCCGGCTCGGTCCGAGCCAGTTGTAGCGGCGGTCTATGACCGTCGGTGATTCGATTGCCGGGCGGTTGGCATCATCCCACGAATCGATCTTCCGACGGTCATAGCAAGCTGTCGGAGTTAGAGAATTCGTGATCAA
>CAXUAZ010000246.1:0-3477 GCA_964249195.1 uncultured Chthoniobacterales bacterium
CCTCTAGAGGAGTCGCCCCGACCGGCGCTGAATCGCCCGGTTCAGATTCGGTTGGGCTTGGCGGGCTACGCTTGGCGCGAAAGGAACGGCGGGTGCGGATATTGCTTGTCGAGGACGACGCGACGTTGGCCGGCGGCATCGCACGCGCGTGAGGGTGGGCCGCCTGCGCGGGCAGTGCGCCGCCGCCACCCGCGCCCGTGATCGTGCAAAAATCCGGCGCAAGCGGCGAGGACAACACCAACTACCCCCCGCCGACGCGCAGCCGCGGGTTTCTCGGAATATTTGGCGGCGGCACGAATTACCGTTACCTCACGCGCTCGGTGCTCAATGAAATCGACCGCGCCCCGGTGCGGGGCGGGCGTTGGAAATATACGGTCGTGCACAATAGCGGCACGCAGCAGGGCAACGCGAAGATTTTCGATTACTACCATCGGCACACGCGGCACATGCCCAACGGGCTCGCGTATCATTTCGTGATCGGCAACGGCACCAGCACCGGCGACGGCCAGATCGAGATCGGCGACCGCTGGAGGCGCCAGATCAACGGCGGCCACGTGCACAGCGATTACCTCAACAACATCGCGCTGGGCATCTGCCTGGTGGGCGATTTCAACCGGGACATCCCCACCCGCGCGCAATACGCCGCGCTGGACGAGTTGATCACCTATCTGCGCAAACGCGTGGGGCGGGTGGATCGGCGGCTATCGATCGTCAAAGCGCACCGGGAGATCAATCCGGTGCCCACCGATTGTCCGGGGGATCGGTTTTCCTACACGTGGCTGCACCGCAGGTTCGACTGATTCTTCTACACAATCCCCAGCAGCGGGAACTTCCGCCCGAGCACCGTCTGGCTCGGGACGCGCAAATGCCGCTCGAGCGCGGTCGCGTACACGCTGCGGAAATCGACGTTGTACATCAGGTCGCCCTGGTTGAGCTGGGTCAGGCTCGGGTATTGACCAAAAAGCCCCGGCTTCACCCCGCCGCCGATCACGAACATCGGGGCCGCCGCGCCGTGGTCCGTGCCCGCGCTTGCGTTCTCACCGACGCGCCGCCCGAATTCGCTGAAAGTCATCAGCATCACGCGGTCGAAGTTCCCCTGCGCCTTGAGATCCGCCGTGAACGCGCCGATCGCCGCGCCAAGTTCCGTCATCAGACGTTCGTGCGTCCGCGCCTGGCCCTGATGGGTATCGTACCCGCCGTGGCTCACGTAATATACGCGCGTGGGTAAGCCGCCCGCGATCATCCGCGCGACGAGCCCCAGGCTGTCGCCGAGGCCGCTGCGCGGGTAACCCACCGCAGGCTTGCTCTTGCGGGCAATCGCCAGGATCTGATCCGAACTCATCTGCGCGTCGAGCGCCGTGCGCTCAAGGAAATCGAGCGAGCTCATGTCGTGACCGCCGCTTGCGCCGCCAATCGCGCTGATGGAACTGCCCGCCGAATCTTCCGCAACGGCAGGCGCGGTGAGATCGTCGTCGGGCTGGTTGAGCTGACGGTAGAAAAACTCGGCGGCGCTCATCGTGCCCCGCGGCGGCTCTTTGTCGATCCACCGGTACTGCTCTGGGTTGGAAAAGCTGACCCCCGTCGGATGCGGCGACGTGAACGATTGCGGCACGGTCCCGCCGATGGACACGCCCACCGTCGGCGGCGCGCCCTGGCAGCAACTGTCGAAGTACGCGCCGAGCCAGCCGTAGGGCTTGTTCTGGTTGGAGTCGGACGCGGTTTGCCAGATCTCGGTCGAGCGGAAATGGGAGCGGTTCGGGTTGGGATAGCCGACGCCCTGGATCACCGCGAGATGGCCTTCGTCGTAGAGACCCTTGAGCGCGGTGAGATTTGGGTGGAGGCCGCAGTAATCGTTGAGGCGGAGAATTTTGTCAGCCTTTAGGCCGATGGTCGGGCGGGCGCGGTGGTAGGCGTCGTCGGCCCAGGGCGCGACCATGTTGAGGCCGTCGTTGCCGCCGGCTTGCTGGAGCACGATGAGGATCGGTCCGTCCTTGCCGGTGACGATCTGCGTGGCGCTGTCGGCCGCCTGGGCGTCGAGGGCGAAGAAGGTGCGGTCGAGAAACGCGGGCAGGGTCCAGGCCGCGGCAGCGCCGAGCACGGAGGAGCGGAGGAATCCGCGCCGGGTTTGGAGCGTGCCGGGGAGCCGGCCGTCGGCGGTGTCGTGATGGTCGTCGTGGTCCATGAGGAGTTTTTAGCAGAGTTGAAAACGGGGGGTGCTCATCATGAGGTGGAGCACGCCTTGCACGGATTTGTCACCGATGCCGGGGCCAGTGGCTTTGAGATAATCGACGAAAGCTTGTTCGTCCTTGGCGGGGAGCGAATTCTGAAACAGCCGCACGGACAAATTCCGCACGAGCGCGGCGGGATCCGCCCGCAGATCCTCCGGCGCGAGCTTGGCGAAATCGATCGGCGTGGGGCTGGCGCCCTTGAGGAACGCCGCCGCGAGGTTGTAGCGGAAGAGCAGCGTGGACGTGCTGATCCACGCCTTGCCGCCGTCCCAACCCTTCACGCTCGGCGGCGCGAACGGCGTTTGCCCGAGCTGCTTGAGCGCGCGGAGGGTGACGCGCTCCGGCGGCAGGTCCGTCTCGAGCAAGCGGGCGGCGCCCACCACGAATTGCACCGGGCTTTTCACCTGCGTGCCCATGGCCGGCGGGGAGTAAAATTCCTGGCTGGTGAAAAGCTCGCGCAAGACGGGCCGCATCTCGTATTTGTTCGCGCGCAGCGTCGTGGCGAGGGCGTCGATTGGCGCGGGGTCGGCGTTGTCGCAGGCAAAGAACGTCCACAGCTTTTTCGCGATGAACTGCGCGCAGGCCGGCTGTTGCAGGATGATGTCGATGATCTGGTCGCCGTGGAAGTTACCCGCCTGCCGCAAGAATTGCTTGGGCCCGAAGTCGTGATCGCGCGGCGAGAAATGAAAGCTCTGATCGCGCGGATCGATGCGGTATCCGGTGAAGGCGCGGGCGCTTTCGGTGACATCCTTCTCGGTATAATGGCCCTCGCCGAGGGTGAAGAGTTCCATCAGCTCGCGGGCGAAATTTTCGTTGGCGTGCTGCGCGCGGCTCTCGCGGAGGTCGAGCCAATTAATCATCGCGGGGTCTCGCGACATGGCCTTGGTCAACACGCCGAAATTGCCCCGCGCGTTTTCGCGGAAGGTCTGGTTCTGGCGCCACATCAGGTAGCCGTCGCGGACCTTCTGCGCGCTCGTGGCGAAGTGGCCGTGCCAGAAGAGGGTCATCTTCTCTTCGAACGGGTCTTGCGCGTCGCGCATCCGGTTGACCCACCAGCCGCCGAGATCGACGAGATTGCCAGCCTGCTCGCGACGCTCTCTTGCGCCGATGGCTCGGCGAATCTCCGCCTTGCCGGCCTCGGTGTCCGCGCCCGGGGCGGACATGGCGGCAGCGCGGATTTCTTCGCGGTACGCCACGAGATCGCGGGGCTTGGCCCAGGCGGGCGGCGGCGCGGGGACCGGCGTGGGCG
>CAXUAZ010000247.1:0-3452 GCA_964249195.1 uncultured Chthoniobacterales bacterium
CCTCAAATCCTACCCTTGACATAACTAACCACATGTCTGGAGCGCGTGGTTAGGCATAGCGGTGATCGTATCGGAGCAAGACGCTCGAAGGGAAGGTTATTCTGCGCTGAGCCACGCGTGAAGACGAAATGCTCTCCCCGCCGAACCGGCTTCCTGCGGGACGGGGGAAATCCGAGCCCAAAGCTTAAAAGCCCGAGCGCAAGCCGCTTTGAACCAAAGCGGCGCGTTTTCTCTGCGTTCTTCGGGCGCCTTCGGAATCACGGGAGTTGATCGATTCGCGACCAAATCGTTCGGAGGAGCAGCGTCACTCTGCCTAACGGAACAAGCTCAGCGACTGGCTGGGCGAAGACAAGCGCGAAATCGAGGAAAAGCGAAACCGCCCAGCCAGTTCGCTGGAGCGCATGGTTAGGCGCGGGCGTGGCTCGCAGATGAAGGCTGGAAAGGAGGATTGTCGGGCTGGCGCGTCGAGGAATCGCCACCTCCGGGAAAGAACTGGAGGTCTGCGGAAAGCGGCTGCAAGCTCGCGGAAAATGGCTGGATGCCTGCGGACGACGGGCGGATGCCTGCGGACGACGGGCGGATGCCTGCGGACAACGGGTGGATGGCTGCGGACAGCGGGCGGATGGCTGCGGACAACGGGCGGATGACTGCAAACGACGGGCGGCGGCTGGCGAACGATGGCTGGATGGCTGCGGACAGGGCTTGGCGGCTTGCGGACAACCGGTGAATGGCTGCGGACTACGACTTCTGAGCGCCTAACGCCTCCAAGCTCAGCGACAGAGGCTGGCGAGGACAGACATGATAAACAGAAAAGACCCGAACGCCAGCCGCTGTTCGCTGGAGCGCGTGGTTAGGCGTGGCCGGGTGGTTCATGGCTCTGGGATGGCGTGTGCTTCCCGGAGCCGAGCCAATACCTGGGCGCTCTCCTCAGCCAGTCGAGCACGTGAGCTCAAAGTCGACGCGTGCGCCTCTCGTCGCCCGTCAAATATCTTACCATCACGAAAGCAATTAACACCAGAAAGCAAATCCAACTCAATGTGTTCACAAACAGTCTTTGAAAGTGCCAACCGTCTACCACACTGTAGCCCGGGGCGGTTTCCAAGAACCAAATTGGGAATCCGTGAAAGTAAATCTCGCCAACGGTATCTACTTGAGACGAGTCATGACCGATGACAATCCTGCCGCTGAAAAGAGATAGGAACAAACCGAGCAAGAGAATGCCTACACTTAAGATCGATAGGTAAATAGCTTTAGAGGTTAACATGTTGTTCGGTGCCGCGACAACGCTAACTTGCCGCTTCAATGACGCACTTTCACTTTATTCAGTCGATTTAATGAATCAAACCGTCAGTTTCTGCTGCTTGCAAGACGTACAAGAAATCCATTGGTTTTCCACTAATATCTCCTTTTGGAGACTCCGCTGCCGCCATCTCGGCCGAGACGCTCGGCAGCACCGACGTTTCTATGTACATCAGATCGCTCTTGAGTTTTGGAAAGAGCTTCGCAAACTGCGTCGTGGCTAGAGTGCTGCCCGCCGCTATGACTTTATCAATGGAATCTTTCAAATGCACAATATCGGAAAATTCCATGTAGTATTCCATAGTAATCACTAAACCCGCGATATCGTTGGAATTGCTTTGCAGACGCTGTTTGGCTGTCGCGAGAACCTGTGCCTTGTCTCCCGCGAGCCACATATTGTTGAGACTATCTGAGAACGAAGTAGCGCATTTTGCCGCAGTGGAGAACGTGCCAATAGCGAACAAGATGAAAATAAGGTGTTTCATTCTGAATTAGGGGTGAGTCATTTCAGTGAATGCGGGCGAGCAGAATTGCGTGTTGAAGTTTGAGATTGTAGAGCTGTAAACGTGATTATCGGCTGGCGCTGTGTTGGGCCAGAGGCGAGTGTTTTTGACGTCGGAATTATAAAAATTGGCCTTTAGCATCGAGTATGTATCTGCGGAATAAGTTTTTGTTCCTGCAGCGATTGATGTTCCTAAGTCAAAACTAGCGGTCGCGGATGCATCATTATTGGTTCCAAGAGTTTGAGAAAGCCAAGCAAAAAATGCAAAGACTCCGATCTTCTTGGTGGCATATCCTACGAGAAAATTGCTTGCTTTGGAAATTCTTACAGGCACCCCAAACCAAGTAGCGACCGCGCCCATCCCGCCGATGTCGTTGACCGGATTGAAACGGGCACATGTTTTAGAACCCTTGTTGTCGGGCCGTCCCAAATAATCTCCTGCTCCCCCATTGTAAAACCAGCGAAGTCCGTTGGTTGGGAGATTCCTCTTAAAGATGCCATATTTGGCGACCACGGCTGCTGCAAAAGTATTTGCTTTCGCCATGTCGGTTGCCACAACATCTTTAATCTCCGCGCCCGCCAACGGCAGGATGAGACTCGTGCGCACACCCGGCGAGCCTGGAAAGGTCGCATCAAATTGGAAGAGCCCACCGACGTTCGGGTCCACAAAGCGGGCGATTGCTTGATTCGCGTCCTCAAAATGTCCGACACCTGATGGACCGGCGCTTTGAGCCCACGTCACGCCGCCGAGGTTTGGTCCGAAGTTTGTGGTGACGGTAAATGGTTGAACAACAAAGGCGCTGTCGATGACCTCCCGGTAGAACACGACCAAGGCCGGCTCCCGGCTCTTCGACAATGTTGGATCGGGTGGACTCGGAGAGTTAAAGAAGGCGGGATTTGTGTCTGGCGAAACTTTGGTGTCAGCCTTGGGACAACTCAGCGTCACCTGAATCAGAAGCACGTTGTGCGTGCCCGCAGAATTTGGGTCGTTTGGACCGGAGGGAACATACTCTGCCGAGCCGATCGTCATTCCCACGTCGTTAATGGCTCGGACGGAGATGTCTTTGTATCGGCCTATGGGCGCCGGAGTGGGTGATGGGGATTGTCCACGGGCAAAACCGCACGCGACCATCAGAAGCGAGATTGCAAAGAGGCCGCATCTCTCCGTGCGTGAGAAGTGTTTAATCATGGCAAGCTGAGATGATGTCTGAGACCGGCTGAGGCAATTGAGTTTGTTTCAGGTTGCTGGCGAACGTTGCGCATTGGCGAGAACGCCTAACGACCCAAGCTCAGCGACGAGCCATGGCGAAGCAATCGTGGATTGGAATGAAAACCGTAAACGCCATGGCTCGTTCGCTGGAGCGCATGGTTAGGCATGGCGGTGATCGTAGCCGAAGGAGGCGACCGAAGGGAAGGTTATTCTGCGCTCAGCCGCGCGTGGATGCGAAGTGCTCTCCCCGCCGAACCATCTCTCTGCGGGACGGGGGAAGTCCGAACTCAAAGCTTAAAAGCCCGAGCGCAAGCCGCTCTGAATCAAAGCGGCGTATCCCTTCTGGCTGATGTGGGCACCTTCGAACTCAAGCCAGCGCCCCGGTCGCAATCCTAGGCAGTGGAGGCACGACTCTGCCTAACGACCCAAGCTCAGCGACGA
>CAXUAZ010000248.1:0-633 GCA_964249195.1 uncultured Chthoniobacterales bacterium
AGGAACATGCCGCCAGTCGCGCGGCCCGTCTCCAGGCGAAGTGTCAAGCTCCCGCGGCCCCGCAAGCTCAGCCCAACGCTCCTGGCGCGGTCAATCCGGACAAGGCGGCCCGCAAAGCCGCGCGTCAGGCCGCTCAGCAACAGCAACCCGCCGTCGCTCCGGAACCCAATGCTCCCGTCCCGGTCGACCCGGATAAGGCTGCCCGCAAAGCCGCCCGCCAGGCTGCCCAACAACAGCAGCAGCAGCAACCGCCCGCCGCGGCTCCAGACCCGGAGAAAGCTGCCCGCAAAGCCGCCCGCCAACAGCAGGCCCAGCAGGCCGCCCAAGGACAAAGCCAGCAACAGGAGCAGGAAAAAGCAGCTCGCCGCGCTCAACGCCAGCAGGAACAGTCCCAAGCTCCGCGCCAGGAAGCCCGCCAGCCGCAACCGCAACCCCAGCGGCAGGAACGGGTGCGCCCGCCGCAGCCCCAGCCTCAAGCGCAACCACAAGCCCAGCCTCAAGCCAACGGCGACAAGAAGAAAGATAAGGACAAGGACCATTAACCCACTCGTCTCAAACGTCTGACGGCGCGGGGGGGGGGGGGGGGGGGGGCCCGACCCGGGGCCGGGGTTGAGTATTAAGAACCCGGTGGAG
>CAXUAZ010000248.1:643-3415 GCA_964249195.1 uncultured Chthoniobacterales bacterium
CACCTTGCCCCTGCAGCGCGCGACTGTTTTCATAATCCGCTCGCTTTGAACTCTGCCGCGACCAAATTGAGAGTCTTTATGCATCGATTTCCTGCCAGCCGCCTTCTTTGCGCAAGTCTCGGGTTGGCAGTGGGTTTCGGGCTGGGAAGCTCCGCCCTAGCGCAATCGAAACGCAAGCCCACGCCCACTCCCGCGCCGGCCAAGGCGCACGGCGACTTGACGCAAGAACTGGGCGTGGCCGGCGAGGCGCCGTTGCCGGAGGTCGTCGCGACCGTGGACGGCGCCCCGATCCACCGGGAGGAACTCGAACGCACGTTCACCGCGCTCCTTACCGCCAATGGCCGCACGCCGGCCGGACTTTCCGCGGAGGATCGCACCAAGGCCTACCGCTCCGTGCTCGACGAAATGATCGCCGACCGGCTGGTCGCCCGCGAGTCGAAAGATGAAAAGATCGACGACATCGAGGTCGAGAAGCGGTACGACGCGGTTAAACAGGGCTTCCCCAGCGAAGCCGCCTTCAACGCCGAACTCAAGAAAAACGGGCAGACCGTGGAACGGGTGAGAAACACCATCCAGGGTCAACTTCGGCAACAGCAGTGGACCGAGCGCAAGGTGGCCAGCCAGATCAACGTCACCCCGGAGGAAGCCAAAAAGTTTTACGACGACAACCCCGACCGGTTCAAACTTCCCGAGATGGTCCGCGCCAGCCACATCCTCCTCGCGGCCCGTCGCGACGCGGCCCCGGAGGTCGCCCTGGAAATGGAGAATAAGGCCAATGAGATCGAGGCCCGGCTCAAGAAGGGCGAGTCCTTCGAAGATCTCGCCAAACAGTTTTCTGACGACCCCAACGCCAAGCAGACCGGCGGCGACCTCGATTTCTTCGGGCGGGACCGGATCATGCCCGAGATTGCGGCAGCCGCCTTCAAGCTAAAGATCGGCGAGGTGAGCCCGCCGGTGCGCACCCAGTTTGGCTTTCACGTGATCAAACTCACCGATCACCGGGACGCGCGGGTGGCGACCTATGACGAGTCCAAGGAGCAGATCATCGACTTCCTCCGTGAAACCAAGCGTCGGCAGGCGGTGACCGATCTCCTCACGACTCTGCGGGCTAACGCCAAGGTCGATATCCTGCTCCCCCAATGAGCCGGGCATGATCCCGCTCTATGATAACGTGCGCGGACGGCGGCAGCCATTTGTCACCCTTCTTCTGATCGCGTTGAACCTATGGACCTTTGTCACCTGGCAATTGCACAACGGCATCCGGTACACCGCGATGGCGGGCGGCTTGATCCCACGGGCGTTGACCGACCCCGAGGCGCACGGAGCGTGGCTGCGGCTCAGCAGCTACATGTTTCTCCACGGCGGTTGGCTGCACCTGCTGGGGAACATGTGGTTTCTCTGGGTCTTCGGACGCCGGGTCGAGGAGGCCCTCGGCAGCCTGCCGTATCTCGGTTTCTACCTGGTATGCGGAGCCCTGGCCGGGCTTTGCCACGCGTACTTTGCCAGCCGCAGCATGGCGCCGCTGGTGGGCGCGAGCGGGGCGATCAGCGGCATCCTGGGCGCGTACCTGATCCTGTTTCCCCGGGCGCGAATCATGACCCTCGTGCCGATCGTGATTTTCATCCGGATCATGGCGGTGCCGGCCTTTATTTTCCTGCTGATCTGGATCGGTCTGCAGGTGTTGGCGGAGACCTGGACGCCCGCGCGGCAGGCGCCGGGGATCGCGTATTTCGCCCACATCGGCGGCTTCGTGAGCGGGATGTTGCTCATCCCCTTCGTGCGCGGCCCCAGCCGGCCTACCTATGTAGAGCGGGCATGGCGCTGAATTTCGGTTTACAACCCGGCGCGCGCGCCCAACTGTCTTTTCCTTTTCTATGACTCCGAAAGCGAAACTCAAGGTCGGCGTCATCGGGCTGGGCATTATCGGCAGCCGGGTCGCCGCGGGATTGCGGGCGGAGGGCCATCAGGTGTACGTCTGGAGCCGCACGCCGCGTTCCTCGCCCAATTTCCTCGGGTCGGCGGTCGAGGTGGCTGACCTGTGTGAGTTCATCCAGATTTTCGTCAGCGACGACGAGGCGTTATTGGAGACCGTCCGAACCATTGCTGCTGCGCTCAACCCGCGGCACCTCGTGCTGGGCCACGCGACCGTGTCGCCGGGCGCCGCGCGGCAGGCGGGAGCGATCGTGGAAAGCCTGGGCGCGCGCTATCTCGATGCGCCGTTCACCGGCAGCAAAGTGGCGGCCCAGAGCCGGCAGCTCGTCTACTACGTCGGGGGCGCCGCCGAGGCGCTGGCCGAGGCGTTGCCGGTGTTGGAGACAACGTCGAAGAAGGTGCTGCACGTCGGCGAGATCGGCCACGCCAGCGTGCTCAAGATCGCCACCAACATGCTCACCGGCGTGGTCGGCCAAACCCTGGCGGAAGCGCTCGCGGTCGTGCGCGGATCGGGCGTCGACGGCGCAAAGCTCGTGGAAGCGCTGGAGTTCAACGCCTCCCGCTCCGCCACCACGGACGCCAAGTTGGCCGCGATGATCTCCGGCAATTACGAGCCGAATTTCGCCCTGAAGCACGCCCGCAAGGACCTCCAACTCGCCCTCGGCATCGCCCACGACCTGAAGATCGAATTGCCCGCCACCGCCGCGGCCAGCGGCGCGATGCTGACGGCCATTGACAACCAACACGGCGACGAGGATTTCTCCGTCCTCGCCGAGAATTACGAAAAACCGCCGGCGCGTCCATCGACGAGCCCCGCCGTCATCCCGCCGCCGCCCATCC
>CAXUAZ010000249.1:0-3276 GCA_964249195.1 uncultured Chthoniobacterales bacterium
TGACCCACCCGCGCATCATCGCGCGCCGCCAGCAGCGCCCGCCGCAACGCCGGCGCCTGCGCGCGTTCCTCGGGCGTCAGATGCACATTGCGCGAGCTGAGCGCCAGTCCATCCGCCGCGCGGACGGTGTCCAACCCGATGATTCGCACGGGGATGTTCAGATCGCGCACCATCCGCGTGATCACCGCCAACTGCTGATAATCCTTGCGGCCAAACACCGCCGCCGTCGGTCGCACGAGGTTGAACAACTTCGCCACCACCGTGCACACCCCGCGAAAATGCCCGGGCCGTGTCCGCCCGCACAAGCCACCCGAGAGCCGCGTCTCATCCACCGTGACCGACGCATCCGCCGCGTACATGTCCGCCGCGCCCGGATTGAAAACCACGTCGACTCCCCGCTCCCGGCACTGCGCCAAATCCTGCCGCAACGGCCGCGGGTACCGGGAGAAATCTTCCTTCGGCCCGAATTGCGTCGGGTTCACGAAAATGCTCACCGCGACGATCCCCTTCGGACCCACCGCCCTGCGCGCGCGATCCACCAGCGCGAGGTGCCCCTCGTGAAGCGCCCCCATGGTCGGCACGAGGGCGACCGGCGCATTCCACCGGGACGCCATCCGCGCCATCGCGGCCGCAGAACGGACCAGTTTCATCATGATCTCTACCTACCCCAGCCGACCGCACATTGCATTCGTCGTGATGATGCTGACGATCTAAGGCGCCCAGTATCCGTTGCCGGCATCGGGCCCAAACCAGCCGAGGTGGTGCGCCGCAGCGTCGCCCCTGTTGGGGTTGTACCCATCGTCGCGCGGCTGCATCGTTTCGGCGGTCACGTGGCCGTCGCACCAGGCCACCAGCGCCTGGTTGCGGAAACGAAAATGCACCGTCGGCGAAGGGCGGGTGGCGGTGAGCGCGCCGTTTCCGGCGGGCCAGTACGGCGGCTCGCAAAAGGGGTATTCCTGCACGCCCGGTCCGTTGGCATAGGCCGAGGTCGTGAACATCACCGTGCGCGCCGGCCGCGGCACTTGCGACAGCCGGCCGGGCTGGAGCATGGAAGCCGGCGTGCCGCCGATGTATGATTCGTTATATCCATAGCCGCCCGTGCCCGTCTCGAAGCTCCGCGCGCCGGTGATCACATCGTGAAACAGCGGGCAGATTTTGACCCGTCCATCGCCGCCCAGATAAGGCGCGAGATAACCCTTCGTGGGATCGAACGGGCTCGACACGGAAGGGCGCGCGCCGTGCCAGCGGACAAGATTGTACTGGTCCTGGGCCGGGCAATAAACGCCGTCGTGGTCCATCGCGTACGCGTGGTTGGCGGCCGCGAGTTCCTTGAGGTTGCTCGAGCTTGCCGCGCCCTGCCCGTTGACCCGGGCGCCGTTCAGAGCCGGCAGGAGCAAGGCCGTGAGCACGCCGATGATCGCGATCACGGCGAGCAACTCGATCAACGTGAAAGCGTGCTTCATGAATAGTTGTAGCGGCGGTCTGTGACCGTCGGAAGATCGATTGCGAGCCGGTGCGCTGCCAAATCAGGAACAAGTCACCGACGGTCATAGACCGCCGCTACAGATGAAGGGACCGCCGCCTGCGTCACGCGCACGCGCAGAAATCGGCGGGACGCCCCGCTGGAACTCACGACGTCGGCCACGGTCTCGCGCCGGATCACGCCGACGCTCGCGATCGGGCTGGCCGACGCATCCGTGATCGCCGGTGACACGCCCGCCAACGCCGTGCCGCCGGCGCTGCGCGCAATCGTGGTCCACGTCAGGAGATCGCCGCTCGCCTGCACTTCATACGTGAGGTCGGTCTTGCGCGTGTCGCGCGTAAACGAGATCCCCACCCGGTCGCTCATCGGCACGAGCGCCGGCAAGCCGGCGCCATCCGGCGCAAGCGGCGATAGGCCAAACGCATACTCCAGCAAGTTGACGATCCCATCCCGATCCGGGTCAGCCGCGGGCCCGCGTTGCGCGCCGGCCAGACCCTGCGCATTCTGCCATTCTTCAAACGTGATCTCCTGCGATACCACCCCCACCGCCTCCAGATCGAACCCGCCGGACCCAAAAGTGAGCCATGGGTCGTAAATGGGGTGCCCGGCGCTGTCGAGGAACGTCCCTTTGCCGGGAATGTCGACGATCCGCACGTAAGCGATCGCGCCCAGGTTTACGAGCCCGCCGGTCACCAGCGGATCGCTCGCCAGATTGGCCAGATCGAACGGCGTGCCCCAACAATCCCCGTACGCATTGACGTGTTTGCCCGCGAGACCAAATACATTGGTGGGATCGATCGTGTCATAGGCGCCCAGGCTCGCGGCCGTGCGCGACGCGCTCGGGAACCGCGCGAAATCTACGCCGTTGCTGGAAACCTCCACATACGCCAGTTCCGCGAAGACCCCGCCAATCCCCGCCCCGCCCGTGTTGTAAGCGGCGATGGACCCATTCTCGAACACGACGAAATCGGCCCCCGGCTTATCCTGGATTTTCTTCGGGAAAGTCAGCGTGATCCGGCCGGGCGCCGCACCGGCGGTTAGTTCGTCCGCGGTGAGGTCTCCGAGCGAGGCGACATCGAAGTTGTCGCCGGTGACGGGCCCCAGCGCGAGCGCCGGATTGCTGAATTGGGCGGTGACCGAACTGGGATCGTCCGGCAGGTAGTTTACATACCCGCTGGCCCAGCCGAAGAACAGCGGGTTAACATAATTATCCGCATTGATGAAACCGCCCTGGCCATCCGGCAAGGTCGCCTTCCCGTCGCCATCGACGCCGACGAACCCTGGAATGGGTGCGTCATACAGATTCGTCGGGTCGTTGAGCGCGAGCGAGTACGGCCCCGCCGCGGCGGGTGAAGCCAGCGCGGCGACCAGGAAGAGGGTCCGCATGCCCTTTTACGCCGCGCGCCGGCGCAACCCGACTCCGACCAGCAGCACGCCCGCCGCCATCCAGCAGAACGTCGACGGCTCCGGCACGAGGGCAAAGATCTGATTGCCGGCGGAGAGCAGCACCGTGCCGCCCTCCAGCCGCAATTCGCCCAGGAGACTGGCATCGCTGAGCACGGTGTCGGCGGCTCCGGTCCACGTGCCGTCCGCCTTCACGCCAAATTTGTCCAACACGGAGGGGCCGGTGAAATTGCTGAGAGTTAAGAGGAGGTCGCCGTTAGGATCGAAGACCATCGAAGTGCCGCCGCTGTATTCCGATGGGTAGGTGGCGAATTGATGAATGGCCGCCAGCGGATGACCAGCGGGGTCGGCGATGGCGGCGTCCACCTCGGCCTTGCTCCAGGTGTAGA
>CAXUAZ010000250.1:0-3275 GCA_964249195.1 uncultured Chthoniobacterales bacterium
GCGCAACAACATGGGGAGGATGATGGCGTAGCCCGGGCGGAGGATAGAAATGCAGGTGACTTGCGGCTGCACGTCGATGACGAGATGGATCCACGCGAGCGGCGCGCCCGCGGTGTAGCGCCCCACGGCGGCATCGGCGCCGAAGACGGGGGCGCCGTTGGCCGGGTAGAGGAGGCTCAAGCGCAGCGGCTGAGCGTCGGGAGCGGGAAGGAGGCGGCTGGGCGGCGAGGCGAAGGCGGGCTTTTTCACGGGCGGCGCGGTGTCGCCAACGCGGACGAGTTCGTAGCGATCCAGGTACAGGTTGCGGTCTTCCTTGCCGGCGTTGAAGTCGTTGCGATAGGCCACGGTCAACACTTGCGGGCCCGCGAGGAGCGGGACGCGGCCGCCAACCGGCAGCCGGTGATATTTCGGGCCGGCCAGGCGCACCATGCCGGCGGGGCGTTCGTCGTCGTTCACAAACAGCGACACCGTGGGATAAACGCCGAAGGCCGTCTGCCCGCGCGCCGAGATGAAGAGCTCGTAATCGCCCGGCTGCTGGATGACGACGGGCATGCACCAGGCGGTGTTGCCGCCGGTCATGCCCAAGGTTTTGGCGCCGGAAGCGGCCGGGTCGTTAATGACGTCGGGCTGGTGCGTGCCGAAGCGAGAGGGCCGCGCGGGCGCCAGCGCCTCTCGGGCGTCGGCCATGACGCTCTCGCACTCGCCCGATCGGACGGTCTTGGCGCCAGGGGTGGCGATTAAATTAAGCGGCTCGCTCTGCTGAACGGTGAAATGGCCCGCGCGCAGGTCGAAGTCCGAGAGGTCGGCGGGCGTGCCGAGGGCGACGAGTTGGAACGGCCCGGGCGCGATGTCGGCCGCCGCCACGCTGAACGTGTACTGGCGTTGCGGGCTGGACTCCGCCTCGGTTTGGGCGACGGGATCGAGGAGTTGGCCGCTTGGAAGGCGAAGCTGGACGCGCAAGGAAGTCTTGCGCGCGGGGGCCGCGTCCGAAGCGTGGAACATATCCTGGACCTGCGCCGCGATCGGGGAGTCGAAGACCTCGACGGCGACCCCAAATTGTCTAAACACGGAGGCGCCGGCCATGGGCGTCACGATCCGCACGCGGCTTTGGTCGGGATCGATGCTGGACAGGGCGGCGGCGGCGGGATCGGGTTTGACCTCGATCTCGAGCGCCTCGCCGGGGTGCAGATGGAGCTGGGTGCGGCCGGCCTTCAACCCGCGCAGGCGCAAGTAGCCGATCGTTTCGCCGGCCAGCACGGTGGGCGCGCGGAGGATGTCGGCGAGGGAGGAGTCGTCCGCGGAGACGGTGAAGGTCTCATCGGCGGCCGGCGCGGCGGGGAGGTTGATCGGGATGATCTGACTGGCGCCCTGCCAGACGACGGCGTGTTTGACGAAGAAGCGGGGATTGCTGCCGAGAGGCGCCTGCGCGTTGACAACGAGGGTGATGGCGCATGGAAGAAGGCGCAAACGCGAGATCAGGGGAGCGGGCACGGCTCTAGATTCAACCGCGGGCCGACGGTGAAGTTGCGCGGCGTTTCAACCGACCAGCGTCCGCGCATAGGCGACCGTGTCGATCTCCGAGGGCTGCTTGTCTTGGCGAATGGCTT
Source organism: uncultured Chthoniobacterales bacterium (assembly GCA_964249195.1). Taxonomy (GTDB): domain Bacteria; phylum Verrucomicrobiota; class Verrucomicrobiia; order Chthoniobacterales; family SZAS-18; genus CAXUAZ01. The sequence goes on from CAXUAZ010000250.1 coordinate 1,608, forward strand.
TGATGCGAGGGAAGCGGAGCGCCAGACCGCTTTGATGACGGTTGCTCGGCTGGACGGAGTCGAACGCGATCTCCAACACGATCTCCGGGCGCACCTCGTGGTATTTGCCGTGCACGGCCACGGTGCTTTGCTGGAAGTGGGCGGTAAGTTCCAGGATTTCCGCGTCGGTGAGGCCGGAATACGCCTTGCCGATGGTGCGCAACTCGCCCGCCTCGTCGCGCACGGAGAACGTGTAGTCGCTCAACACGGCGTTGCGTTTGCCATGGCCCCACTCGGCGCCGACGACCACAACATCCAGGGTGGCGAGTTCTTTTTTAAGCTTGATCCAGGCCAGGCCGCGCCGGCCAGGGGTGTAGAGGCTGGCGGGGTCTTTGATGATGAGGCCCTCGTTGCGCCGGCCGCGCGCCGCCTTGAATTCCCGCTCGATGGCGTCCGCCGAATCCGCCCGGGCGACCTCGACCGGACGCAGGGCGGCGTCGGGGAAAACGAGCGCGTCGAGCAGGCGGCGGCGTTCGGCGAGGGGTTGGGTGAGGAGGGAACAGCCGTCTAGATAGAGAAGGTCGAAGATGAGGAACGTGATGGGGACCGTCTCGCCCATGAACAGGTCGGGCGCGCGGCGGCCGAGGCGTTTCTGGAGATCGAAGAAGCTCAGCTTTTTGCCCTTTTCGTATGCGACGATTTCGCCGTCGAAGATGGCGTCGAACGGGAGACGCGCGGCGACCTGGGCGAGTTCGTCGAACTGCGCGGTGACCCGCCGCAGATCGCGCGAGTAAATTTCAACGCGGCCGCCGGCGCCGCGGTGGAGCTGGGCGCGGACGCCGTCGAACTTATCCTCGACCCAAGCGGTAGGCTCAGCGATGTCGGCGGTCCAGCGGGCCCAGACGGCCTCGGCGCTCGGCTCCGGGCTGGCGAGCATGCACTTGATGGGCTGGAAGAGGGTCAACTCGGCTTTGTGGAGCTCTTCCCGGCGCGCCAGGAGGGCAACTTTGCCGAGGTCGCCGAGGAGCATGTTCGCCTCCCGGATGGCTTCGGCGGGCTGGCCCAGCACGACCGCCAGCGCTTCCTCGAGCAAACCCTCTTTGAGGCCGATGCGCAGGTCGCCGGTGACGATCTTGATGACGTAACGCGCCTCGAGGGTGCTCAGGCGCGCGAGGGTTTTCTCCAGGAGGGCGGTTTTGGCGAGAGAACCGCGCGCGCGTTCAAGTTCGTCGAACAACTCCCGGGAGGCGGCAAGCGTCAACGGCTCGGGCCGGGTGCGGCCGGGGAGGACCTGGCCGGCGACTTCGGAGAGGTCGCCCAGAGAACGCGAGAGTTCCTTGAGTTGGGCCTGGCCGAGACCGGTGACCGCCAGCAATGCGCGCCAGATGACGGCGCCCCCGAGTTGGAGCACGCGCGGGTCGCTCTGGGCAAACGCGCGCCCGGCGAAATAGAGCGAGACGGCGGCAAGATCGTCGTCGCCGAGGGTGCGGAAGTATTCGCTCAAGATCTCGATCTTGCGGAGCTTGCCGGTGGTTGCGGCCACGGCTTCGCCGACGCGGGCGAGCGTCAGGCAAAGACGCGCCTCGCGATGGAACTGAACAAAATCCTGAAAGCCCGCAAGCTCCGCCAGGTTGACGCCGCCAAACTGCTCGGCATCCCGCAGCCTAAGATTTCCGCGCTGACGAACTA
>CAXUAZ010000251.1:0-3260 GCA_964249195.1 uncultured Chthoniobacterales bacterium
ATCCTGGGGCGGCATGCGCTCTCGGGGCGGCTCTTGATTGTTGGCGTCGAGAAGCATCAAAACCAGACTTTGGAAGGCATCGTGCCGCTGCTCGTACTCGATGTCTGGGAGCACGCTTATTATCTCAAGTATCAGAACAAGCGAGCGGATTACGTGAAGGCGTTCTTTACGATCATCAACGACGATGACGTGTCGGCGCGCTATGCAAAAGCGGTTGCCGCCGCCTAGGCAGCGCGCCTATCGTCCTTTGACCATGACGTCCTCTGCTTCCGTGCCCGCCGGCGGGATTCTCGACCCTTCGCGGTACGAGTCGATCCAGTTCAGCAATGATGAAATCGCGCGTTACTCGCGGCATCTCATCATGCCGGAGATCACGCTCGAAGGTCAACGCAAGCTCAAGGCGGCGAAGGTGTTATGCATTGGAGCAGGGGGCTTGGGCTCGCCGATCGCGCTGTATCTGGCGGCGGCGGGCGTCGGGCGGCTCGGGCTCGTGGACTTCGACGTGGTCGATTTTTCCAACCTGCAACGCCAGATCCTGCACGGCACGGAGGATGTCGGCCGCAAGAAGATCAACTCCGCCAAGGACAGCATCCGCGCGGTGAATCCCAATGTGCAGGTCGATCTGCACGATTGCCTGTTTACCAGCGACAACGCCCGCGAGTTGGTCGGGCCGTATGACATCGTAATCGACGGCACGGATAATTTCCCGACGCGCTATCTTTCCAACGACGTGTGCGTCTTCCTCAAGAAGCCCAACGTCTACGGCTCGATCTTCCGGTTTGAAGGCCAGGCGACGGTGTTCGCGCCGCACCTGGGGAGCCCGTGTTATCGCTGCATGTTCCCGGAGCCGCCGCCGCCGGGGATGGTCCCGAGTTGTGCTGAAGGCGGGGTGCTCGGCGTCTTGCCGGGGATCATCGGGGTCATGCAGGCGATCGAGGCGATCAAGCTGATCACGGGAGTTGGCGAGACGATCATGGGGCGGCTGATTCATTTCGACGCGCTGACGATGAAGTTTCGCGAGTTCAAACTGCGGCGCGATCCGAAGTGCCCGGTGTGCGGGGAAAATCCCACCATTACCGACCTGATCGACTACGAGGTCTTCTGCGGGGTGCCGCAGGCGGCCGCGGCCGAGGCGGCGGAAGGGTCGGTGCCATCGATCACGGTGCAGGAGCTCAAGCAGAAGATGGATCGCAAGGATCCGTTCCTGTTGGTTGATATCCGGGAGACGTATGAGTACGACATCGTGCGCGTGCCGGGGGCGAAGCTCATTCCGCCGGGGGATCTGCCCTCGCGGATGAGCGAGCTCGACAGCGCGCAGGAGATCGCGCTCATTTGCAAAACGGGCAAACGGAGCGTGCCGGCATTGCGCCTTCTGCAGGAGGCCGGTTTCACCAAACTGCTCAATGTCACCGGCGGCATCCAAGCTTGGGCGGAGGAGGTGGATGCGACGGTCGCCAAGTATTAGGCAGTTGCCGGCGATCCCGGTTGATCTGCTGCCGATGCTGCGATGCCCCGAGAGCGGGCAGACGCTCGAAGTGGCCAGTGCGGACCTGCTGGCCGGGGTGAACGTGGGCCGTTCGGAGACAATCGTCGCCGGGCTGGTCCGCGCGGACGGGAAATTGCTCTATCCTATCCGCGAGAACCTTCCGGTGTTGCTTGTCGAAGAAGCCATTCCCATCTAAACCTTCCTTCTGCATGCACTTGGAGACCCCAGAACTCACGCGGCTCGCTTCCGCCAAGCATCCGCTCGACGAGTTGGACCAGGACCAGAGCGTCAGCGAGGAGCATTATAAAAGTAAGCTCAAGGAATACCAACTGAGGCTCATCAAGCTGCAACTCAAGCTGGCGGCCAACGATAAGCGTTCGATCATCGTCGTGGCCGAAGGGCCGGACGCCGCCGGCAAGGGGGGCGCGGTCAAACGGCTCGTAGAAAAGCTCGACCCCCGGACGGTGCGCGTTTACTCGACCATCAAGCCGACGGCGGGGGAGAATCACCATCATTATCTGTGGCGCTTCTGGAACCGGCTGCCACCGCGGGGTCAGATCGCGGTGTTCGACCGGTCGTGGTACGGCCGGGTGCTGGTCGAGCGGCTGGAGGGTTTTGCCACGGAGGAGCAATGGCGGCGGGCGTACCGGGAGATTAACGAATTTGAGCGGCTCCTCATCGACGATGGCGCGGTGATCGTGAAGTTGTACTTCCACATCACCAAGGAGGAGCAACTCGTCCGTTTTCGCCGTCGGGAGGCCGACCCGTACAAGAGTTGGAAGATCAACGAGGAAGACTGGCGCAACCGGCGCAAATGGCAGGAGAACAACGAAGCGGCCGAAGAGATGTTCGAACGCACCTCGACTGCCTCCGCGTCCTGGCGCCTGGTGGCCGGCAATTTCAAATGGCACGCCCGCCTGGAACTGCTGCGCGCCGTGGTCAAGGCGATGGAAGCGATGGAATTGTAGCGGCGGTGGATGTGGATCGGGTTAAATAGATTCGGCAGCGATCCGATTTTTGGCTAACCCTGCTCGCCGGAATGATTCGCTTTCGCCTTCTTCTCTGCCTGACAATGGCCGCTCTTACCGGCTGCGACCGCTCGCCCTTCGACAAGACCGAGCACGCGCTCGACGAAGGCCAAAAGAAGCAGGCCTCCGGCGATGCTCAGGGCGCTGCGAACGTTTACGAGCGCGCCCTCGATGGCACCGCCAAGACCGCCAATACCCACTTTCGTCTGGCGCTGCTCTACGATCAAAAAATGGGCGATGCGATCGGCTCGATCTACCATCTCCATCGCTATCTGACGCTTGCACCCAACGGCGTTCACGCGAAGGAGGCCAAGGCGAATCTCGCGCGTTTGGAGCCGATCCTGGCCACCAGCCTGGAGGGGGGCACGCTGGTGAGCCGCGCAGAGGCGCTGCGTCTCAAGACCGAGAACGCCGATCTCAAACGCCAGCTCGCCGAGCGCCCGCCCGCGCCGATGACCGCGGACGCCTCCAAGACCGCCGCTCGCGACGCGAAACGCAACCCAGCGCCGGGCACCCGCACCTACGAGGTGAAGCCCGGCGACACGATGGCGAGCATTGCGCGCAAGTTTTACAAGAACAAGGCTCGCGCGAAGGATATCCAGGACGCGAACCTCAATTCCGTGCCGGACCCGAAGAAGCTGCGCGCAGGGCAGACGTTGATTATCCCGTGAAAGGCAGAAGGCAGAAGGCAGAAGGATGAAGGATGAAGGATGAAGGATGAAGGATGAAGGATGAAGGATGAAGGA
>CAXUAZ010000252.1:0-3244 GCA_964249195.1 uncultured Chthoniobacterales bacterium
GCCCAACTGAAGCGCGCCGCCTGCGCGCGCGCGGCGCTCACGAGCTGGGCGCGGCGGGCCGGCTCGGCCTCCAGCGCAAGCATTGCCTGGCAGATCGATTCCGCGCTGGCCGGGTCGATGTAAATCGCCGCGTCGCCGCCGACCTCCGGCAGGCTCGCGCGATCGCTGCAAATCACCGGCGCCCCCTGCCCCAATGCCTCCAGCACCGGCAGGCCGAAACCCTCGTGCCAGCTCGGAAAAATCAGCGCGTGCGCCCCGGCGTAAAGGCGCAGCAAATCGGTGTCGGGCACGTAACCGAGACGCTGCACCCGGCCTTGCGCTTCGAGCGTGGCAAGATGCTCTTTGAGCGCGTCGCTTTTCCAACCGCCGCCGCCGGCGATCCGCAATGGCATGGGCCGCGGGCTGCGCGCCCAATATAGGTCTAACGCATCCAACAAAGTCTCGTAGTTCTTGCGCGGTTCCAGCGTGCCGACCGCCAGCCAGTAATCGGCGGCGGCCGGTTTCGACGATTTTGCGGTCAGGGAATGTTCGCGTGGACCCAACAGGGTCACCGCCCACGGCTTGCCGCTGCGCTCGAGCCAGCCGGGCAGGATGCGATCGAACTCGGAATGGCTGCTTTCGGAGATAAAGAGAAATCCATCGGCGCGGGCGAGCGCTTCAAAGACGCCTTCCTGGCAGTGCAGCCGATTGCCGTCGGTGGTGAACTCCGGGTGGGTCCAATAGCAAACGTCGTAGACGGTGAACACCAGCTTCGCTCCACCCACCGGCGGCGCCTGGTAACTATTGGCGTGGACAATGTCCGGCGCGCCCGGCAAAGCGGTCTCTCCCGCGCGCACCCGTCCCCAGAAAGCCGAGGCTTCCGCCGCGCTTTGCGTCCGCATCGGGCTGTGCGCGAACGGCTCCTCGATCCGCGTGCCGGCGCTCGTGTCCGCGTTGAACCACCGGCCAAAATGATGGTACAGAAAATACTCGTGGGCCGGTTCGACCGCGATCAGCGCGTGCGCCAGCGAGTCGGCGTACCAGCCGCAGCCCGCGCGTTCCTGGCAGGTCTGCGCGACGTCGAAACCGATGCGAAGCGGGCGGCTCATGACGTTAAAGATCCAGGCACGCGAGGTCGGCGTCCAGGCCCGCAAGAAACGCATTGTCGGCCGGCAGGCCGAATTCATTGGCGTAGAGCAGGCAGTGGGTGACCATGGCGGCAACGAAGCGCTGCCGCCCGGCCCGGTCGGCGGGATCGGGCGATTCGTCCTGTTCCGCCCGATGATGCGCCAGATGCCTGAGCCAACGCCAGACCGGCTCCGGACGCGACGCGTACTTTTGCACGGTCCGGGCCACTTCGTGATGCACCGGCGTCCGCTGGCTCAATGTCTTGGTGTCCTCGTGTAAGCGGGATCCGGCGAGGAAGCGATCGGCAAGATAATGGAACGGCCTTTCGCGCCCCACCCGCAGCCAATACTCGTAATCGAGGGCATAGCGCAGCGCGTCATCGAACACGCCAAAGCGTTGCATCACCTCGCGCCGCCAGAAGACGGCGGGCTGGCAAAGATAACAGGTTTCCAGCAGCCGATCGTAGTCCCACGGCTCCGTCGGGTATTCCTCCATCACCGATCCATCCGCGTACAGGTGATGCGCGCGGCCATAGAGGGCTGGGCAGTCCGGATGTGCCTGGAAGTAGGCCGCCACTGTCGAGAGCGCGCAGGGGTAGTACACATCGTCGGAGTTCAGGTAGGCAACGACATCACCCGTGCTTTCGCGCAATCCAAGGTTGATGGCATCGGCCTGGCCGCCGTCTTTTCGCGAAACCCACCGGATCGGCTTGCCGCCGGCGGGAGTCGTCCATCCGCGCAGGATATCGACGGAGCCGTCCGTGCTGCCACCGTCGAAGACGAGAACTTCGAGGTCGGGATGGTCCTGCGCGCAGACGCTCGCCAGGGTCGCCGGGAGGTAAGCCGCCTGGTTGTAGGAGGGAATGACGACGGAAATTCTCATCGCGCGAGGAAGAGCGGGTATTCCCGGCCGTCCGCCAGACGCAGGTCAACGGTCTGCAAGCGCACGCCGTGCACCCGAGAGTCGGCGGCGTTCAGATTCGCGGCGTTGGGGATTTCCAGCCACAGGGCGTCGCCGGCCGGACAGAAATCGATCGAGATTTGGTGATCCGGCTGATCGGCCGGAATTTGGAAACTGCCGAGCGCGGCGCAACGACCGGCCCGCAAACGAAGTTGCCGGGGCGACGGGATCGGGTTGAAACGGAGGGTCAACCGCCCGGGCGCAAGCGAGCCGCCGGGCAGCGCCAGCAGGGCGGATTGCTCCGTCCATCCGTCCGGGAAGATCCCCTTGACGGACGGCCGGTACGGCGGCTTGACGTGCGCGAGTTCGACCAGGGCGTCGAGCAATTTGCCGGCCTCCCGATCCTGGGAGAAGTCCGCCCGGCGGCGGCGGCCGGCTTCGACGAGCCGTTGGCGCAGAGCGGGATCTCCGGCCAGTTGCGTCAGCCCGCGGGCAAGATCTTCCGGGCGGCGGGCATCGACGAAATAACATGCCTCGGCCCCAACTTCCGGCAGGGAGCCATCGCGGCTGCAAAGGATGGGCACGTCGTGCTGCATCGCTTCCAGCAGCGGGATGCCAAATCCCTCGTGCAACGACGGGAACACCAACGCTCCAGCCGTTTCCCAAAGCCGCCCGATTTCGTGCGAGGAAACATACCCGGCGAATCGGACCGCGCCGTCGCCCGACAGTCCGAGGGTTTCCGCCAGCGCCTCCATTTCCTCCCAGCGCTCGTCCTCGTGACCGGTGAGCACTAGCGGCCAGGGGGTGCGCGCGGCGGCGCGATACATGCCATAGGCCAGCAGCAGGGTCTCGTGGTTCTTGTGTTTCCAAGCGTTGGCGGGATAGAAGAAAAACGGCTGCGCGGCGCCGCTGGGAGGATCTTCCTCTGACGCAGAAAGCGAAGCAAACCGCTGATGCACAGCGTTATACACCGTAAACATGCGCTCCTCCGGCACTCCGTAGTGTTCGCGCATCCGGGAGATCACGTGCTCTGAATTGCATTGCAGCCGGTCTGCCACCGCGACGATTTCCTGAAAACCGCTTCACGCGCCGCGTTGTGGCGCGGCTCGAGGCTCCAGGGAAAATCGCGGTGCAAGACGTCGACGATCACCCCGATCGTGCAAATGCCCGGCGCGGCAAACTCCGCGTGACCGAACGGCGAATACAACACGTGCGCGCCGAGCCGCCACAACAGCTC
>CAXUAZ010000253.1:0-3231 GCA_964249195.1 uncultured Chthoniobacterales bacterium
GTCGCCAATATGACACCGGGTTTCTTTCTGAAGCGCATGGCCCCCAGCTTGCATGGCCCCCAGCTTGCATTGCTTCCGGCTTGCATCTCCGCGGTTTGCGTCACCACCCGTTGCTTGCTCTTCCCGTTGCTTGCTCGACGCTTGCTTTTTAGAGCCTGGTTGCTTTCCAGCCGGCCTACGCGTTGTTGTTCTTTCGCCCTTCCGTAAAATGGGGAGCAACTGTTGTCTTAATGAGAAACTTCATTGACATGACAGAACCTTTCTGACGTGCTCCCATTTTGCGTCTGGAAACGTAAGCTTGCCTTTCTCTACTCGCCACATCGCCGACAGATGCGATGCGCGCCAGACCCGTCGAAAGAAAGGCGTTCGCTCTGGAAATCGTGTAACGATGTGCATCGTGAGGCTTCATTCCTACGTTGGCGAGCATCGCGCGGTGAGCATTGGCGCCACGCACACGGCAAAAGTCGGATCGTTGCTCCGCCTCACCACGATGGCGGCTTTGCTTTGCGTCTCGGCGATGGCACGGGGCGGTGACTCCGTTCCGCCGGTGAACGTCGTCCTCGTGCACGGGTTCCTGAATAACGGGAAGATCTTCGATCCCCTCATCCGCCGGCTTGAACGCGAGGGCTGCCGCTGCTTCGCGCCGGCCTTGCATCCCAATACGTGCTCTCTCGGGGTTGATGATCTCGCGCACAAACTTTCCGCGCAGATCGATCAGCATTTCGGTCGCCAGCAACCGTTCGTTATCATCGGGTTCAGCATGGGCGGAATCGTGACGCGCGACTACGTGCAAAATCTCGCCCGCCGCAAAAGGGTGCGCGGCGTCTTTCTGATTTCGCCTCCAAATCAGGGGACGCTCTGGGCCGGCCTCTCTCCAAGCGGCGGCACGCGGGAATTGGCCATCGGCAGCCCATTCCTGAAACGCCTGAACTCGGACGACACCGTCTGGAAAGAAGTCCCGGTCACGACCTACTGGACTCCCTATGACCTCATGATCGTACCGGCCCGAAGTTCCCTCTGGCCGGTTGGGCAGACGAGACGCGTTTCCAGTCCGCCGCACCCGCTGATGGCGAGAAACCCGGATGTAATGGCGGATATCGCGGCAAAATTACAGGAAATGCGCCATGCAGGATTAGCTCCCGTCACCTCTGCCGCAGCAGGGTCCCGGCTTTAGCGTTTTGCCTGCGATCTAGTGGGACGGGACGGAGCCAACCCCCCCAAGGGTCCTTTAGTTTCTGCCTACTCCGCGCTCCCGCGACGGTCGACGATCATTTGCAGCTTTCCCGTTTTCGGGTTCGTAATCAAATCGCCGCGCCTGGCCCAATCGACGACCATCGGGTGCATAATCCCTGCCGTGATCGTTTCCGCCAACTCCGGCTGCCGCTGCGCAAACGCCGCCACGATCTTGCGGCTTCCCTCCTTCAACACCTCCGGGTCTGCCTTTCCCACCGCCCGAATCGTCAGCCGGTCCCGCAAATCCTCGCGGGTAACCATCAACTGGAACGCCTCGATCCCCAAGGTCTCGCGAAACGGTTCCAACAGCCCGCGCACCTGCTCCAGGGGCAACGTGAAACTGGCCACCCGCGTCGATTCGCCGCTGCGCCCCAGCAACGCAAAGCGCCGGTTCGGAGTTCCCGCCGGCTCGACCCATTCCGCCCGGTCGCCCGTCGGATAACGCAGCATCGGCATCAATCGCCGCGTGCAACTCGTAAAAACCACCCGCCCCGGCTGCCGCGGCGCGTCGATCAATTCGCCGGTCTCTTCGTCCACGATCTCCACGATGGTCGACCCATCGAAGACCCGGTGCTCCGCGAGGGTGCAGGATTCATCCGCAAACCCGATCAATCCCGCGTCGATCGTCGCATACCCGACCGACCGGATGGAAATGCCGGGAAACCGGCCGCGCAAAAACGCCTCCTGATCCGGCGAAAACATCTCGCCCGCGAAGAGAATCCGCCGCACATCGAAGGAGCCGGCAAAATCGCGATCCAGATAATCGATCACCCGCAGGAGGTGCGTGGGGAAACCCGCGAGCACGTTGATGTCAAAGCCCCGCACCGCCGTCGCCACCGCGGCAAAATTCATCGAATAGGCCAGCGGGAATTGCAAGATCCGCGGCGCCGCGACCTTCATCGATTCCGTGGCGAACAGGAAGGACGAATACAAGTCGCCCACCGCAAAAAGATTGGCTACGCGATCCCCATCCTGCAGCCCGGTGCACGAAAACGCGTGGGCTGAGAGGGTGACCGCATCGTCCCATTCCTGATCGTTGAAGTAGGAGAACTTCGGCGTCCCCGTGGTGCCACCGCTGTTGAGGACGACGCCGTCGATCAGCGGCCCCGTCAGCACCTCTTCGCGAGCCTGGCGATGGGCCGTCCAGTAATCGGAAACATCGAGGATCGGCAGATCTTCAAACGACGCCGGATTGGGCAGATCGCGGTAAAGCCGCTCGAAGAACGGAGAACGTTCCCGGGCCAGCTGGATGATCTCTCGCAAGGTGTGCATTGGAAGGCAATTACAACGGAAAACCACTCGCGGAAAGCACGAACTGCATCCTTCAGGCGGGGAGTATGAATATATCGCGGATGCGCCAGCGAATGGCCGGGATCAGTTTTTCCCCTTGCAGGGATCGCCCGCTCCCCGCAAGACTCCCGCTCGCTTTGAAGCCCTACCTCCAGCGCTGGCGCGTCCGCCTGGCCGATCGCCGGCTGCACGAGTTTCTCTGGTGCTGCGTGCCCGCAGTGATCGTGGGGTTGGTCCTGCGCGCGTGGCTCACCTGGGCGCTCCCGTACGGATATTACCACCCCGACACGCACGATTTTCTCGTCACGCCCCGCGAGTTGATCGCCGAGGGCCGGCTGACGATCCACAGCAAGACGACTTTCCTGACGCCGGTGCTGTATGCCGTGCCGTTCCTACTGAAAATCCGCGCGTTGATCCTGATCCCGCTGGGTCAACACGCGCGCGGATTGCTGCTGGTGATGTTCGCGGGCGCGCTCTGCCGGTTGTGGTTCACGCGCTGGCGGTGGTGGATCGTGCCCGCGACGGTGCTCGTTGCCATCCAGCCAGCCATGATCTTCTGGGAGCACACGCTGATGTCGGAGTCGGGCTTCGTCTTCTGCGCGGTGTGGATGGCGCTGGCCGGCACGCTTTTCCTGCGGCGGCCGGGCTGGGAAACCGCGGGGTTCCTGCTCGCGGCGATGCTGGGCGTCGCCGGCGCGCGGCCGGAAG
>CAXUAZ010000254.1:0-3087 GCA_964249195.1 uncultured Chthoniobacterales bacterium
ACCTCTACAACGGCGCGCTGTGTCACAATCTCGTCCGCGTCTTCACCGCGGCGCATTGACGGCGCGCAGGATCCCCGCCGCCTTGTGCAGCGTCTCCTGGTATTCGGCGGCCGGCGCGGAGTCCGCCACGATCCCGGAGCCGACGTGGAAATGCGCGACGCCGTGCTCCACGATCAACGTGCGAATGGCGATGTTGAACCGGCTCGCGTCGTCGGGCCCGAAACACCCGATGCTGCCCGTGTAAAGCCCGCGCGGCTCGGGCTCAAGCTCGGCGATGATCTCGCGCGCCCGGCGTTTTGGCGCGCCGGTGATCGACCCGCCCGGCAGGCACGCCCGGAGCGCGGCCGGGTGGGAAAGCTCCGGCCGAAGGGCGCTCTTCACGGTGGAAACGAGGTGGAAAACGTTGGCAAACGTCTCGAGCCGGAAAAGCTCGGTCGCGCGGACGCTGCCGTATTCGCTGACGGCGCCGAGGTCGTTGCGCAGGAGGTCGGTGATCATGAGCAACTCGGCGCGTTCCTTGGGCGAGGCGAGCAGATCGCGGGCGTTGGCGGCGTCCCGGGCGGGATCGGGGTCGCGTGGGCGGGTGCCCTTGATGGGGCGCGTGCGGGCATGGCGGCCGTCCAGGCGCAGGAACTCCTCGGGCGATGCGCAGAGGACCGTCCTGCCGCCGAGGGCCAAAAACGCGGCTTGCGGCGCGGGCGATTCCTCCCGCAGCCGCAGGTACAACGCAAACGCATCGGCGCCCTGGGGCCAGGGGGCGCTGAAACGATGCGCGAGATTTACCTGGTAGATGTCGCCCGCCGCGATGTGCTCCCGCGCGGCGCGGACCCGGTCGCAGAAGCCGACTTCGGTCATCGACGTTTGGAAGTCGACGGAACCTTCCCAGCGCGGCCCGTCCCATTCCCACATCGACGCGCCGTGCGAGCAGACAAGCGGCTGCTCGTAGAGACCGAAGCAGAACTCGCCGCCGTACTCGACCCATCCGATGGCCGCGCCGGCCGGGCAGCGGGCGGCGAAGCGGGCCTGGGCGCGTTCAAAGGTCAGCCAGTCCCCGGCGGCGCCGCGGAGAATTTCCGACGGGTTGGAGGCCAGGAGCGAAACGGCGCCGGCTTGCGGCAGCGCGCTGTCTAGCCACACAAACCCGGGCCGGCGGCAGCGCGCCGCCAATTCGGCGGGCGGGAACGGAAGACGGTGCGGCGCGGACACGGCAGCGTCCACGGTAACCGTATTTTTGTGCTCGTCGTGAAGCGGTTTATCGTGCAACCTGCCGCCCGTGAAAACCCTTCCTCTGCTGGCCGCCGCGGCTCTTGCCGCAATCGCCGGCGTTGCCCGCGGCCAGGAAGCCCCGCCCGATGACGCAACTCCGGCCCCCGCGTCTCCCGGCGTTCCGACCACGCTTTTCCCGGATGCCACCCCCGGTGTCGTTCCCCGGGCGCACGGGCGTCATGCGGCGGCGGGCGCACATCGTCGGGGCCGTCATTCACAGTACGCGACGGATGCTGCGGTCAGCCTGGCGAACAGCGACCCTTTGGAAGTGCGGGTCGCCTACCGCAAGGACAAGACGATGGCCATGGCGCGCGAACCGGGGATGCGGGACATCCTGTTGCAAGCCGACGCCGCCCGCACCGACGATGAAAAGCGCGCCTTTTTGAAGGAATATTACACTGTTCTGTATAGCACGATCCTCAAGATCGACCGGTCGCCGACCATGAAGGCGCACGTGGCACTGTTGCAGCAAGCGACCCGGCAGCAGTACGACCCGCAGCGTCGTTCGGTGAGCGGCGAGGACGACCTGGAAGGCGTCGGCCGCAACGCCGGGCGGAACCGGAGGTAGAAGGCGAAGGCAGAGGGGCTACTGCCTTCATCCTTACGGGGTCAGGCCTTGATGACGCGTTCGTAGGCGGCGTGCGGACCTACCCAGAACCAGAGCAGTCCGGCAACCGCGTGAACTGGCCAGCGCGAAATTCGGCCACGGCTGCCTCCGCCGAGCGATCTAGCCTACCCGCGAGGGCGTCCTGCTCGATCTGACGGTCCCACTGCTCGGCGCGCCACTCTTCGAACCACGTGGAAAACTCTCGCAAATCAGGTGCGGGCAGCCTCTGAATAGCGTGTTCAAGGTCCCGGAGGCTCATGGGATAAAAATTTATCACGAGGCGAGTCTTGCGGCAAACTTTCGACCGGAGGAATGCATTCCACTTTACCTTCGCCCTCCGCCTTCAGGCGCGTGACGATGCTTGCACGCCGTCGAGTGCCAATCCACTGAGCAAGAGGGCTGGAAGGATGAACTCCCGGTCATCGTCGGTGTAGATGCTCACGCGGCCGCCGCTGGGATAAACGTGGGCATGGTCAGGCGTCGCGATGCGGTACTCGCGCCCGTCGGCTACATGGACCGTGAAGGGTATAAACGGCTGAGCGCTGAGGTGAAGACGGATGTCTGCGGTCATACGGGTAGGATCATACTGATGGACCACGCGACGGGCAAGCGGACTCTGCGGCGCCTAACGGCAAGGGCCGCTAAGTTGCCGCTTGCGGAAGCCCGGGTTTTCTGGAATGCTCGGAGTTCTCTTTTGGCGCTATCGACTAGTGGTTAGGTCGCGGCCCTCTCAAGGCTGAAGCACGGGTTCGAGCCCCGTTAGCGCTACCACTTTATCCGGCCGACCGGCATTCCGCTCCTTAAGCTGCCGCCCGCGAGCCGCTTACGTCGCGGCGCAAGCTGTTGACAATGCCGAAGCCGCCACGATAGGGTACTCATCCCCCCGCTTCCTGCGAGCGAATCCATGCCCGTCACTCTCCCGTCCTTCCTTCCACCGACGCGCAGCGGGCGCACCTTCTTCATTGCGGCGGCGATCCTGGGCGCGGCGGCGGGGCTGCAGTTGGTTGCCCTCGGCGTCCATCTCGTCAAAGCCGCGCGCAAGCCTGCTCAAACGGCGGCGATCGCCCCCGCTGCCCCGGCGCCTGCGCCCGAGACCCAGCCGGACACGCCCACGCCGAGCCCGACCCCGCAGCAGAACAACAAGCTGGCATTGGTCGCGACGCAGAAGGATTGGACGAAAGTGTGCGGCAAGGACCAGGCCGCCAACAAGGAAG
>CAXUAZ010000255.1:0-2717 GCA_964249195.1 uncultured Chthoniobacterales bacterium
CGTAGGTTTTGGCGACGGAGGCACCGACGTTGAAGCAGAACTGGTCGAGGCCGGGGGTGAGACCGCAGATGTCGGGGCGCTTGGGATCGCGCGGTTTGCCGTCGGGGCCGACGCGGAGGAGGCCGCCTTTTTCTTCGACGCCGAGGCGTTCGGTGAGCAGCGCGCGATTGCCGAGCAGGTGTTTGTAAACCCCTGCGCCCACCGTGCCCAATCCCGCGAGTCCGATCCCGATTTGCCGCATAAGCTGCTCAGCAAACGGGTCGTGAGCCGCTGAGTCAATGGGAAACAAGGCCTCTCCGACCGGGGCTTGGAGGGATGGCCTCCGTGCCGTCCCATGATCGCTACTTCGCCTCTGCTGTATCCGACACCGTCCGGAATCCCACCCGGTCGTTCCCTTGGATATTGAACAACCCCACGAACCGCCGCGTCACCTCCACGCTGTCCGACCCAAAATTGCCTCCGCGCACCACCGGGTGATCCTTGCCGGTGACCGTCGCCGTCCATTCGCTGACGTTGCCCGCCATGTCCATCGCGCCGTACGGGCTCTTGTCGCCGATCATCGCGTTCACGGGCGACCAGAAATTATAGCCGTCCACGTCGCCTTTGATGCGGCCGTCGTTCTGATGATAATCGGCGCTCGTATTGACCTTCGTGATCTGCGCCGCATCGTTGCCCCAGGGGAATTTGCGCCCGTCCGTCCCGCGCGCCGCTTTCTCCCATTCCTGCTCGGTCGGCAGCCGATGTCCCTTCCACTTCGCGTACGCGCAGGCGTCGAACCAATCGATGAAAATCGCCGGATAATTCACGTTGATCTCCGCCCCGCGGAACTTCCCCCCGCTCACGGCGACCCGGTACAGATTGATCCACGCCGGGTTCGCGTGCGAACGCCCCTTGGGCTGGTCGGGATGATCGTACTGCGTGGTCGGGTTGGCCTCGAGCGCGTGCAGGAACTGCGCGTACTGGCCGATCGTCACCTCGTACTCATCGATCCAAAATTCGGGCAGCGAGATATGCTGCCCATCCTGGTAAATGAACTCGCCCGCGGGCACGGCCACCATCGTGTTGAAATTGATCGTCTGCGGCGCCCGGATGAATTTGAAGTACGCCACCATCGCGATCAGCCAGAAGAGCATGAACATGCCGACCGTCGTCAAAAGCAGGCTGCGCTTTTGCCGCCGCTTGGCCTCCTGCACCGCTGCGATCGCCGCCGCATCTTGCGCGCTGAGCTTGAACGCATCCTCCGGCACCACCTTCGGCTCGAGCGCGCGCACCGCCTGCAGCAACGCGCCCCAACTCAAGAAACCGCCGCTGCCCTCGATCAACATCCGCCCCAGCAGCGCGCGCAACTCCGGCTTCGCCGCCGACCGTCCCGGCAGACAATCGGCGACCATCCGCGAGAGCGCGTGCATGTCCTGTTGCGCCGTCGGCGTCGGGCGGTCGGGCACGATCGCGATGTTGTTGAGCCGCGGGTGCAGGTCGCGGCCCAGGTACAGGTCGTCGGCAGCCACGGGCGCGTGCGGGATCTTGTTGTGACTGAGATAGCTCAGCGCCTCCCCGGCCACGCGGATCAATTGCAACGCCATGACGTCGTCGATCGTGCGCCCCTCGGCGTGCAGGTCCGTCAGGTTGGCGCCGTCGACGAATTCGCGCGCGTAATAATAAAAATCTTCCGCGTGCCCGGCCTCGTACACTGCCAGGATGGAGGGATGCTGGACGTTCGCCTTGGCGCTGGCTTCGGCGAGGAAATGTTGCACGTGCGCGTCGTCCTGTTGCAGCTCGGGCAGCAAGACCTTCAGCGCGACCACGCGGTCCATTGAGGTCTGGAGCGCTTCGAACACCTGGCTCGTCGCGCCTTGACCCAGCTTCCGGCGCAACCGGTATGGCCCCACGTTTCGATCGGCCAAAAGCGGGTCGACATCCGGCCCCTCGCCCGCGAACTGCTGCTGCCGCTCGTCGCGCCGCCGCACGCCTTCCATCACGAGGTGTTCCCACCCGCCGCTGACCGTTTCGCTTTCCGATTGCACTCCTTCCTCGAAATTGAACTGCCCCGACGTCCATCCGATGATCTCGTAAACGGCCTCCTCGCCTTCGATTTCCCCGCTGACGGCGTCGATGATCTGGCCGCCCTTGAGGTAGATCACGCCGCGGTCCGCCTTGCGTGCGATGGAGAGTTTCCCGGTGCGCTTGCTCACGCAGCACATCTGAATGATGTCGACGAGTTCGAACTGGTCGAGCTTGCCGGTGAACCCCTGTTTTTCCACCAGCCGCCGCACCCGCGCCGAGCGCGTGCGTTGATCGGTCGTCAACGACCCGGTGCTCGAGAGCGGGTTGCGCGCCGCGGCCGCCGGGGCGCCGACCGCAACTCCGAAGGCGGGCAGCGCGGCGAGCACCGCCTCCGCGTCCGTCGGTTTATAAAGAACGGGCGCGCCGTCGATGTACTCCGCGTATTGCGAGAGGTCGTACCCCGTGACGTAGATCGTGCGCAACGCCGGTTGCGAGGCCAGCAGCGCCTCGCGCAACTGAAAGCCGTCGACGCCTTCCATGACCACTTCGGTGATCAACACATCCGGCGCGCCGTGGGTCTGCGCCAGCGCGATCGCCTCCTCGCCGCCGCCGGCCGCGAAGACTTCGTGCCCCGTGGCGGCGCGCAAGCTCTCGGCAAGCCAGCCGACGCTCGGCCGCCATATCGACGCGCTCGAGGCTTCGCTCGGCACCAA
>CAXUAZ010000255.1:2727-3015 GCA_964249195.1 uncultured Chthoniobacterales bacterium
GCGCTCCCGCCGCTTCGGCCGGTTCATCGACGACGAGGATCTTCATGCGGGCAAAACGTCCTACTCGGGCGAGAGGGTCAACGGCGGGCGGAATTGCTGGAGGAGATTGACCGGCGCGGCCTGCTGATCCTGCAACTGCCCGTTATAATACAAGCAGACGATGTATCCGAGATACGTCCGCACCGGGACGGGCGGCGGAGCGGGAGCAGGCGTGGCCTCGGGGGCCGCATTGGCGGTAGCCTTGGAGCGCCGTGCGCGCCGGGCTTTGGGCTCCGGGGTTGGCGTCGG
>CAXUAZ010000256.1:0-3012 GCA_964249195.1 uncultured Chthoniobacterales bacterium
CGGCAGCGCCGACCGAGCACCCGTTCCTCGCCAAGGCGCGGGAGCTCGCCCGCGACAAGGCCTTGAGCGAAGCCGACGCCGTGATCGCGTGCGGCTGGCATCACCCGGCGCTGTACGAGGAGTACCGCGCCGCCCTCCTGGCTGACTCCTCCCAAGCGTTCGCCGCCTAACCCACAACCCAAACTAACCAAAAAAACTACCCATGCCATCCATTACCTACATTGACGGGAACGTCCGCACGTTCGTCATCGAAACTCCCGGCCAGCTCGACGGCAAAGTCGACTACCTGGTCGAACTCGGGACCGCCCCTGAGTCGGTCAAACTCCTGGCCACGGCAACCAACGCGTTTGGCGCCGTGCGCAACCTCCGCCAGCCCGGAAAAGGGTCGGTCGCCGTGCGACTGCTCGGCGGCGGCGGCACGTTGCGCCTCGTCCAATCCGGTCCCATCGCGCGGGGCGCGCTCGTCAAGGCAGTCGCAGGCGGCACGGTGGCCGCGGCGACCACCACGGGCGATCGCGTCGTCGGCCGCAAGATCAGCAGCGGCCCTGGGCAGGCCGGCGAAGTCATCGAAGTGCTCGATGTCATCGAGAAAATCTAACCCCCCCGAAAAACCCAGACAACTACCCTATGAAATCCAACGTAGCATTCAATCCGGCGCTGACCCTGACGGCGCAAAAGTTCATGCAGGACGCGACGGCCTTTGTCGGCCGCCAGTTGTTCCCGCTCTTCTTCACCGCGATGCAGGCGGCGAACTACTATGTGTTCGACCGCGAGAACATGCTCAACGTGCCGACCAGCATCCGGCGCAGCCCCGCCTCGCCTTATGCGCGGCAGGTCATGCAGCTCTCGGGCGACAGTTACTCCTGCCAAAACTACGGCGTGGAGGAACCCGTCGACGACGAGGAGCGCGCGAAGTACGGCAACGCCGTCGACGCCGATAACGCCGCGGTGCGCCGCGGGGTCAACACGATCCTGGTCAACCATGAGACGCGCGTCCACGACGCCATCGTCAACTCGAGCACGATCCCCCGCAGCGCTCCCGGCACGACCTGGGATCAGGAAGGCAGCACGCCGATCCAGGACATCCGCGCGATGCGCGAGTCCGTCCACTCCAATTGCGGGTTAGACGCCAACACGATCTGCTTCAATCGCGCCGTCTTCAACGCGCTGTCCGATCACTCCCAGGTGCTTGACCGGATCAAGTACAGCGAACGCGGCGTGGTCACCGAAGACATCCTCGCGGCGGTCTTCGGCGTGAGCCGGGTGCTCGTCGCGGGCGGTCTCACCAACGCGGCGGCGGAAGGTCTCACCCTCAATCCGGGCACGATCTGGGATGACACCGTCATCCTGGCGCACGTGGAGAATGTGCAGGACCTCTCGGCGCCCAACTTCGGGCGCACGTTTGCCTGGAGGCAGTTCACCGGGCCGGATGGGTTGCAGACGTTTACCTACCGGCAGGATGAGATCGATTCCGACGTGCAGCGCGTGCGCCAGCACTGCGACGAGAAACTCGTGGGGCCGGAATGCGGCTACCTCCTCACTGACGTGCTCAGCTAACAAAAAAAACTAACATGCAAACCAAACAATACATTGTCAGAAGTCCCGCCGGCGTTTTGTGGAACGGGAAGATCGTTCCGGCCGGCGAGACCATCACCGCCGCGGACGGCGGCGCGATCAAGGCCTACCTGCACTTCAAGCAGGTGACCGAAGCCCCCGCTCCCGCGGAGGATGACGCCAAGCGCAGCCGGTAAGAGAGAACCCCCAACTGCCGGCGGCGACGAGCTCCTCCCCCGCTTGCTCGCCGCCGGCAACGTTCCCCCCTTTTATGCCTGTTCCATTTACCCGCACCGATCTGCTCGGTGAGATTTCCGATCGTGAACTGACTACCCTGGTCGCCCGCGTGCTCCATGCCGGCGACACCGACCCGGAAGCCGCCGCCATCGCGCGCGCCCAAGGCACGCTGGACCGCTATGCCGGCCGCTACGCCCTCGACGACGACACGCAAAAGGATTTCCTGCGCGACCTGACGCTCTACTACCTCTGCGCCCGCGTCGCGGATGTGCCGCCCAATCGCATCGCCGCCTACGACGAAACGATGCGCGAGTTGCGCGACATTCGCGATGGCAAATACCTGGATCTGCCCGTGGTCGGCGACGGCGGAGAGGAAGGCCGCTGGGGCAGCCGGGAGCGTCTTTCCTTATGAGCCTGGAACTTGTCAACGGCGCCGTGTTGCTGCCCGATCCCCCGGATTGGACGGCAGGCTGCAATCTTACCCTAAAATGGCAGACCGAGATCGTCGCCGGCCGGACCGGGCTCGAAGATCGCGCGGGATTGCGCGATCGGCCGAGCGCGATCATGAGCTGGCAACTGACCGCGAGCGGTGTGGCCGAAAACGCGTTGCTGACGGCGCGAATCCAGCGCGCGCTCGATTGCGGATCGGCGGCGGCGCCCTGTCATTCGCGCCCGACGAATTGCGTCGCGGCGACTTCCGCGACGTTGACTCTCGAGGCAACACCCTGGCCGTGGGCAACCGGAGATTGGCTGCTGATCGGCGGCACGGCTCGCCAGGTCGCCGCCGTCGCCGGCCAGACGCTGACCCTCGCAACGCCTCTGGAGGCAGTGCCCGCATCGGGAACTTCCGTTTACCCGCTGTTGTTCGGGCGGCTCCAGATCGACGACGCGCAACAAACCACCGTGCGTTGCCGCCTGCTCGTCGACTTCTGGAAGATTGGCGACGTGCCTGCGCCGGGTCAATATCGCAGTCTCCCGGTCGCACCGGATCTGATCGCATCCGGCGCCGGCCGGCGATCTCGCAAGGCGTTGACCGCGTCCCTGGCGGGCGAGTCCGAGTTGACGGCGGCGGAATCGTTTCTGCGCGCGATTGGCGGAAGCCGCGATGCCTTCTGGTTGCCGGATGCGGAGATGGCCATGGTGATCGCGGGGACGGCGCCCTCCGGGTTCACGATCGTTGCCCAGGGCTTCGCGGACGAGTGGGACCACGCCCCTGAATAT
>CAXUAZ010000257.1:0-2956 GCA_964249195.1 uncultured Chthoniobacterales bacterium
GCTTCGGGCTGCGCGCCGCCGACCTCTCCGGCGTGGCCGGGAGCGGTTCCGGGGGGCGGGTCACCATCAAAGACCTGGAGCGTTTCCTGGCCGAACTCGACTCCCGCCCGCACTCCACCGCGCCCGCCGTGCGCGTGGCGGTGGCCGATGCGATGCGGCGCAGTTGGATGCGCCCGCTGGCGACCGTGGCGTTGCCCGTCGTGCTCGACCCGCTCATCGCCCACCGCAAAGCCTCGGCCGACAAGGCGGCGGTCACGCTCTACGCGTTGCGCGCCATGGCCATCGCGCTCGGGGAAGACCCGACGCCGGGCAACCGGATCATGGGCCGGCGCATCATCCCGCCCACGTCGGTCGACCGGGGGGTTGGGGTGGAAGTCGACGGCGGATTGATGGTGCCCGTGATGCGCGGCGCAGATGAGACGTCGCTGGCCGATCTGAACGCGAAGTTCAACGCCCTGGTCGCCGCCGCCAAGCGTCGCCAGCTCCCGCCCGAAGACGCCGCGGGCGGCATCGGGACGGTGACGAATTTCGGCGCCTTCGGCCTGACCTGGGCCACCCCGATCCCGCTGCCGGACCAGACGCTGATGTTGGGCCTGGGCGCGGGGCGGCGGCAGCCGCGTTGGGATGACGCCAGTTCATCCTTCCAGCCGATCACGGAAGCCGAGCTGACCCTTAGTTTTGACCACCGGGTCGTCGACGGCCGCGGCGCCGGCCGCCTGTTGCAGCGCATCGCGGAGCTGCTGGGCGATCCGGCCGGGCTGTAATTTTCTAACGTGATGAACTTCTGGAATGCCATTGTAGGGCGACCGCTTCGGTTGCCGCGACGGGACGCCCTCTCCGGCAGGCGGAGCGCCCGCCCTACAACGGAAAACCTACTCCTCGGTGAGCGTGTCGATGCGCTCGGCCAACTCGAAGTCGAGATCGGTCAGGCCGCCCTTGGACTGCGTATAGAGGCTCAGCTTCACGTGATTGTCGCGCACGTCGATGTCGGGATGATGCTCCTGCTCCTCGGCGATCTCCGCCACCGAATTGACGAAGTCGATGGCGCTCGTGAAGTCGTCGAACTCGAAGGTGCGCTCGAGACGTTTCTTGTCGGTTTCCCACTCGGGAACCTTCTTCATCTGGGTCTTGATTTCGGAAGCGGGAATGAGGTCGGACATAAGATTTCGGTTGGAACCGAGGGAGCAATAGCACCGCAAAAGCGGAATTCAAATGCCCATGCCAAATCATTTTCGCGCCGGACCCAAATCCGCGCCGGTTGCCGCTTGAACCCCCTCCTCCCCTACATTAACCTGCCAGTCCCAATTTGACCCCTACCAGCCCATGAGCGCCGGAAAAATCTATCATAGCATCGTCGAGACCGTCGGCCGCACGCCGCTCGTCCGCCTCAATCGCGTCACCGCCGGCCTGGAGGCGACCATCGCGCTCAAGTGCGAGTTCTTTAACCCGCTCGGCAGCGTGAAGGACCGCATCGGCATGGCGATGATCGAGGCCGCCGAGCGCGACGGCAAGATCAACGCCGACACGCTCATCGTCGAACCGACCAGCGGCAACACCGGGATCGCGCTGGCGTTTGTCGCGGCGGCCAAGGGTTACAAGATCCTGCTCACGATGCCCGAGACCATGAGCGTCGAGCGCCGTACGCTCCTGGCGATGCTGGGGGCCAAACTCGTGCTGACCCCCGGCGCCGAAGGAATGAAGGGCGCCATCGCCCGCGCCTCCGAGATCGTCGCCAATACGCCCAACGCGTTCATGCCCCAGCAGTTCAACAATCCGGCTAACCCGGCGATCCACCAGGCGACCACGGCCGAGGAAATTTGGCTGGATACCGATGGCCGCGTCGACATTCTCGTGGCGGCGGTCGGCACGGGCGGGACGATCACCGGCGTGGCCGAGGTGCTCAAAAAGCGGAAGCCGGATTTTAAGGCGATCGCGGTTGAGCCGGCCGATTCACCGGTCATCAGTCAGACGTTGAAGGGCGAGCCGATCAAGCCCGGCCCGCACAAGATTCAAGGAACGGGCGCGGGATTCATCCCGGGCAACCTCCACATGGGCATCGTTGACGAGGTGATCACGGTGAGCAACGACGACGCGTTTGCCATGGCGCGGCGGTTGGCCAAGGAGGAGGGCATCCTGGCGGGCATCAGCTCCGGCGCGAACGTGCATGCCGCTATCGAGATCGCCAAACGGCCCGAGAACAAGGGCAAGCTGATTGTCACCGTCGCCTGCTCGACCGGAGAGCGCTACCTGAGCACCGCGCTCGCCGCTGAAGCGCGGGCCGAGGTGGGAGCATGATCAAAATTTTTCCCGTGGAACGCAATATCTCCAGTCCTTCGCCGGCTTCCGCCGGCCTGCCGCAACCGATTACCGGGCCCGGTCTCGATCTCGAGAGCGACCTGTTCTGGGAGAAGTACAAGGCGCCGATCGCCGGGGTGGTTGCTCTGATCGTCATCGGGTTGCTGGCCTTCGAGGTTTACGCGATGATGCACGGCAGCAGCGTGGCGAAGGCCACCGCCCAGCTCGATGCGGCGAAGAGCGTGCTGGACTACCAGAAGGTCATCGCGAATTTTCCGGGATCGAAGGCCGCAGGCAATGCTTATCTATTAATGGCTGCGCTGCAAGCAGATAAGAAGGATTTTACGGGCGCGGAGAAGTCGTTTCGCGACTTTGTGGATCAGTTCCCGAAGCATCCGCTCGCGCCGAACGCCTTGATGGGTGCGGCCGCGTCGCTGGAGTCGCGCGGGATGTTGGATCAAGCTCGCGCAACTTATCAGGATGCGGCGGCTCGTTATCAGAACAGCTATGCGGCGCCGGCGGCGCTGTTGGCGGAGGCGACCGTCCTGAAGATGCAGCGCAAGATCGAAGAAGCGCGGCGTATTTATGAGAACGTGGTCGCCACGTATCCAAAGGCGGAGGCAAGCCGGGAGGCGGCGCAGGAGTTGCGATATTTGCATTC
>CAXUAZ010000258.1:0-2855 GCA_964249195.1 uncultured Chthoniobacterales bacterium
GAGGCCATCCCTCCAAAGCGACTGGCGGCACGCCCCCTGGTTCATCACTCCCTCTGCAACTCGCGCCGTGCGAGTTGAGGGACCTCAACATGACGGCTTTAAATGGCCGGCCAGATTATTGCTGAAGATGGTATCAGATCACGTGGCCGATCTAAATGTTACACCGCGTTAGACAGCCGGCGCGAGGTTGCAGGTTGCGCCCGACCCGCCGCGGCTCGAACGGATGTGCGAAGATGGGCGGCGTCGCGCGCCGGCGGAACGCCAAACATCCGCGCATATTCGCGGCTGAATTGCGACGGACTCTGGTAACCGATTCGGAAGGCGACCGCCTCGGCAGTCATCGCGTCCGCCAGCAAGAGATTGCGCGCTTCCAGCAAACGCAGCCGCTTCTGGTATTGCAGCGGCGTCATGGAAGTCAGCGCCTTGAACTGGCGGTGAAACGCCGAAGGGCTCATCCGGGCGATCCGGGCCAGTTCGTCGATGCGCACCGGCTGGGCAAAGCGTTCGCGCAAGGATTGAATGGCGGTGAGCACGCGCCGGTCATGACCATTGCCCAGCGCAACCCACGCGATATCTCCGCCCCGCGGACCCGCCAGCAGCCAATAGCACAACTCGCGCATGAGAGACGGATAGACCGTCGCAATGGCCTTGGGGGTGTTTAACAATCGCACCATCCGCAAGACGCATTCGGCGATGGGGCCAGCGAAATCGGTGACCAACACCCCGGCCCCGATTTCACCGCTCGGCGCCGCCAGCTCGCCAACGCCTTCCATCACTTCGCGCATCACGGTCAGATCGAATTCGATGACGATGCCGAGATAAGGTTTTTCCGGCGTGGCTTCCACGACGCGCCCATGCGACGGCAATTCGAGACTGACGACCAGCGCCTGCCCGGCCCGGTAGTCGAAACGTCTGTTCCCGAACGTCGTCCATTTCGCTCCTTGCACGACGAGGCAAAGCGCGGGCTTAAGAATGCAGTGCGAAGGGGGCTTGGGATGATCGGTGCGCAGGATGGTGAACCCGTCGATCGCCGTGGCGTAGGGACTCCTGCCGACGCGCGCATTGGTGTAGCGGGTGAGGGCGTCGACAAAGGGGTCGGACATGGGAAAAAACTAGGCGCCGAGCACGATTAGGCAAGAGAACGGAGGGTTCCGGCATTCAAACGGCCCGGAGCGCCGCGTAGTTTGCCCGTATGACAACAGAAAACTCGTCTCACCCCACCGCCCGGATCGCGATCGTCACCGGCGGCAGCCGCGGCCTGGGCCGCAACACCGTGCTCAGCCTCGCCAAACGCGGCGTCCGCTCGATCTTCACCTACCATTCAAATCGCGCGGAAGCCGATAAAGTAATAGCGGCCGTCCGCGAAGCCGGCTCCTCCGCGGTGGCCTTGCCTCTGGACACCGGCAACGCAGGCGCCTTCGACGCGTTTGTGAGGGAAGTGACCGAGACGCTCGAAGCGATGGGCGCCGCCCGCTTTGACTATCTCGTGAACAACGCTGGCATTTCCCATCATGCGTCGATCGACCAGGTGACCGAAGAAGATTTCGACCTTCTCTATAACGTTCACTTGAAGGGAGTGTTCTTTCTCACGCAGAAACTTCTGCCGCTTCTCAACGATCACGGCCGCATCGTGAACATCTCATCGGGTCTCACCCGCGGCACGTTTCCGGGCAGCAGCGCGTATGCGTGCATGAAGGGAGCAGTGGAGGTGCTGACCCGTTATCTGGCAAAGGAGCTGGGGCCTCGCCGGATCACCGCCAACACCGTCGCGCCCGGCGCCATCCAGACCGACTTCAGCGGCGGGATCGTCCGGGATAACCCGGCGGTTAACAAGATGATCTCCGATCTCACCGCGCTTGGCCGTCCGGGTCTGCCGGATGACATCGGCCCCATGATCGCCTCGCTGCTCACCGACGATAACCGTTGGGTAAACGCCCAACGCATCGAAGTCTCCGGCGGCATGTACATCTAGTTTAGCAAATACCTGCCTTTGTCTTTCTCCCCCTTTGCGGCTTTGCGTCCTTTGCGTGAGGCCCTTTGTCGTCTGGCGGTCCCGGGGCGCTCTGCCCAAGAGGAAGCGGAAGGGAGGTCCTCGCGCAAAGGTCGCAAAGCCGCAAAGGGGGAAAAAGACAAAGGATTTTTTTCCTTTGCGTGCGGACCTCACCCTGTTCTCTATGCAAACATTGCCCGGCACACAATCACCGAGGCGATGACGCCCACCGAGTCGGCGATCAGACCGGCGGCAATGGCGTGTCTCGTGCGGCGGACCGCCACCGAGCCGAAGTAAACGGCCACCACGTAGAAAGTCGTCTCCGTGCTGCCGAAGATCGTGCCGGCAGTGCGCGTGATGAGGCTGTCGGGACCGAAATGAGCCACCACATCAGTGAAGAGGGCCATCGTGCCGCTGCCGCTTAACGGGCGCATGAGGGTCATCGGAAGCAGATCGGCGGGGAAGCCGACCGCGCCCAGGATCGGGCGCAGGGTGTCCGTCAAGAGACCCAATCCGCCGCTGCCGCGGAACATAAATATAGCCATCAGCATCGCCACCAGAAACGGGATGATGCGCAGCGCGACCCCGAAGCCTTCCTTCGCGCCTTCCACAAATTCCTCGTAGACCTTGATCCCGCGCAACATCGCGTAAAGCGGGAAGCCGGTCAGGATCAGCGGGACAGCGAGAAGCGAGATCGTGTTGACCAATCGCACAAAGGCACTCCCGCCGACCGGCGCCTGCCAAAGCGTCTGCGCGGCAACGGCCGCGGCGCACAGGCCGAAGGCGAGGAGGATCAATCGGCCTCCGGGGGAGAGCGGTTGGGCGGGGGCCGTGTCGGCCATGGGCGCCGGGGGTTCTTCGACCG
>CAXUAZ010000259.1:0-2691 GCA_964249195.1 uncultured Chthoniobacterales bacterium
CGGCGGGGCTTTGGGCGGGGCGGGCGCCGGGGGCGAGGTCTGCCCACGGGAACACGGGAGCAGGAGCGCGGTCACGCTCAAGATTGCCCAAACCACCGCCGAACTGCCGCGCGGGGCTTTCCCTTTTCCAAACACACTCTGTATCTATAGTGGAAGGCGTGTCAGCAAAAGGGGAAATCTGCCAGACGACCAATTCGGACGCGGTCGAGGGCCTCTACGTGCACATCCCATTCTGTCCGAAAGTCTGCCCGTACTGCAGTTTCTACAAGGAAACGACCGACCGAAATAAGACCCAGGCTTTTCTCGACGCGATCCTGCGCGAACTGGACGCGCGCCAGGAAACGCTCGGCCGCCTGCGCCCGCGGACGATTTTCTTCGGCGGCGGCACGCCCAGCGCGCTGTCCACGCCGCAGCTCGATTACCTGCTCACGGGCCTGCGGGCCCGTCTCGACCTAAGCGCGCTGACGGAGTGGACCCTCGAGATGAACCCGGCCACCGTTTCCCTGGAAAAGGCGCGGGCGTTGCGCGCCTTGGGCGTCAACCGGATCAGCATGGGCGTGCAATCGTGGGAGCCGGCGCTGCTGTTGACGCTGGGCCGGGTGCACAGCGCGGAGCAGGCGCGGCGTTCGTACGAGATCCTGCGCGAGGCGGGTTTTGAGAATGTAAATCTCGACCTGATCTTCGGCATCCCCGGGCAGACGCGCGGGCAGTGGGAGCGCTCGCTGGCGGCGACGGCGGCGCTCGGGCCGGAGCACATCTCGGCGTATAACCTGACCTACGAAGAGGACACCGACTTCTTTGCCCGGTTTACGCGTGGGGAGTTTGTGCAGGATGCCGACGCCGACGCGGACTTGTTCGAGTTCACCGCCGATTTCCTGACGGGCGCGGGGTATCCGCCGTATGAGATTTCCAATTTCGCGCCGGCCGGCCGGGAGTGCGCGCACAACCTGGGGTATTGGGGCGGGGCCGATTACCTGGGCCTGGGCCCAAGCGCGTTTTCGACGGTGGGCGAGCGACGGTGGTCGAACGTGCGGGACACGGCGGGGTATAATGAGCGCATTCTCCGGGGCGAGATGGCCGAGGATTTCTCCGAAGCGGTGCCGCCCGCGATGCGCCGGGTGGAGGCCATCGCCTTCGGGCTGCGGACGAGCGACGGAGTCCCAGCGGAGTGGCTGGCGGGGCAGGCCGCGTCGGTAGAGGAACACACCGCGCTGGGGTTGATGGAAGCGCGGGGGTTGGGTCGGCTGGCGTTGACTCGTCGCGGGCGGCTGTTGGCGGATACGGTGGCCGGGGCGTACCTCTGAAATCAGCTTCGAGAGCAAACATCTTCGATCGCGCGCTTTAACGCCTCGACCGCCGCTTTTAGCTGCGCGTCGGTGGTGCAATACGGCGGCATGAGCACAATGGTGTCGCCGATGGGCCGGGTTAGGAGCCCGTGCGCCCGCGCCGCCATGCACACCTGCGCCCCGAGTGCGTAGGGTGGATCAGCCATTAACTCGACCCCGGCGATGAAACCGCATTGGCGAACCTCTCCGACGTGCCGAGTAATTTCCTTTAATAACTTCCCAAAAAGCGCGATCTGCCCCTGCAGACGATCCAGCGTCCGTTCCTCGCGAAAAATCGCCAGGTTCGCCAACGCCGCCGCGCACCCGAGCGCGCTGCCCGTGTAGCTGTGTCCATAGTAGAACGTCTTGCGCTCGGCCACTTCCCCCAGGAACGCCTCGTAAATCCGTTCCGTGGCCAGCGTCGCCGCCAGCGGGAGATACCCGCCGGTCAGCCCCTTGGCGAGACACAGCAGGTCGGGCAGGACGCCCTCGCGTTCGCAGGCAAACATCGTCCCGGTGCGGCCGAAGCCGGTCATCACCTCGTCGGCAATCAGGAGCACGCCCGCGCGGTCGCACCAACCTCGCAACGCGGCGAGCGTCCCTTCCGGCCAGAGCCGCATCCCGGCGGCGCCCTGGATCAACGGCTCGATCACCGCCGCAGCGAGGTCTGTTGGATCCACCGCCTCCAGGTCTTCGATCCCGGCGACCCGCACGACGTTCGCATCCGTTGCGGCGCCGTGAAAAAGCGGGATGCCGCCGAGGCTCGCGGCGCCCAAGGTGTCTCCGTGGTAGGCGCGGTCGAACGCCAGGAAGCGCCGGCGTTCCGGGCGGCCGGTTTGTTGCCAATATTGACGCGCCATCCGCAAGGCAGCCTCAATGGCGGTCGAGCCATCGTCCGAGTAGAAGACGCGGGTCAGGGTGTCGGGCGGGAACAAGGCGACGAGTTCTTCGGCGAGCTGGATGGCCGGCGGGTGGGTCAACCCGAGGAACGACGTGTGTGCAAACGCCCCGAGTTGCCCGGCGATGGCGGCATTGATCCGCGGATGGTTGTGGCCGTGGAGGTTGGTCCAGATGGACGAGTTGCCGTCGAGGTATTCGCGGCCCCGGCTATCGCGCAGGATGGCGCCTTGCCCGGAGACGATGACGAGCGGCTCATGCTCCGGCGCGCACCAATCGCGCATGGGGGTGAACGGGTGCCAGAGGCGGCGTTTGTCGGCGGCGGCCCATTGGTCGGTGGAGCCGAAGAAGGCATTGCGGTCCACCTTGTTGCGGATGCCGTCGATATAGCCGTCGGATTGATATTGCCAGAAATGCCAGCGCCGGTCGCCGTATTTCACGGACGGATGGTATTTGGTACTGCGCACCC
>CAXUAZ010000260.1:0-2544 GCA_964249195.1 uncultured Chthoniobacterales bacterium
CAGCACCGCCGCCCCCGCAAACCCAAGCGCGAGGTACACCGTGTCATCGTCCGGATTCGCCAACCCCGGCGCGGCGAAGACCTGCCGTTCCATAAACAATTTGTTGGGAAAAACCATCAGGCTGCCGTAATCGCCGAGCGCCCGGATCATCAGCAGCCATCGCGAAGGCAGCGGCGGGTAAGGCGGCGGCGGCGGCGGGGCCGGGGGGAGCGAACGGAGAATGCCGTACGCCGCCATCGCGAGCAGACCCCCGGCGATCATCAGGATCTTGGTGCGGAGTGGGAGATCCACCCGCACGGCAAAGACGTAGCCGAGGAAAAGCGCCAGCCACACAAACGCGATCTCCTTCGAGCAGAGCCCGAGCAAAAAGCAGACGGCCGCTCCCGTAGCCGCGATTTTCCGGCGGCGCGGGTCGAGCGTCTGGAACGCCGTCTCGCAACAGAGCCACGCCGAAAGGCAAAACCCCATCGCCAGCGTGTCGGCGCGCCCGGAGATGTACGCGATCGCCGCGCTGTGGATCGGGTGGAGCGCCCAGACGAGCGCGACGGTCAACGCCGCGATGGCGTCACCGGCGGTCGGCGTTTCCCGCCGTTGGATCGCGGGCAGCGCCCGGCGCAAGACCAGGAACAGCAGCCCCGCGTTCGCCGCGTGGATCGCGATGTTCGTCAGGTGATACCCAAACGGGTTCAACCCCCACGCGAAGTAGTCGCCGATGAACGTCAGCGTCTGGACCGGCCGATAAAAATTCGAGTTGTTGTCGAAGAGCGTGTGCCGGAACGCCTCCAAAACAAAGAGCGGGCTGCGAATCAAGAGGTTCCCTTTGACGAGCGCGTTGTCGTCCCAGAGAAACTGCCCGCCGAGCGAAGGCGCGTACGCCGCGAGCACGGCGGCGGCAAACAGCAGGAACACCAGGACGGGTCGCACCGCCAGCGCGCGCAACGGGCAGCGCGCGTCGGCCGGCGATGGGGAAGCGGATGGCATCAAAACGCTGGAGGGGTAACAGGAAGCGGCGTCCGCGTAAACGAAAACGCCCCTCCGATTCGCAAATCGGAAGGGCGTCTTGCAGAAAGACGGGCAAGCCCGCTCTCCAGAGCCAAGGGGAAGACTATTGGAAGTACGCGCCCCAGAAGGACGAGCCGTTGTCGATGACGTCGGAGAAGTTGCTGGTGGTGCCAGTGTTCACCTTCACGCCGCCGTCGAAGGTGCTGTAGCTGTAGTTGTTGCCCAGGATGTCGTTGAGCGTGGAACCGGCGGCCGCCAGGATGTACAGACGCGACGCCGGCTTGAAGAAGCCCTTGATGTTGGAAGCGCCGACGGTGTCGCTGCCCTTCTTGTTGTTTTCGATCGCATACTGGTCGATCGCGCCGTCAATGACGCGGGCGTCATTGAGGATGGCGGTGGCCTGCGAACGCTTGCGGGAGCGCAGGAACCCTGGGACCGCGATGGCGGCCAGGAGGGCGATGATGGCGACTACGATCATGATTTCAACGAGCGTGAAGCCCGCCCGAGACTTGCGGATGGTGTTTAACATATGAATTTGTTTATTAGTTATTTAATTGCGGTTTACACGGGCTGCTTGTGGCGCTCGCTTGGGGGCTTGTAAAGCAATCTCGGCGCCACGGAAGTTTTTCCGCCGGCCGGCGAAGTCCGTTTGACCCGCGCCGCCCGAGGGGAAAACACCTTTTGCCGCCAAACTGCGGCCGCCGCGGAATGTGGCAAACGCATGTTGCTGGATTCCTTTCATTTGTGCGAGACGTGCTTCCAGAATTGAGAAAGAGGCTCGGGCGCTCATTTCGTGGTCGAGTCCGCATGCGATCTGCTTTAAGTCGGCGGATCATGTCTGACGAGAATCGCCCGCCCCGGACCGCCAGCATCCGGTGGTCTCCGGCCGCGGGCGCCTTCCTGGGCGCGCTTGTGCTTCGGCTGTGGGTGCTGCTGCAAGTGACGGGCACGTCGTTTTTTCTGCCGACGCAAGGGGACATGAAGTTCTACAGCGATTGGGCAAAGCGGATCGCGAGCGGCGTCCTGACCGATCACCAGGCGTTTTACGGGTTGCCGGGTTACGCGTTTGTCCTGGGCGGCATTTACCGGCTCTTTGGGTATCAACCCTATGTCGCCGTGCTCCTGCAAACGATCGCGGAAGCGTGGACCGCCTTCTTTATCTATGGGATCACGGTGCGCACCGTGGAAAGCGGCCCCGGCGTCAGGCCATGGCTCGTGGGGTGGCTCGCCGCGCTGGCGTGGGTGTTCTTCATCCCCGCGCAGGCCTACTCGTCGGTCCTGATGCCGAGCGCGTTCCTGGTGGCCGCGTACTGGTTCGTGGTGTGGTGGATCGTGCGGCGCCGGGCCGCGCTTCCGGCGGTCTGGCGGTTCGCGCTGCTGGGCCTCCTGATGGGCGCCGTGGCCACGATGGTGGCCAACATCCTGTTTCCGTTCCGCGTGGATGCATTTACGCAACTGGCCGAGCGCATTCGTGCGCAAGGTGTGCACGGCACCGTGCGAGTGCGAATCTGGGCCATCGTCAACCTGTGGACGCACCTGGGC
>CAXUAZ010000261.1:0-2449 GCA_964249195.1 uncultured Chthoniobacterales bacterium
CTTTCCTGCGCTTTATGGCTTCCAGACTGAAAGACTCTAATTCTTCAACAGGCTGCTAACAACACGCTCCAGCGAACCATTCTTCTGCGGCGACGCGTGTCGGAATCAGCTCAGCGGAATTTTATTATTAAAAACTTCCTCGGCTTCAACGGTTAGACCGGTCGAACGGAACGTGTCGGTCGAGAAGGGCTCTAAGGTTACGATGGGCTTGACATTCGAAAACAAGGTAGGGACGGCTCTCCGAGCGGTCCGTTCTGTCAACTGGGTAGAGGCGTTGGTCTTCGAAGGGTGCGCTTACTCTAGATCGAGGGACGGCTCGGAGAGCCGTCCCTACCTTTGAGAACGACGGCGCGATGCGCCGACTATGGCTTGAGCACCACTTTGATGCAGCCGTCTTCCTTGTCGCGGAACGTTTTGTACGCGGCGGGGCCTTCGGCCAGCGGTAAGTTATGCGTGATGAGGAAGGACGGGTCGATTTCTCCGTTTTCGATCTTCGCCAGCAGCGGCTTCAAATAACGCATCACATGCGTCTGCCCCGTTTTCATCGTGAGCCCCTTGTTCACGAAGGCGCCCATCGGTACCTTGTCGAGCAGGCCAATGTAAACGCCCGGCACGGAAACCGTCCCCGCCTTGCGGCAAGCCATGATCGCCTGGCGCAACGCATTTGGGCGATCCGTGCCGAGACCCACGGCTGCTTTCGTCGCATCCAGCACCGCGCCCACGCTGCCGCCTTCGTGCGCCTCGGCGCCCACGGAGTCGATGCAGCGATCAGGGCCGCGGCCCTGGGTCATGTCCATGAGGGTCTTGAACACGTCTACGTCGTCGAAATTTAAAACCTCCGCCTTGCCCTTGGTCCGCGCCAACTCCAGGCGCTCCGGCACGTTATCGATGGCGATCACGCGGCCCGCGCCGAACATCCATGCGCTCTGGATCGCAAATTGACCCACCGGGCCGCAGCCCCAAATGGCCACCGTGTCGCCGGGCTCGATTTCCGCATTCTCCGCGGCCATGTAGCCGGTGGGAAAAATGTCGGAGAGGAAGAGCACTTTTTCGTCCGGCAAATCGGACTCGATCTTGATCGGCCCCACGTCCGCGTAGGGCACGCGCAGGAATTCCGCCTGGCCGCCCGGGATGCCGCCGAGCATGTGCGAGTAGCCAAACAACGCGGAGGGTGAATGCCCCATCGCTTCTTCCGCGATTTTGTGGTTTGGGTTCGAGTTGTCGCAGCACGACCAGAAGGTGTGCTCGCAAAACCAGCAATGACCGCAGGCAATGGTGAACGGCACGACCACGCGGTCGCCCTTCTTGAGCTTCGTCACCGCGCTGCCCGTCTCGACCACGATGCCCATGGGCTCGTGACCGATGATGTCCCCGGCCTCCATTGTCGGCATGTAGCCGTCGTAGAGGTGGAGGTCGCTGCCGCAGATCGCCGTCGAGGTGATCTGGATGATTGCGTCGGTCGGCTCCTGGATCGTGGGATCCGGCACCGTGTCCAACCGCATGTCGTGCTTACCGTGCCAGCAAATTGCTTTCATATCGTGAGGTTTGGTTAATAGGGAGACGCCTATTCGCAATCCGGCGTCTCGGATCAAATAGGGACTTGTGACGCCCTATTCGCCGTCGAGCAGCCCTGCCGGTCGTATCGTTGACTAATGCGCGGCGTGGGCCGCCAGCGAATCGAACCATTCCAGCGCCAGGTTCACGTGCGCATCCCACACCTCGTGGCCGCCGGGGTGCGACTCGGCGCGCACCCTTTGGTAGCCGCCTTGTTTGGTGGTGTCGATGGCGGTCTTGAGCATCGCGGGCGTGGCAATCGTATCCTTCTCACCCCAACTGAAGAACGCCGGAATCTGATGCCAACGGCTCGTGTTGCCGTGCATGTCGGGATCGTGTTCCCACATGGTGGGCGGGTAGTTGCAGTTGAGCATCAGGATGCCGTTCACGCGCCAGCCTTGCGTGGAAAGCCAGAGCGCCTCGTGGCCGGCGTAACCGCAGCCCCCCGAGAAGCCGGCGGTGACCACCGACCAATCCGTCTTGGCCTTGGGGAATCGCGCGACCAGTTCTTCGAGGGCGACTTTGAGGAGGGTCAGCCGGTAATTTGGCGAGTCGCCCGCGCCGGGGCCGGCGTCGGGTTTCGGCTTGCCGTCGGGCCCGTCGGCGGCGAGGACCACGTACCCGTGGGCGAGCGCGTCTTTGACGTAGGCATTGCGCGTCGTGGAGATGCTCAAGGCGTCGCCGCTGGCGGTCGCCACGCCGATGAATAACTTCTGCGGCTTGTCCCCATCAAAATCCATGGGCACGGCCAGGGACGCCCGGATGTGGGTGACCGGCTCTTTCGCGCCGTAGGCCTTGGTGATGGTCCGGCTGTAGGAGGGGGAAAGGGGCAGATCGGTTTCCACGGTGTTTCCGGGCTCGATCTTGACGCTCCCAAAGTTCAAATCCTTGCCTG
>CAXUAZ010000262.1:0-2375 GCA_964249195.1 uncultured Chthoniobacterales bacterium
GAGTTCGGGCGCGGGGCCTTCGATCCCGCCGAGGGCGAGGGTCAGCTCCAGTTGGTTTTCCTCGGTGAGCGCCCAGGCTTCGATGCCGCGCTCGCGCAAGTCGCGGGCGAAGGCGGCGGCGTAGCCGTGGAGCGTCAGGACGCGCCGGGGTTTGACCAATTCCACATAACGCAGCAGATCGGGATAATCGGCGTGGTCGCTTAGCGGGAAGGCGGCGTCGGTCTGGTAACGGTGGGTCGCCCCCGGCGTGAGCGCCCAGCCGGTGAGCACGGCGGTGCGGCGGTGTTTGATCTTCTGGAGCATCCGCGAATGGTTGGCGCTCGGGGGGCAGATGAGCACGTGGCCTTCCACCTCGCCCGGCACGTACCGGCGGAAGCTCGGGAAATCGGGGCGGAGTTCGCGATAGAGTTCCGTCATGCGGTAGACCGCGCCGTGGAGCATCGCGGGGAGTTTTGCCTCGGAGAGCGCGCAGAGGATTTCCTGGCTCTTGCCCAGCGAGTATCCGAAGAGGACGGGCACGGCGTCTTCTTCCATCGCCTCGCGGCAGAATTTCACGACGTCGGCGAGGATGTCGACCGTGGGCGGGAATTTATAGCGCGGCAGACCGAAGGTGGTCTCCATGATGAGCGTGTCGGCCTGTGTCCAACCGGTGGATTCGGCGGAGAGGCCGGGGCGCAGCTTGAAGTCGCCGGTGTAGAGGAGCGAGGCGCCGTCGTCGTCTTCGATAAACGATTGGGCGGAACCGGCGATGTGGCCGGCCGGGTAGAGCGTCACGTGGAGATCGGGGCGGATGCCGTAAGCGCGGGCGCCGAAGGGGAGGGCGTGTTCGAAGCGTTCACCCGGGAGACGCGCCTGCATCAGGCACGAGGTGGCCGCGGAGAGGATGGTCTCGCGGTGCCGCCCGATGTGGTCACTGTGCGCGTGCGAGACGAAGGCAAACGGCTTGTCGTCGTGCGGGTCCAGCCACAGATCCCAATGCGGCAGATGCACGCCGCGCCGGTAGGCAACTTCGATGGAGCGGGTGGGGGACATGCTGGCCTAGAGCAATACGTCCGCCGGGATGCAAGGGCGTGTCTTTTGCACCCGCAAACGACGCGAGAACGTTTGCCAACGCGGTCGGACCGATCAAAGATAGCAAATGGCAACGCTGCTCGACCGCATCACCATTGACCCCGAGATCTGCCATGGGAAGCCGACAATCCGCGGGTTGCGCTACCCCGTCGAAATGCTTCTCGAGCTCCTGAGTTCCGGGATGACGACGGAGGAGATCCTGGCGGATTACGAGGATCTGGAGCGCGACGATATCCTGGCGGCGCTGACCTTCGCAACGCGGCTTAGCCAAGTGAAGAGATCTGACCGGCTTGCGGCATGAAGTTTATCGTGGACGCGCAACTTCCGCGGCGCGTCGCAAATTGGCTAAACGAGGCTGGTCACGACGCAATTCACACCCTTGAGCTGCCAGCGGGCAACCGAACTCCGGATCACGAGATCAACGCGCGCGCGCTTCGGGAAGATAGAGCGGTAGTGACCAAGGATACCGATTTTGTCAATACTCACCTCTTGTATGGCCGGCCCGACAAGCTGCTGGTCATCTCAGCAGGTAACCTTGCGAACGATTCGCTCGCGGCGTTGTTCTTGCCGAATATTCCGATGATTGCCGCTGCCTTCAAGACGGCGCGTTATCTGGAACTGACGCGGACGAGGTTGATCGTCCATGATTGACCGCCGGTGGCGATGACTGCCTTCCATCTTGATCCCGTTTAGCGAACGACTATGATGAACGGCCCATGACGGAGCGGGAAATCTTCGATGGGGTCATTGTGAGCGGATCATCTGATTTTGCGCTGGTCGTGGAGTCGTTGCGCCGTCACGGCGCGGGCTGGTGCGTCATTGGTGGGATGGCGGTCAACAGTTACACAACGCCCGTTTACACCGCGGACCTCGATCTGGTGGTGGTGACCTCCGATCTCACCGCCGTGCTCGAAGACCTGCGCGCGGCCGATTTTCGGATCAAGGAGTTTCCTTATTCGGTGAACGCGCAACGCCGCCTCGTCGGCACGCAGCGGGAAGACAGCGCCCTGCTGGTCCAGTTCAGCAAGGCTGCCGAACTGCAGCCGTTCGTCGATCGAGCGATCCTGCGCCCGATCCTCGGGATCGATGTCCCCGTGGCGGCGTTGCCGGACCTCGTGGCGGCGAAGATCAATGCGTGGTCGGAACCCCGGCGGCGACCGAACAAACGCCGCAAGGACGAACTCGACCTGCTTCGCCTTGCCGAAAAGCACCCAGAGATCGTCGATTCCCTTCTGCCAGCAGCGTTGCTCCGCCAGGCGCAGCTCGACCGCGAACAGATCGCAAACCACCCCGAGGGTGACGGG
>CAXUAZ010000263.1:0-2247 GCA_964249195.1 uncultured Chthoniobacterales bacterium
CACCCAATCGAGGGCTAGGATCTGAGTTTTGCAGCTCTCCAAGCGTTTTCTGAGCCAAAAGGCGGTCACGCCCTCCGAGACGTACCATCATCCGGCGGCGTGGTACGCCGAGCACAAGATCGAGCTGCGGCTCAACACGGTGGTCACCCAGATCAACCTGGACCGCCGCCTGGCCGTCCTGAG
Source organism: uncultured Chthoniobacterales bacterium (assembly GCA_964249195.1). Classification (GTDB taxonomy): domain Bacteria; phylum Verrucomicrobiota; class Verrucomicrobiia; order Chthoniobacterales; family SZAS-18; genus CAXUAZ01. Next base: position 184 of record CAXUAZ010000263.1, read on the forward strand.
CCACGGGCAGACGATCGAATTTCGCAAGGCGTGCCTTGCCACGGGCAGCCGCCCCTGCCGCCCGGCGGTCGCGGGGGCAAATCTCGGCAACGTCATTTACCTGCGGACGTTGGGCGACGCCCTGGCGTTGCGCGAGATGGCGGCGTTGGAGAACGGGATCGTCATCGTCGGCGGCGGGTTCATCGCGGTCGAGGCGGCGGCGGCCCTGCGCCACGGGCGCCAGAAGGTGATGCTGATCACGCGCGAGGCGTCCTTGTGGAGCCAGTATCTCGACGCGGAAACGTCGGCCTGGCTCACTGGCGTATTCACCCACCACGGGGTGACGTTGAACCTCCAGGAGAGCCTCAATGGTTTCGAGGGCAAGACTGTCCTGCGCAACATCCAGACCAAGAACGGCAACCGTTTCGCCGCCACGTTGGCGCTGGTGGCGGTCGGCGGCGAGATGAATCTGGAGCTCGTGCGCAACACCCCGCTCAGCAGCCCCAAGGGCACCCCGGTCAACGAATTCCTGGAGACGGACGAAAAAGGCGTCTACGCCGCGGGCGACATCGCGCTTTACCCGGACCGCATTTTCGGCGGCGTGCGGCGGTGCGACCATTGGGACAGTGCGCGCTCGCAGGGCCTGCTGGTGGGGGCCAACATGACGGGCAAGAAGCGCCAGAAGTACGACGCGGTGCCGAAGTACGCGAGTGAGGTCTTCGAAATGCAGTTCCAGTTCATCGGTGATTTCACCTCCGGCCCGCCGACGCGCGTGGAGTTGGAGGGGAGCCGGGAGAAGAAGCATTTCATTATGCGTCATTATGCGGGCGAAAAGCTGCGCGCGGCGTTCCTATGCAATCAAAAGCCGGAAGTAACGGCGCAAATTGAAGCGGCCATCCGCGCGGGCTTGGTAAAGCCGTAATCCCATCGGTGGATCGCGATCTCCCGAGCGCGATGCGTGACACTTGCCGCGGCACGCCGCGCACTTTTTTCGATTCAACGCGCCGCCAAGAAAAATAAGCCCCTATGATGCGCAACAGTCACCGTTCCCCAGTGTAATCCAGCCGCAGACCGGCAAATCTTCGCACAGAAGCGTCTGTCTAATCCCGCCGGCAACTCACCGACGCCACAGAGAAAAGAAGCCAATTATGCGCATAATTGCGCCACGCCGGAACCAGTTGTAGCGGCGGTCGATGACCGTCGGGGGCTCCAGTTGTAGCGGCGGTCTATGACCGTCGGGGGCTTCAGTTGTAGCGGCGGTCTATGACCGTCGGGGGCTCAATCGCCGGGGGGAACGGCGCTCCAGTTAAGACGCGTCGACCGACGATCACAACTGTCTGCTCTCCATTCAGATGTCAAAGAACAGAGAGTAGCGCGCGGTTCGGTTTGAGACGATTTCCGATTGGTTTGGGATGAATCGTCACCATGCGGCGTTGATCAGCTCGAAGTTCGTCTGAGCCGCGGCCTCTGGATCGGCCGCGGTGGACAGGTCGAACAGGGCGATCCCCAGCGCGTCCAGGCCGGCTTCGACCGCCAGCCAAGGCGCGCGCTTGCCGGGCGGCGCCGCATACCCCGCGCGCAGACTGCTCCACGGGTAATCCAGCAAGTCTTCGCCTCTCGCCCTCTTGACCAATCCAGCCCGCACCGGGTTCAGATGGATGTAATCGGCCAGCGCTGCGTAATACTCTCCCGCTCGGGCCTCCGTCGGGATCGACTTGTAGCGATCGCCAAAGAGCCGGCCCCATTCCCGGTGACGCGCGTTGAAGCGCCGAGTGTACGCATTTTGCAGCCACTTCATGCCGACCACCAGATTAAGCTCGGGCGTTTCGATGAACAAATGATAATGGTTGCTCATCAACGCCCACGCGTGCACCCGCCAGCCGGTCCGACCGCAAGCTTCCCCAAACGCGTGCAGGAAGAAGCGCCGGTCCGCGTCATCGCGGAAGATGGCTTGGCACCGGTTTCCCCTTGCCATGACGTGGTAAAACGCTCCCTCATACTCCAACCGCACGCTCCGTGGCATGCCCCCGAGACTGCCAGCAGATCACAAGCGTGTGTAGAGTAGGCGGGAAGCGACGGATTGAG
>CAXUAZ010000264.1:0-2220 GCA_964249195.1 uncultured Chthoniobacterales bacterium
GATCCGCACGCTGCGCCAAAGCAATCCCGAGGCGAAACTCGATCGGCGCCAGCAGGAGATCGAGAGCGTCGGCAGCCGCCTGACGTTGCTCACCCGGCTCATGGGCGGCGAAAGCCTGCTCATCGCGCCGCCGGCGCCGGGAGACCAGGGGGTGGGGGTGATCAAGTCGCTCTGGCTGGCGCCGCCGGATGCCGCTGCGGCGTATGGCGAGGCGCGGTTTGCGCCGGCGTTGGAAGATTTGCGGTCGATGGTCGAGGCCTACCACGCGGCCAACGCGTTTAATTTCAGCCTCAAGGCCCGCCAGTTGCGCGAGGATCTTCGCGGGCTGAACCCGGCGGTGTATCCCACCGACGCCGCGCTGAGCCGCGAATACTTTTACAATCATCTCGGCGCCTTCACAAGGGCCGTGGAGTTGTACCTGCTCGGGTTGATTGCGCTGGCGGTGGGCAGCTTCCTGCCCAATGCGCCGCGGGCGTTGAAATGGGTCGGCATCGGCGCCGCGCTTTGCGGGTTGATCCTGCACGGCGGAGGGCTCGGGTTGCGGTGCGCGATCGCGGGCAGGCCGCCTGTCACGAACATGTTCGAGTCGATGGTGTGGGTGTCGTTTGTGGTGACGCTCTTCGGGTTTGCGTTCTTTGCGCGCTACCGCGGGATTACATACCTGCTGGCGGCGCTGCCGGTGAGTTGCCTGACCCTCCTGGCGGTGATGCAGGCGCCGGTGGCGATGCCGGCGAGCATCGATCCGCTCGTGCCCGTGTTGCGCGATAATTTCTGGCTGACCATCCACGTGCTGACGATCACCGCCAGCTACGGTGCATTCGCGCTGGCGATGGGCTTCGGGCACATCCTGTTATTCCGTCATTTGGCCAATCCGGCGGCGGCGCAGAGGGATTCGGTGCTGCACTTCTGGCTCTATCGGATCATGCAACTCGGCGTGTTGCTGGTCGCCGCGGGGACGATCCTCGGCGGGGTGTGGGCGAACTACAGCTGGGGCCGGTTTTGGGGGTGGGACCCCAAGGAGACGTGGGCGTTTATCACGTTGCTCTGTTACATCGTCGCCCTGCACGGGCGGATCGCCGGCTGGTGGGGGCAATTCGGGCTCGCGGTGGCGAGCGTCCTGTGTTTTGCGGCGGTGCTGATGGCCTGGTACGGCGTGAACCTTCTGGGCAAGGGGCTGCACAGCTACGGGCACACGTTCGGCGGGGAAATTTACGTGCTGGGGTTCGCGATCGTGGATGTTGTCTTCGTCGCGGCGGTTTGCTGGCGGCATCGACCGATCCGGCTGGCGGTGTGAATCAGGGCATCGCAGAAGGCAAAGAAGTAAAGAACCCAGAACGGCTCCAGCACAAAGCGGTGCCGCGGGATCACCTCGGCCGCGAGCCCGACGATGAACCACATCCCGAACAACGCCCCGAGGAACGCCCATTGGAATCGCCGGAACCGCGCCGGGTACACCAGCGTAGAGATCGCCCCAAGAAGCGCCAGAAAGAACGGCAGCGGCAACCCCGGCAGCCGGTAGGAGTCGCTGTAATGCGTCGAAGGCAGATGGACCGCGTTGATCATCTTGAGCCAGCCGTCGTCCAGTGAATTGAACCACGCGGCGCGTCCGATGTCGTAGTGCGTGTTGACGAACCCTTGAGCCTGCTCCTGGTTTTCCAACGGCACGCCGGCCAGACCGCGCCCGAGCGTGTGCGTGATCTCCGGTTTGCCGGCCAGCGACACGGCCTGCTTCTGGCGAAACTCGTACGTCTCGATGCGTCCGCCGGTGTCGCCTTCGATCATGGCGAGGAATTTGTGAACCGCCACGCCCGGCAGCGCGAACGGATGCGCCAGGGCCGCCTCGCGCGCCAGCCGGCGGCAGATCCGGCTGACGTTGGGGCCGTTCTTGAGGGCGCGTTCCAACGGATTGCCCAGCGCGGGGTCCTTCCGTCGCTTGATCGCGCCGAGGTGCAAATTAACGTCCGGATGATCGTGCGCGTAGGCGAGCAGACATTCGGCGACGCGTTTGCCGGTGCGGACGACATCATGCGTCACGCGCTCGGCCCGGATGCGCGCCCGGTCGTCGCGCAGCCGCCGGATGTACGGGCCGAACCCGGGGATCACCCGCGGCTCATCCGGCGTGAATTGGACCAGCGACGAGTAAAGCAGCAACCCCGAGTGCGAGGTTTGCATCGTCCCGATCATCAATGCCCACAGGGCGATCGCGGCGGCGATCATGGC
>CAXUAZ010000265.1:0-2219 GCA_964249195.1 uncultured Chthoniobacterales bacterium
AGGTCGCCCACGCCGGCGCCCGGTTGAAGGCGGCGTTGCTCGCGCTGCGTTCGCCGCTCATCCGCGAGGTGCGCGGCGCGGGGTTGATGCTCGGCGTGGAACTGGATGCCCCCGCAGCGATGATCGGCCAGATCGTCAAAGCGGCGCTGCGCGACGGCCTCCTTCTTCTGGGGGGCGGGGCGAAGGGCAACGTCCTCTCATTCAGTCCGCCGTTTGCGATCGGCGACGACGAGATCGACTTCGCGGCCGGCCGGCTTCAGGAGTACCTGACGTCCTTGCCCGGCTCCATCTCGTAAGTCAACGCGAGCTGCTCGCTGATAAACGGCGCGATCACCTCGTCGATGAACCCCAGGAACGTCGGGTCCTCCTGCCCCAGCGTCATCTTTTCCTTCGATTCGTAATCGGCCGAGAAATAGAAGCGCCACGGGCTTTCGGGATCGAGCGCCTTGCCGCACCCCATGGCGCGGATCTCCGGGATCTTCAACAGACGGATTCGCGTCTCCCGCATGATCCACTCCACCCGCTGGTCGGAGACGACCGATTGGAAGCGGCAATGAACGATCTGGTGAACCATGAGGCGACGGAGACGCCGCACAACCCCGGCGAGTCAAAAGGGGCGCGCTGCTAACCCGGGCTAATTCTTCCAGCTCAGCGCCCCTTTTTTGAGCGCGTAGACGTATCCCACGGTGAGAATCGCCACAAAACTGAGCATGCTGTAAAGCACCGCGCCATTTTGCACGATCAGATCGCGATACACAACCGCCCATGGGTACATGTAGACAATCTCGATGTCGAACAGGATGAACAACATCGCCACGAGATAAAACTTCACGCTGAACCGCGGCTGCGACTCCCCGATGGGCAGCATCCCGCACTCGTAGGCGGAGTCCTTGACCCCGATCCGTTTCCCCACCTTCCCGAGCAGCACGCTCACCAGCAGCGTCGACACGGCAAAGCCAATGGCGACGACCGCCTGAAGCAGGATCGGCAAATAATCGCGAATCATGAACCTGGAGAACCCTGGTCCCTCGAACTCAGCGCATTAGACGGCGGGCGCGGGCACCGCGACGGCGGCGACCCCGACGGGCGCGGTCGGCACGGTCGGGATGGCGTTGGCCAACCCGGCGAGACCCTTGTACTTCTTGCCCGTCTTCTTGACCATGCCGCGGGAGACGAGGGTCTGAAGTTTCTCGTAGGCGCGCAGGCGGAGCATCTCTTCTCCGCCGCTGGCGGCGTTGCGGGCCCGCAGGCTGGCGTGGACGACATCGAAAAGCTCTTTAAACTCCAGGGAGTTCTTCTGCATGAGCACAGCGACCAGTTCCTCGGTGACGAGATCTGGCAACCGGCGGGAGAAAGCGTTTTTCTTAGTCATAGCCATAGTGGCTCAGAATATAACACATCCATACCGCTGAGAAGGCATTTATTTTGTAGGAGCCGCAGCGGAAGGCGTTTGTGGCTTTTTTTGGGCAGGAGATCCGGAGTCGGGCGGCGTCGCGAATTGCTTCTGCAACATCGGCTCCACGGCCACCCCGGTCGCAACCGCCAGCCCGGCAACCGCCTGCGCGACGGTAACCGACCCCAGCGACTCGATGGTAACCCCCTGCGCATCGGCCGCTTCGGAAAACACGGTGGGCGAGAGATGCCGGGAGATCGTCTCCGCCGCCGGTAGTTTGCTCAGGTCCGCGTAGTCGCTGATCTGGGGCGCGAAGATTGCCGCGCCCATCAAGGCCGCCGGCTTCAACACCCCGTAGGTCCGCTCGAAGAAAGCCCGGGCGTCCACGTAGGCAAAGGCAACGTTGGGTTTGACCACGGCGGCTGAGCTCGTCTTGTAGCGTTCGGTCTGCGCCATGGCGCCGGCCCCTTCGCGCGTCGCGGCGGCGCGGACGTCACTCGGGTTCAAGCCCGCGATCAAATGTTTGTCCGTCAACGTAAGGGTGGGGCTCACGAAGATGACGTTGGGGAGGTTCAACGTGTACAATACGAGCCCTTTGTCGGGCGGCGTTTTTTGCCAGACGGGGCCGTCTTCGATCCGGGCAGCGGCGAGACTATCGAGGAGCTTCTGGGCGGCGGCGCGGTCGCGCACGTCGAAGCTGACGATCGGGGCGGGTTGCGAGCTGTTCACCGGCCAATCGATCTGGCTGGATGCCTCGTCGCCCAACGCGGCGCGGAACGTATCGGCGGTGTTCCCCTGGGCCTTCAACGCGTCCGCCCAGCCGGTC
>CAXUAZ010000266.1:0-2217 GCA_964249195.1 uncultured Chthoniobacterales bacterium
CGCGCCGCCACCGAGCGCGCCATCGAGATGGGCCGCGGCCAGTGAAACGGAGGCGCTTCCGCCCTTGCGGGCGGAGAGGCGGGCGAGTAAAGGAGTCCGCGTGAAACCCCGTCTGCTTTTCATTGCGCTCGCCGCCTGCGTGGGCCTCCAGTTTGCGGCCGTCCCCGACGCCGACGCCGCGCGCAAGAAGGCCTCGAAATCGACGCAGCGCGCCGCCGCCCCCGCCAACGCCGCCGAAGAGCCCACGCCGCTCTCCGCCATTCCCGACCCGGCGCAGGCGCCCAACGTCCGCGCGCAATCGGTGCTGGTCTTCGAGCCGGGGACGGGCCGCATCCTATACGAGAAGAACGCCGATATTCATCGAGCCATCGCCAGCACCCAGAAGCTGCTCACCGCGCTCATCATCGTGGAGGCGGGCAACCTCGATCAAACGGTGCGCGTCGAGCCCGCCGACATCAATTGCGAGCCAACCAAGCTGGATTTCCGCCCCGGCGAAATCTACACCCGCCGCGAATTGATCACCGCGCTGCTCGTCCACAGTTGCAACGACGTCGCGCGTTGCCTGGCGCGCGATCACGCCGGCAGCTACGAGGAGTTTGCCGAGAAAATGAACCTGCGCGTCGCCCAACTCGGCGGTCACGACAGCCATTTCGTCAATCCCAACGGCCTGCCCAGCCCCGGCCAGCCGCAATACTCAACCGCGCGCGACCTCGCGAAGATCGCCCGCGCCGCGTACGCGAGCCCGTTCCTGCGATCGGTCGTCGCCACGCAGAAGTTGACGTTCCAATACAACAGCGGGCGCGTGCAGGAATTTACCAACACCAACAAAGTCCTCGCCCGCTACCCGCTCTGCAACGGCATGAAGACCGGCTACACTGAGCTCGCGGGCCATTGCCTCGTCTCCAGCGCGACGAACGGCACGCGCACCGTGATCTCCGTCTGCCTGGGCGATAATAAATCGATCTGGAACGATTCCCAATCGTTGCTCACCTGGGGGCTCATCGCCGACGAGCAACCGACCGATTCGCAACTCTAGTCGGGACGTTTCTGGCCGTTCGTAGGCGGAATGCAACGCAAAGGCGCAAAGACGCAGAGAGGGAAACGCAAAGGAAAAAATCAGGTCTGCATTCCCTCTTCTCTGCGTTTCCCCCTTTGCGTCTTTGCGCCTTTGCGTTGCATTCCGCCCCCTTGCCACGAACGCGATTCCGCCCGCGAGCAGACGCCCAAGGAGTGGATTTCAGTTCCCGACCGGTATAAGGCGATGGATGCACGACACGTTTGAAGCGGAACTGCGCGGGTTGCGCTCGCGTTCGCTTCATCGTCGGTTGCGCCCGATGGAGGCGTCCCCCGATGGCACGGTCGAGCTCGCCAGCCACGCGCGGCTGGTCAATTTTGCCTCCAACGATTACCTCGGGCTCGCCGACGATCCGCTCCTGCGCGAGGCCGCCAAGGCGGCGATCGACCGCGATGGGGTGGGGGCGGGCGCCTCCCGGCTGGTCAGCGGCACCCGCGGCGCGCACGTCGAGCTCGAGGAAAAACTCGCCGCGTTTAAAGGCGCCGAGGCTGCGCTGACCTTTTCTAGCGGATACGCCGCCGCATGGGGCGCCTTGAGCGCGCTGGTGGATCGGCACGACGTCCTGATCCTCGACAAACTTTCGCACGCCTGCATGGTCGACGCGGCGCGGGCGAGCCACGCCGTCTTGCGCGTCTTTCCGCACAACGCGCTCGGGAAGTTGGAGGATCACCTCCTCTGGGCGCAACGCGAACACCCCGAGGCGCGCGTGATCATTTTAACCGAGTCCGTCTTCAGCATGGACGGCGATCGCGCGCCGTTGGCCGACCTGGTGGAGCTCAAGGAGAAATACGGCGCGCTGCTGCTGCTCGACGAGGCGCACGCGGTCGGCGTCGTGGGGGAACACGGGCGCGGGTTGGCGGCGGAGTTGGGGTTGGAAAAGCGGGTCGACATCCAGATGGGCACGCTGAGCAAGGCGCTGGGGGGCAGCGGCGGTTATCTGGCGGGGCGGCGCAGTCTAATTGATTTGCTGATTAATCGCGCGCGCTCGTTCATCTACTCCACCGCGCAACCTCCCGCGCTCGCGGCGGCTGCTTCGGCGGCGGTGGATTTCCTGCTGTCGGAGGCGGGTGAACGGCGGCGGCTGGCGCTCTGGCAGAACATTCGCCTGCTGGTGAGTCAACTGCCGGAGCCAAGGGCGGGAG
>CAXUAZ010000267.1:0-2195 GCA_964249195.1 uncultured Chthoniobacterales bacterium
ACCTGAAGAACGCTGGCCAGCCAGTATTGGTAGGCGTCGATGGCCGGATGGTCGCGGCACAACGGCTCGATTATGGCCTGAGCCTGCCCGGCCGCCTCCTCAGCCGGCGCGAATCGGCCTTCGGCGGGTTGCCCATGGTCTTGCGGCCGGCGCTCGGCGCCGCGGTGAGCTGGGCGATCGGCGTGGCGATCTTTCTTCCCACCGGGCATCTCGGGGTTTTCAGCCTGGGGTACGACGATCTGACCCAAGGCTTGCACAACCTGCTGACGTGGCGCCTCGCGCTGGCTCTCCTGGCCGGGAAATTCATCGCGACCGTGCTGGGGTACGGGACGGGCGGATGCGGCGGCATCTTCGCGCCGAACCTGTTCCTGGGCGCCATGTGCGGCGCGGCCCTCTCGGGCCTGGCGCACGCCGCGGGGTTGACCATGTCGGGAGACGATCACGCCCTCTTGACGATCATCGGGATGAGCTCGTGCCTCGGCGCCGTGGTGCGCGCGCCGCTCACCTCCATCCTGATCGTCTTTGAGATGACGCATGAGTTCGCGCTCGTTCCGGCGTTGCTCTTCGGCTGTCTGGTCAGTCAGGCGATCAGCCGTTCGTTGTCGGAGCACAACTTCTACGAGCAGGCGCTCCTGGACCAGGGACACGCGTTGCGGACGGTGATGCCGCCGCGCGATCTGCGCAGCTTTATGGGTTATCCGGTGGCCGCGATTGCGAACTTTGCGCCGGTCGTTTTGCAATCCCCGGACGATCTTGCGCCCGACCGGCTGCGCGCGGTTCTGGAGGCGCATCCGTTTTCGCGCTTCCCGGTGCAGAGCGATCCTCCGGGGATCCTGCTGCGCGCCGAGGCGTCAAGGGCGCTCGCGGCCGGCGCGGCGCCCGCCGTGGCCGCCGCCGGGTGCTGTGTTCGCGAAGACACGATCCGGCAGGCGCAGGCGAGCCTGATCGCGTCCGATCAAGGCGTCACGCTGGTCCTCGACAAGGCCGGCGGCGCGATCATCGGAATCCTGACGCTGCACGATCTGCTGCGCTCCCAGGATGCCATGACCCAGAGCGACGACATCTGACCGCGCCGCGGACGAAACGCCGTTAATCCACGGAAATCAGGCCCGCCTGGATCGCAAAGCGGGTGACGGCCGCCGAATCGTGCAAATGCAGCTTCTCCATCATGCGGGTGCGGTGTTTATCCACCGTCTTGACGCTGAGGCCCAGGAACTGCGCGATCTCCTTGGTGGTGCGGCTTTCGGCGATGAGCTGCACGACTTCGCGCTCGCGCGGCGTGAGCGTCTGCCACTCGGACTGCGCCGGCGGCTGCATGACGAGGTGCGCCACGGTCGGATCGAAGTAGCGGCCGCCGTCGGCCACGAGGTTCACGGCGTCGAGCACCATCTGCCAGGGCCGCAGCTTGCTCACGAACCCCGCCGCGCCAAGCTGGATCGCCTCGGTGATCAACGCCAGCCGGGTTGCGCCGGAGAAAAACAGCACCCGCAGCATCGGCAGCTCGGGCATCAGCCGCCGCATCACGTCGCAGCCGTTCATGCCGGGCAGGATCAGATCGAGCAGGAGGATGTCCGGGCGGACCCGGAGGCACACTTCGACGGCCGACTGCCCTGTCCCGCTCTCGCCGACCACGTCGTACGTGCGGTCTTCGATGCGGCTCAGGCGGAACTTCAAAAGTTCGCGCACCACCGAATGATCGTCGACCACCACGATGCGCGCGTTGGCGTTTCCCTGACTTTCGGAGGAGGGGTTTCCCGACAGCGGGACAGCAGGCGCGATCATTGGGGAATGGGGTCCTGTCATCGAGCACTCAACCTGAGCGTTGGCATGCAAGGACTTTGAGCATCCAGCTTCCGCCAGCATTTGGTAAGGTGGGAATGTTCCCCACCTGAAGCGGGGAGTTTCCGCCACCGTACCTCAGGACCTCCCGGTATTTGCGCCCGCCGGGACGGTTTCGTGCCATCTTGTGCGGCAGCAGCTCCAAGATGACATGAACTGGTTTTACGCGAACGACGGCCGGCAGATCGGCCCGGTGGACGAGGGCGAACTCGAGGGCCTCGTGCGGCGGGGCGAGATCATTGCTTCCACGCTGGTGTGGCGCGCCGGCTTGACCGCCTGGCAACCCTACGCCGAAGTTCGCCCGCCCGGCGCGCCGATCGCGCCCGCGGAGCGGCCTCTCGCGCCGCCGCCCTCCC
>CAXUAZ010000268.1:0-2175 GCA_964249195.1 uncultured Chthoniobacterales bacterium
GGGGGTTTGGGCCGGGGCGAGCGTCGCGGCAAGGGACAAACCACTTATTACGACGAGACGCAGCCAGGGGAAAGCGCGCATGACCCAACGCTGGCAGCCGAGCCCTGATTCGGCAAGGCTAATTTACGGAGATGTATCTTTTTCCCTTGATGCGAGCCTTCGCGCGTCACGCTTCAAAGCACGGTTGTGAAAAATAGTCATTGACAAGCGTGGCCTGATGTGGTAGAAATCAAGAGAGCGTTGAACCTTGATCAAACGCTCGTTCTTTGACAATCCAACCTATCGCGCACCGGCAAACGCGTACAGCGAATGCCCGTTGCGCATCATAGGGTGCTTTTTCTTGCGACAAGTTATTCAGCCCAAGGCGTTCCAACACGTTACAATACGTATTCCAGCATGTGAAAACGGGATTCGCGATGCGCCTGGCTGATGGCCGAGATCGCCCCCAGCGGGCGGCAGGCATACCCCGTCACACGCGTAAACGGTTGGTTCAGCAGCTTGGGCAGAGAAGGATTCGAACCTTCGAAGGCGTAAGCCAGTGGATTTACAGTCCACCCCGTTTGGCCACTTCGGTATCTACCCGTGCCGAATTCCCGCCTGCGTCGCAGACTTAATCGGCAGTCTGGACGGGAGGGACCATTCCTATAGGAGATAACCCTATGGCTGACAAGCTCTCGCACGCAGTTTTTTCGCGAAACTCAGCGCAGCTCCACCGATTGGATCGTCACCGCCTCCAACGGGTAATCGTTCGTGTCGCGCCCACGGCGGCTGATCGAGTCCAGCAGCTCCAGGCCGGAAGTCACATGCCCGAAAACCGTGTAGTCTTTGTCGAGCTCGGGCAACGGCCGCAACGTAATGTAAAATTGACTGCCATTGGACAGCCGCGCTGGGTTGATCGCCGGCGGCAGGGCGGCCATCGCCACCGACCCGCGCACGTGCTTCTCGTGGATCTCCGCCGGCAGCGTGTAACCAGGGCCGCCGGTGCCGGTCGCGCTGCGATCCTTCCTGCGCCGGCTGAACGGGTCACCCATCTGCACGAGGGTTTCAGGCACGATCCGGTGGATGGCCATTCCTTTGTAAAACTTCTGGCTGATGAGCTTCTTGAAGTTTTCCACCGTGACCGGCGCATCTTTTTCGTCCAACGCGATGACTACGAGTTGATCCTCCTTGGCGTCGCCAACGCGCAGGTGGAGCACGGCCTCGGCCGCAGACGCTGCTCCGGCGCAGCAGATGGCAGCCAGCAACAAGAGAAGAATGGGGTAGGTTTTCATGATGGGAAAGGCAGGGCGCAGACTTCGACTTCGCCGGCGGATGACGGGAGCACGGTCCCGGGGGCTTCGAAGCCGCGGCGCACGTATCCAAGCGCAATCGCCGCGGCGCCGTCAAGCGGGGGCGCAACGCTGGTGACCCGGCCGATCGTTTTGCCGTCGGGCGCGGCGAAGGTCATGCCGTCGGCGAGGCCGGGAGCGCGCAAACCACGAAGGTTCCAGTTGACGTGGCCGACGCTCTTGATCCGCGAGACCACCTCCTGGCCGATATAACAGCCTTTGGCAAAGTCCACCGCGCGGCCCTCGAGGTCCGCCTCGGCCGGGAGCGTGTCCTCGGTTAACTCGGCGCCCCATTGCGGGACGCCGGCGTGGATCCGGGCGTACTCCGCTTGCGGGGCAGTGAGTGCGTTGCCCGGTGGGGGAGGGGCGCCGGCAGCGCCCCAGAGATCGACGCCCGGCTGGCCAAGCCGCTCGGAACTAACGCCGTCGGTTTCCGTTCCCACCTGATGGTAGAGTGTGAAGTTGTCGGTGACGTCTTCCAAGGTCACGTCGTCGGCGATAATGTAGCGGTCCAGGCGGGCGAAGAGGGTCTCGCGCAGTTCGGCCGGGGCGTCGAGCAGAAGGCAATCGGGACCGGCATGGATGAACGCGTCGCCGCCCATCTTGCCTTTGATCGTCATCACGCACGCGTAGACCGCTTTTGTGGGCGAGGCGCGGCGAACGTCGTTGCTTACCTGACCGTTGAGAAAGCGGACCCGGTCGCCGCCTGTGAGCCGCAGCTTGGCGCGATCAGAAAGATCGATCACCCAAGGGAGTTCTGGCAACGCGGAGGGAGACATGAACGCTACGATTTTGCGTCCTCGCGTTTCAACAGGTCGCGGATGATGCGAAGAGTCCCCTTGCGGGG
>CAXUAZ010000269.1:0-2171 GCA_964249195.1 uncultured Chthoniobacterales bacterium
GGCCGCCGGGGATTGGAAGGGCGGCGTCGTGCGGCGGCGCTGGGCCGACGCCGAGTCGCAAGCCAGCAGGAACGCCAGCGCAACCAGCGGCCAACCCCAGGGCGACAAGCGGACCATCACGCAACTCCCTTCCAATATATACCCGCTCAGACCTTCGGCGGCGCCTTGACCGTCGGCTGCAAATGCAAGTCGCGCAGTTGCCGCGGGTCGACTTCCGCCGGCGACTGGCTCATCAGGTCGACGCCCCGGTTGTTCTTGGGAAACGCGATGATTTCCCGGATGTTATCCTCCTGGCACATCATCATCACCAACCGGTCGAACCCGAACGCGAGCCCCCCGTGCGGCGGCGCCCCATGGCGAAACGCGCGCAGGATGTGGCCGAACTGCTTCTGCTGCTGCTCGGGGTTGACGCCCAGTGCGGCGAAAAGTTGCGCCTGGAGCTCCGGCTCGTGAATCCGGATGCTGCCCCCGCCGAGTTCCACGCCGTTGAGGACCACGTCGTAGGCCTGCGCGCGCATCCCGGCAAAATCGCCCGTGCCGAGCCGCGCCTCGTCCTCGGCGAGCGGGCGGGTGAACGGGTGGTGCACGGCGTCCCACTTGTTTTCCTCGGCGTTGAACGCCAGCAGCGGAAAGTCGACGACCCACAGGAAGTTGAGTTGGTTCGGATCGGTCACCAGCTTGAGAATATCGGCCACGCGCAGCCGGATGCGGCCCAGCACCTCGCAGACGACCTCCGCGCGATCGGCTCCGAAGAGGATCAGGTCCCCCTCCTCGATGGTGAGCTTCGCAGTCAACGCCGCTTTTTCGGCCTCGCTGAAAAATTTGACGATGGGCGACTTCCATTCGCTGCCCTCGACCTTGATGAATGCGAGCCCCTTGGCTCCGTACTGTTTGGCCATCGCGGTCAACTCCTCGATCTGCCCCGTCGTGATCCCGGCGTACCCCTTGGCGTTGATCGCCTTCACGACCCCGCCCGCGTCGAGCGCGCCGCGAAACACCTTGAACTGGCTGGCCGCAAACGTATCGCCCAGATCGGTCAACTCGAGACCGAAACGGGTGTCCGGCTTGTCGCTCCCGTAGCGGTTCATGGCCTCGGCGTAGGTGAGGCGCGGAAACGGCCGCGGCAACTCGATGCCGCGCGCGGCATTGTACGCGGCGGCGAGCAGGCCCTCGGCGAGCGCGATGATGTCGTCCGAAGTCACGAACGACGCCTCGATGTCGATTTGGGTAAATTCCGGCTGCCGGTCCGCGCGCAAGTCTTCGTCGCGGAAGCAGCGCGCGATCTGGAAATATTTGTCGAGCCCGGCTACCATGAGGAGCTGCTTGTACTGCTGGGGCGCCTGCGGCAGCGCGTAAAACGACCCGGGGCTCAGCCGGCTCGGCACGAGGAAATCCCGCGCCCCTTCCGGCGTGCTTTTGGAGAGGATCGGCGTCTCGATTTCGAGAAAACCGGCGGCGTCGAGGTAATCGCGCGCCGCCTTGGCGATGCGGTGGCGCAGCTTGAGGTTGCGCGCGAGCCGGGGGCGGCGCAGGTCGAGGTAACGGTTGCTCAGGCGGAGATCTTCGTTGCCAATCTCCTCGTCGAGCGGGAACGGGGGGGGCTCGGATTTATTGAGGATCGTCAATGCGTCGGCGACCAGCTCGATGCCGCCCGTGGCGAGGTCGGCGTTTTCCTTGCCCTCGAGCCGGATGGCGACGGTCCCGCGCACGCTGATGACGTCTTCCGAGCGCAAGCCGTGCGCGGTCTCGGCGACGGCCGCATGTTCCTCGGGGCGGAACACGACCTGGGTGAGCCCCTCGCGGTCCCGCAGATCGATGAAGATGACGCCGCCATGGTCCCGGCGCGAAGCTACCCAGCCGGCGAGCGTGGCGGATTGACCGGCATCAGCCGGGCGGAGTTGGGCGCAATCGTGCGTGCGGTAACGGCTCTTGCTCATAGGGACGCGTAATGTGAACCGCGCCGTCCCCTCCGTCATGCTTTTTCAGTGCAACAGCAACAACCCGCCGTTATCCAATCCTGACACCGGCACGGCCGGCGTCGGCGCCGGGGCGGCCGGGACGTAGACCGGAACTTGGTCCCGCAGGCTCGGCACGTCGGTCTCGGGCAACAAACTAAACGCCGGGCGCCGCCCCTGCGGCGCTGGTGCTCGGCCCAACCCAGCAGCACACCG
>CAXUAZ010000270.1:0-1809 GCA_964249195.1 uncultured Chthoniobacterales bacterium
TCCGTGGGGGGAGGGGTCTCCTCCTCCGGCGGAGGGGGAGTTGGCTCTGGCGTAGCCTCGGGCGGCGGGGTCGGCGCATCCTCCGCCACGACCAGCTTTTGCACTTCTTCGCCCAATTTATCATCCAGCCCGATTTCGGTGATCGGCTCGGGCAACTGGTAGCTCTTGGGAGTCGGCCAGATGGCCGCCAACCCCACCAGCGCAAAGTGAAGGACCAATGAACCGCCCAGCATCAGAGCCAGCCGGCCCCGGCGAAGCGGCCTATTCGCAAAGAGGCTTTCGGACATAACGCAAGCGCGGGTCTACGGCGCCGGCGAAGCGACGGGAGCAGGCGGGGCCGATGCGCCGGCGGCAAGCGCCTTCGCGCCTCCGGGCGTGAATTTGTTATTCGCCTTTACCGGGAACGACACCTTTTTGATCCCCATCGCGCGCAACTTGTCCAACACCGTCACGACGCTGTTGTATTGCGCTTCCTGGTCAGCGTTGATGAACACTTTCAATTCATCCTGCTTCTCCTTGTAAAAGGGTTGCAGCTTGGGAATCAGATCGTCGGCCGGCGAAGGAGTGGTCTCCTTGTTGAAGTAAAAGAGATTATTCTTGTCGATCCCGATCGCGATGAAATCCGGCTTGGGCACATTGGCGCCCGTGCTGGCGGAGGGCAGATTGGTCTGGATCGCCTGGAGCCGGATCATGCTCAGGCTTACCAGCATGAAGCTGGCGAGCAGGAAGAACATGATGTCGATCAGCGGGATGATCTCGATCCGCGCCTTCTTATGCGGTGTGGCTGAGTTCAGCGTCATGTTTGCTCTCCCAGGTTGAGGTTTTCGATCATGACCTCGAGGTTCGTCGAAGCGGTTTCCAATTCGAACTTCAGCCGCTCAACCCGCGCCGTGAAGAAGTTGTAGGGAATCAGCGTTCCCATCGCGATGCTCAAGCCGCACGCCGTTGCGATGAGCGCCTCGCCGATGCCCGAACTGACCGACGCCGGGTCCAGGCCGTTCTGGCCGACGGCATTGAAGGCGCCCATGATGCCCGTCACCGTGCCCAGGAGTCCCAGCAACGGCGCCAGCGTGATGATCGTGTCCATGACCCCAAGAAAACGGCTGGCGCGCTGCAGTTCCAGGCCCGAGGCGACCTGCAGGGCGCTTTGCATGGTCGAATGCGAATGGTTCAAGCCGTGCCAGATGGTGCGCAGCCGCGGGTCCTGCGAGGTTCGGGCGATGGCGGAGGCGCCCTTCACGTCGCCGCTCTCGACGGCGGTAAACGTTTTTTCCACCTTCGCGCTTTCCCGAAGATTGCTCTGGCGCACCCAGAAGACGATGCGCTCGAGGAGCACCGTCACCGCGACAATCGACGTGATGAGAATCGGCCACATGACTGGGCCGCCTTTGACAAAGGTATCAATGACAACGTTTCCAGTGTGTGATTCGGGAAGGCCAACGGCGATCATAAAGCAGGAGATGCGGACGTGTTGATTTCGGCGGTCGAGAGGTTCGCGGATGCACAGCAACTCCCCTGCCAAAGTGCCATCGTTGCCGCCGCAAACCGCATCCCCGAGCTATTTGGAGCGGCGCCAGCCGGGCATCGCCATCGCACAGGCACCAATGGGGGAGGGTATTGCGCCTTCGGATCATCAACTTTCTGCAATCTCGCGGCTGCTCCGGCACCCATTCTCAACTATTCTTGACGCACGCGACGGCCAATCGGCGCGTGCCAACTTTTCGACACCAGCCGATCCCGTGCTAAAAGATAACCACTCCGAAGGTCAATTGCCGCCTGTCAGAATCGGCGCGATGGAAGAATCAGGCG
>CAXUAZ010000270.1:1819-2165 GCA_964249195.1 uncultured Chthoniobacterales bacterium
CCTCGACGCCGGGTGGCGAAGACGCGCTGTGGCCATCGTGCGCGGCTGGGAGCCATCGGTCATTCTGGATCTGGCGACGGGGAGCGGGGTGCTGGCGGCCGCATTGGCCAAGGCGTGCCCGGCGGCGACGGTCGTCGGCGCGGATTTTTGCGCGCCGATGTTGCGCGCCGCGCGAGACCGGGGACTCGCCCGCCTGGTTGTGGCGGACGGGACGCGCCTGCCGTTTGCCAGCGGATCGTTCGACGCCGTGACGGTCGCCTTCGGGTTGCGCAACATGGCGGACTGGCCAGGGGCGTTGCGCGAGATGCGGCGCGTCCTGCGGCCGGGCGGGCGCGCGCTGGTGCTG
>CAXUAZ010000271.1:0-2027 GCA_964249195.1 uncultured Chthoniobacterales bacterium
ATAATCTTCAGTTATCCTGCATCAATGGCCAAATGCAAGTCTTTGCTGCTGGAGAAAAATCCCCTCTCTAGCAGCCTGTCGGCATTGGACGTTGGACTGAAGAGGAACTATGTTTACCGCGACGCGCTGGCCGCTTGAAATGGTTTGTTCATCCACAATTAAAACCCCCAAAGCGAGAGTAAAACTGCCCTGAGATGGGGAGGGCTTGCCGCAAGCGGTTTTGCGGCAGAGGCACTGCGCAAGTAGCTTTCAGCCCACTCCGGGCAAAACCGCTGCCAATCAGTACGTTTGCCACCAGTCTCGCAGCCTCGACCTCGCATTTGGGTGGTTCGAGCTGTTGCTTGTCGTTGAGCGCGTCGATTACCCGCCGACCGACGATTGGTCAGCTCTTGAGGTCCACGGCTGCTTGCGTGTTGTAAGTTTGGGCAAGGTTATCACCACTTTTCGCTTTCACGATGCGGCTCTCGCGATGGGTGAAGTTGACCTAATTGCTCGGGCTTGGACCCTCCTGCCGCTCCTTGGGTTCGCGCCAAAGCGGAGCGCTGCTCCTAGCGCGCCGCCGCTTGGCGCTCGTGCTCAGAGCACTCAGCGGTAACTCAGACCTGCGCCCGAACCCCATCTTGGCCCGCGCCGAGGACGGCTCCGTTTTGCGTTGCTTGTGCCGTTCAATCTCCTGCGGCACGCTTGAGTCCGTCCTCCGACGAAATAGAGTGCGCCCGTTTGGCACCTTCTGACCTGTCTCCCGAATGTGCGATAACGTTGCGAAACATCGACTTCAGCTCAAGAGTAATTATCCTCGATCAAACATGTCAGCGACTTTAACTGAATTCTTCGAAAAAATTTATGTCCTAAATCTGTCCCGAAGACCGGATCGCAGGAAGCGACTCAACGCGCATCTTGATGAGCTCGGCGTCCTGCACGTTGGACAAATAACGTGGATTGAAGCCGTAGACGGAGACACATGCCCCGCGCCAGCCTACTTTCGCGGGGGTAACCACGCTTGGGGCTGCTTGCAGACACATTCGCGCGTCGTTCAAGATGCAGCGCTCCAAGGCGTAGAGAGTTGTTTGATCCTTGAAGACGATGTAATCTTTCACGAACGAAGCGCTTCAATATTGAAGCGGTTCCTTCCGGCCATCCCTGCGGGCTGGGAGCAGGTCTATTTAGGCGGGCAGCATCTCAAGGAGCCTCAAGAACTTTATGCCGGCTCACCAATTTGGCGGGGCAGTAACGTGAACCGCCTTCACGCATACGGATTGCACAAACGAATCTACAAACGTTTTCTTCAGCATATCCATCAGGCGCCAGACTATATAGAGAGGGGCTCTTGGCACTTAGACCATCAGATCGGATTGGTTCACGAGAGTGGGCGCTGGCAAGTTTACTGTCCTGCTTGGTGGATCGCTGGGCAATCTGCGGGCGAAAGCAATATCTCAAGGAAAGTAAATGCCGAGTTGTGGTGGCAGCCGGGGAGATATGCGACCAAACTTCCTTTCCTGCACGTTCGCAATGAACTGCTTACACCTGCCGAAAAGAATGAATTACTCGGTCGGGTGCACTTCGGATGCAATCTACAAGGAGATACCCTAGTCGACGCGGAATTAGAAAAGGTTTTCACCGGTTACAAGGGACTAGGGGAGTGGCTTGACTCAATTGCCAGAGAAGCTCTTGATCGATATCTGCTTCCGGGCATCTGTCATCCAGGATTGCCGATCGAAAAAATCCGGCATCAATGGCCAAATACGGCATCTTACGAGTCGTCGCTAGACTTGGCGGCATTGGGTAATTACCCCTTCAATGGAGCGTTCGATAACGCTTTGTGGGCGGGGTTATCGTCTTAGGCAACTGCGTGCTGAAGCCAAGGAAGAGCCCCTGGCTCCACGGGATTGGCCGTTAAAGCATCGCTAACTTTAAAGCCCAAGAGGATAATTTCTGAGCGTCACCGCGCCCGGTTGAAGAAAAGTCCAATTTGGTCGTATTTTCCTCTTGTCAAGGTCATGGGCGCCTGAGACGATTCGTGGATTGGT
>CAXUAZ010000272.1:0-2005 GCA_964249195.1 uncultured Chthoniobacterales bacterium
TAGCTTGGATTGTTCGTACATCGGGATCTCCGTTACGGTTAGAACAAAGTTTGATTTGTGTGGTCCCACGGCTGGCAGGGCAGGAGGCCAGACACGGGACCGCGTCGGGGTCAGACCTGCGCCATGCCCCCATCAACGGGAAGATCTATACCGGTGATGTAAGAACTTTCAGCGGAGGCGAGGAACGCAACTGCCGCAGCGATTTCCTCGGGCATGCCTCTGCGGCCCATCGGGATCTGCGCGGTGAACTGTGCGACTGCCTGCTCGGCCTGTTCAGCGGTAAGGCCTGTCGTCGTCGCCAAGGCAGGGGTGTCGATCGCTCCGGGACTCATGGCATTCACGCGGATCTTGCGGTCTTTCAATTCCATAGTCCAGCCGCGCGCGAAGTTGCGCACAGCCGCCTTACTCGCGGCGTAAGCAGTAAATCCTGGAAGCCCGAGCACGTTTGAGACCGAAGAGTTCAGGATAATCGAACCGCCGTCTTTGAAGAGGGGAAGGGCCTTCTGCACCGTAAAGAACATTCCCTTTACGTTCACGTCGAAGGTCTGGTCAAAATGCGCCTCAGTAGCTACCGCGAGCGGTGCGATTGTCCCTGCGCCCGCGTTCGCGAAGAGAATGTCGATGTGACCATGTTTCTCTTTCACGACGGCATAGAGCCGGTCCAGATCTTCCAAGCGCGACACGTCGCCCACGACCGTCGTAACGTTTCTGTTGATGAAGGCGGCGGCCTCCTTCAGCTCTTTCTCTCGTCGCCCGGTGATCACGACGTGCGCACCTTCTTCCACGAAGCGTTTGGCTGTGGCCAAGCCAATCCCGCTGCTTCCGCCCGTGATGACTGCAATCTTGCCTTCTAGGTTTTTCATAAACATTTATCTCTTCTCGTGTTTTTTGTTGTAAAGCTTGAGAGGCGTGGTCCTGCGAATGGCGGGGCTGGTGAGCCCACCGCGGGACCGCGCCGGGGTCAGATTTGCGCCAGGCCACCGTCGACGGCGACCTCGCTGCCGGTCATGAAGCTGCTGTCCGACGACGCGAGAAAGGCGGCCGCCGCCCCGATCTCCGCCGGATCGGCCATGCGCTGGAGCGGAGTCATCGCGCCGTAGGCCTTCTGGCCCTCCTCGCCGAGCGCTGCCTTCGCGAGTTCAGTGGCCGTCGCCCCGGGCGACAGCACGTTGACCCGGATGCCGGTGCCCTTCAGGTCCTCCGCCCAGGTCCGCGCGAGGTTGCGCACTGCCGCCTTGCTCGCGCTGTAGGCGCTCATTCCCGGGGCGCCCGTGGTGCCTGCGCTCGATCCGGTCAGGATGATCGAACCGCCCTGGCGCATCAGCGGCAGCGCCTTCTGGACCGTAAAGATCGTACCCTTCACATTTGTGTCGAAGGTTTCGTCAATGTGCTCGGCGGTGATCTTGCCGAGCGGAAGCGGGCTTCCCGCCCCGGCATTGGCGAAGACGATGTCGAGGGTTCCGCGCTCGGCCTTCACCGCCGCGTAGAGTCGGTCGAGGTCGGCCTCATCCGAGACCGAGCCCTTCACCGCGCGGGCATTGGGCCCGAGCTCGGCCACAGCGGCGTCGAGCGCTTCCTGCCGGCGGCCGAAGATGAAGACGAAGGCGCCCTCCTCGATGAAGCGCTTTGCTGCGGCGCGGCCGATGCCGGTAGCGCCACCCGTGATGACTGCAACTTTTCCTTCAAGCCTGCCCATAATTACTCCCTTCGGTAGATCTTAAACACTCAGTACACTGGAGTAGAGTTCTTTGGCGGTGGACGAGAACTGCTCGGGAGTCCAAAACTTTTGTCTATTCATCCAAAAGAGGGGAAGGCTAAATTGGACCCGATAACAGACATCTTCAGAACGCTGCACATAACCGCCTTCGGTCTGCACAGGCTCGAAGCGACAGCCCCGTGGGGCCTGGACCAGGAAGAGCAGAGCGGAGAAAAAGTCACGCCTTCCGGCAAAAAGATCTCACCCCCGGATTTTGTCCACTTCGCCATGCTTTCGCGCGGCAACTGC